>CAYRQL010000010.1:0-55392 GCA_964426525.1 uncultured Actinomycetota bacterium | reverse complement strand
AAAATAATTGGTCATCACCAGCTCTCTCTCTTTTCCAAAACCCTGCTTCATAAACTTCTCTTCAGCTTCTGGAGAATGAACAAACAACACATCGGCATCGCCCCTCTCGCCCATCTTCAAAGCCTCACCTGAACCAACAGCAATAATTTTAACCCGACAACCAAACTTCTTCTCAAAATCAGCCACCAGCTTTTCTAAAAGTCCACTATCATAAACGCTGGTTGTAGTAGCTAAAATCAAGTTTTTGTTTGAATTATCTTTGCCGCTAAGACTATTCAACAATCTTGATTGACAACCAGCCATTCCTAAAAGCAGTCCTGTAAGCGAGATAATAAACAATTTCTTAGCCATAGTTTTCCTTTCTTCCTTGTAAGCGTAAAAAAAAGGCGTACCTCCCGCAAAAGAAAGCACGCCTTTAATTGAAAATTCAAAAAAGCTTTTTTACTCCTTTCCAAAGCGGGAGGCTTGATCGTTTCCAATCAAACCCTATCGGCCAGCTGCCTTAGTTTTAACCTTAGGTCCACTGGCTCGGAGTGATTTATTTAATTTTCAAAGCTCAATTATGTCACTAACCACTAAAAACAACCCAGGTCGCAATCAACAATTTTTATTTTTAACTCATTTATTACAGCACCAACTTGACGATAAGAAACTTTTAGTTCCTCAGATATTTTACGGGCTTGAGGGCAAGAAATTTTTCCCTCTTTTGACCTTTTTTTTATTTCTTCTTTGACTATTTCCTCCTGTCGTAACTTTTCAGACATCTTTATACCTTCTTCTTAGTTGACTTACCTTTCTTAACCTTAGCTGACTTGGCTTTTTTTGGCTTTTTAACTTCTTCCACTATCTCCTCTTCTTCCTCTTCTTCGTCGTCCCGCTCTTGAGCTTTGCGCAACTCTTTGACCGTTTCGCCAATTGACTTTCCAAGTTGAGGAAGTTTTTTGGGTCCAAATAAAAGGATTACAATAAAGAGGATAAGAAGAATTTCAGGAAGCCCAAGAGGACCAAGTAACGCTGGAAATATCATTTAATTTCTCACATCCTTTCAATTAAATTGTAACTTGAGAAACATATTTTAACAACTCTTTGCTCCATTGCAAGTTATCCTCCAAGTATGAGTAAAAACCAAAGCCCGGTTCAGACGAGCATAGCCGAGCAAAGTCAAACCATAATCCTCAGCTAAATCCACTGCCGTATCGGTTGGCGAAGAAAGAGAAACCAAAATCGGTATCCTGGCTCGCAAAGTTTTAAAAACAATTTCAGAAGATGCTCGACCAGTGGTAACTAAAATAATTGCTTTCTTTAAAAAACCACCTTTAAAAGCCTCACCAATTACTTTGTCAACTGCATTATGGCGCCCTATATCAACTTTCAAAGATAAAATCTCACGGCGGTCAGCAAGAAAGGTTGAATGCAAGCCCCGACTTTGTTTAGTTGCTTCAGACTGCTCTATTCCCTTTTTAACCAGCTCAACAAGCTCCTCAAAAGGAATCTTTACCCGGCGAGTTATTTTCTTAAAACTCCCGCCAACTTCAAAGATTACTCCCTTGCTGCAACCCGAAGTCAAAATCTTTCGCCGAGCGCCGCAGTGAGAAATCTTTTTCTGAGTTTCCAACCAAACACAACCACTATCGTCCACTGAAATTTTTTTAATCAAGGCCGGATTCTCAATTAGCCCCTCCGAGACTAAAAAACCAAGCGCTAGATGGTCTAAATCGCCAGGAGAAGCTGTTAAGGTTACCAGTTCTCGTCCATTAAGATAAACAGGTACTATTCTTTCTTCAGGCAAAGAAATTTCTTGAGTCTTAATTTCGCCGTTTTTTATTTCTTGAGCTTCAAACATCTGTTTTTATCATCTCCCGCGCTTTTTCTAGATCTTCTCTGGTGTTTATATTAAAAAAAGAAATCTCTTCAAGGTCAACTTTGCTTATCTCTTCAGCCTTAAGGTAGTAAACTTTAACTGACTCAAAAAAAGAAATTAGCCTTTTCTCTCCGCTTTCTAAACTCTCTCTTATTGGCTGTAAACAACATTTACTATAAATTGCCATTAAAGGTTCAGGGCCTTTCGAAGAACAAGGAACCACCACATCACCCAAAGAAGATCTTTCCAGTAATAATTTAACTAATTGAGGTTTAATAAAGGGCATATCGCAACCCACTGCTAAAACCCGATGGCTATTAGCATAAAAAAGAGCTGTATAGACTCCAACTAAAGGAGTTTGATAATCGTAAACATCGTTCAATCGCTCAAAACCTAAAGGTAAAATAAACTCATCTTCAGAGGCTTTCGAAATGTAATATTTTTCCTGAAATAAAAAACCAATTCTTTCTGATATTATTTCCAGAAGAGAACGACTGTCAATCCTTAAACGTGACTTTTTCTTTCCAATTCGTTTGCCCTGGCCTCCTCCCAAAACTGCCAAGGCAACTGATTTATCCATTTTTATTGCTTGCGAGAAAGAAAATAGAGAGTATGAAGTAGTTCAACGGCTGGGTTAGTGTGGTGAACTTTAACGCTTGAAGGAACAACTATTCTAACTGGTGCATAGTTAACAATAACTTTAATACCATTCTTAACCATTTCTTCAGCCACTGCTTGGGCTGCGCCTTCAGGGACAGCAATAACACCAATTTCAATATTGTTTTCACGAATAAACCGTCCGAGATTTTTAACATCCAAGATTTCATGCCCTGCTAATGACCGCCCAATTTTTTTTGGATCAGAGTCAAAAACTCCTTTAATAACAAAGCCGTGCCGGGTAAGACCTTCATAGGCAACCAGAGCCGAGCCGAGATTTCCTGCTCCCACCAAGACAACCCCGTGTTCTTTTCTCGAACCTAAAACTTTTTGAAGTTTAGAAATTAGCGAGTCAAGAGAGTAACCAACCCCTTTCTTTCCTCTGGTTTTTAACATCAAGAAATCCCGCCTGATTTCAGCCGAGTTTATACCAACACATTCGGCAAGTTCATGAGAAGTAATATATTCATAACCATCTTCTTTGAACTCGATCAAGCAATTTAAATAAACTGAAAGTCGCTCAACTGTTCCTCGAGGAAGGGATTTTCTTTTCTTTTTAGTTGTTTTTTTGATCTTTTTTCTCATAACTTTCCATCTTTATCATAATTTCAGTTGGAATTGTAACATTCTTTTCATTCTTAGCCAACTAAATTTTCTAAATCTTAATAATATTTCCTCTAACGATTTTATAACTAATAATAATTCAAGCTTTCCTGTTTCAGCTAATTAGAGAAAAAGCGATTGTGAATCGATGAAACAGAAAGTTTAGTTGATTTTTGTTGCTGGAGCCCGCTGGCGGATTTGAACCGCCGACCTGTGCATTACGAGTGCACTGCTCTTCCAACTGAGCTAAGCGGGCAACCTCAACCTTATTTTATCGCATCAAAATGAAAATCACAGATAGAGTAGAGGCAAAAACCTACTCTTCTTTCTCTTTTTTCTTGCTCTTTTTAGGTTTTTCAACCAATTCTTCTAAAGTTTTTTCTTCTTTAATGCCGTTTTCGTATTCCAAAATCACCCGACCAGAAGGAACATTATAATCAATCACCTTACCCTCCCCCCGCTCCGTTACTAATTTTGTACCAAAAGGTGGAGCTTTTCGATAAAAATCAAGGTAAATTTGGTGTTCATATTGAAGACAGCACATTAATCGGCCACACAATCCTGAAATTCTCATTGGATTTAAAGGGAGACCTTGCTCCCGTGCCATTTTAATTGAAACTGGCTCAAACTTTTGGAGATGGGTAGCACAGCATAAATCTCGTCCACAAGGACCAAGACCTCCGATAATTCGAGCTTCATCCCGAACACCAATCTGGCGCAGCTCGATCCTTTTCTTTAAAACAGAAGCCAGGTCTTTAACTAAAGAGCGGAAATCAATTCTCTCTTCGGCAGTAAAATAAAAAATAATTTTGGAGCGGTCAAACAAAAATTCCACTCCAACCAGCTTCATATCGAGGTTATGTTCTTTAATCTTGCTCAAGGCCACTTCTTCGGCTTTCTTTTCTTCACTACGCAGTTCATCAACAATTTGAAAATCTTCTTCATTAGCAATTCTTTTTACTTCGCCGCCTGTCTCTTCCCCAGCTATCGCTCCAGTCGGGATTTCATCCTCAATTACTTCACCAAACTCCAGCCCCCTTTGAGTTTTTACTACTACATACTGCCCTCTTTTTAAGTTAAAAGCAGAATGGAAATAGCCAACTCGGCCAGTCTTACGAAAATAAACTCCGTATATTTGTTTCACCCTTTAAATCCTCCTTTAAAATCAAATACAAAAGTTCAAGTGATAGTTTCCAATCAACATTGCCCTGGATTAACTTTTTGAAATCACTAACACGTTTTCGCATCCCTTCTAATTTCTCTTTTTCAACCATACTAGCAAACAACTCAATCTCATTCCGGAGATCAACATTAATTATCTTGCTGTTTACAATTGAAATCACACTTGCGTCTCTTAAAAGAAAAGAAAGGTCAGTTAAAGTCAAGTTTACTAATTTGAACTCTGTCTTTCTCAACTCTCGTTTATGTTTTTTCTCAAGCCATCTCAAATAAGAAGTCTTCTCCCTTAGCAACTCCTTCCATTCGTCTAATTCAGCTTTTTGTCTCTTCTTAATCTTGTTTTTCAATTCCTCAATCAGGCTTATTATTTCTGTTACTTGCTCAAAAATTCTCACTGGCTTCAACAACGGCAGCTCAAGCAAAGTTCTCAAGGCAACTTCTCTCAATCTTCTAAGCTGAGGGTCTTGAAAATAAATCAAAACATCATCAAAACTACTTCGAAAACCCAAAACAAGCTGAGCTTCCTCTCTAACAACTCCATCTTCTTCTAGCCGTTCCATTAGAAGAGCTAAAGGAACATCGGGAAAACGAAGAATTTCAGCCCGAGAACGAATAGTAGGCAAAACCTCACTTTCGTCTTCAGATAAAAGAAGAAAAACAACACTTGAGGGTGGTTCTTCAAGAATTTTTAACATAGCATTTGCTGATTCCTGGTTAAACTTTTCTGCTTCTTCAATTAAAACCACTTTTACTCTCCCCTCAAAAGGAGCAAGCTCAATTATTTCTCTCAAAATCCTTACCTGGTCAATTAAAATTTCATTTCCCTCAGGCGAAAGCCAAAGCACGTCCGGATGCATTCCTTTTAAAACTTTTTGACAAGAATTACAACTTCCACACCCTCCTAAGGGGCAATTTAGAATAGCAGCTACTTTTATAGCAGCTGCTTTCTTATCAGAAATGGCTGAGCCAGCAAATAAATAAGTTTTTTGAAAATCTCGGTTACTAAAACTTTCAAAAACTCTTGAAAACTCTGAGGTCAAATAAACATCGGGGAGGCGAGAGACTGCTTTTTGATTCATCTAAACTACCTTCCTATCAATTTTTCGGTTAAGACTTTGGTTAACCGCTTAAAAACTTCCTCAACGCTTCCGTAGTCAATAGCCACTATTCTTTTTGGAAATTCCTTTGCTAAAGCTTCATAGCCTGCTTCAACTCGACGATGAAACTCCAAACTTTCGTTTTCGAAGCGATCCAGCCTTTTTCCTATCTGCCTCTTTTTTAAGGTTTTTTCGAGCGGAGCCCTCAAATAAAAAGTTAAATCAGGCTCAAGCCCTTGAGTAGCTAATCGGTTTAAACCTTCTACCAATTTTTTCTCTAATCCCCGGCCATAAACTTGATAAGCCAAGGTCGAATCAGTAAAGCGATCTGAAATCACAACTTTGCCCGCTTCCAAAGCTGGCTTAATAACTTCGCTCACCAATTGAGCACGGGCAGCTTCAAAAAGAAGAAGCTCGGCTAAAGGTGAAAGTGAGATGTTTTGGCGATGAAGAAGTAAATCTCTTACCTTCTGTCCTAACTGAGTAAAACCAGGCTCGTAAACTTTAACCACCTCAAAGCCCTTTTTCTGCAAAAAAACCGCTGTTTTCCTTGTTTGAGTTGACTTACCGGAAAACTCAACACCTTCAAAAGTAATAAAAAAGCTCAAGTCTTCTCCTCTAAAAAAGATTTTTCCCACTGAGAAAAAACACTGCACCCCTGAGAGTCAACCGCAACTACAAGGGGAAACTCTTCAATTTCAATTCGATAAACTGCTTCCGGGCCTAAGTCCGGATAGGCAACTAAATCAGCTCTTTTTATAAAACGGGAAAGAAAAGCGGCTGCTCCGCCTGGAGCAGCAAAATAAACTGCCTTATTTTCTTTTATCGCTTCAATAACTTTTAATCCTCTTGGCCCTTTACCAATCATCCCTTTAATCCCTAATTCCAAAAAAGAAGGAGTGAAGATATCCATTCTTTTGCTAGTAGTTGGACCAATGGCTACAATTGTCTTACCGTCTGAAGCGAATATCGGCCCTGCGTAAAAGATAACTGCTCCTTCAAAAACAAAAGGAAGCTCTTTTTTCTTTTTAATTAAATCGTAAATGAGTGCGTGGGTGCGGTCACGCATAGTAAAAACTTCCCCCGAAAGCAAAACTTCCTCGCCTGCTTCTAAACTCTCAATTGTTTCAACACTTAAAGGAGCAATAATCTTTTTCACCTTTCCTCCTTTATGATTTTATACCAGGTATTGAGAGAAGCGATGAGGATAAGCATCGCTCCCAGAATCATTACCGCCTGCGAACCATTAATTCGGAGTTGACGGCCAAAAAAATTGGCCTGGCGGCTGCCGATTAAATCAGCAAGAAGACCTGAAAAAATTAAAGAAAGAATCAAGCAAACACGAATTACCATTTCCAGAGCGGCAAAAACCCTTCCTCTTTCTTTGTCTGCCACTTTCTGATGAATGTAAGTATAACCAGAAATCCAGACACCGCTTAAAGATATGCCAGCTAAAAAGCCACAAAACACTGTTACCCAGTAATAGCTAATAAATGAAAAGAAAAAATAAGCCAGAGAAAAAAGAAAAAGAAAGGCAGCAAATTGGCGCTCTAAATTAAAGTATTTTTCCATTCGCGTCACAAAAAAAGACCCAACAAACATTCCACCAGCCAGTATGGCTAAAATTGGCGACACTCCTTCTCTTCCAGCTCCCAGAACCTGTTCGGTAAAAGCTACGCCTACTGCTAACAGACTACCTCCACCAATCAAAGCCAAACCAAGATTCTTTATCATAACCTGAAGGCGCGGGTATGAACGAAAGTAGTTTAGATTAAATAAAAAGATGCTTTCGCTTGTTTCCCCCTTTGATTTAGTTTTATTTCCTGGCAAAGCAACGAATAAGAGAATAAAAGCTGAAGCTAAAAAAGTAGCAGAATCAAGAACAAAAGTAGCATGCGGACCAACAAAATGACTAGCCACTTTGCCTAAAAGAGGCAGCTGAACAACTTTAAAGCGTTCCACCAATTGTCGAACAATCAGCAAAATTGTAGCTCCTGAAGTTAAACCTATTAACATTGTAAGCTGGGTAGTGGCATAAGAAAATGAGTTAGCCAGGGAAAGCTCTTCTTTTTTCACAATATTGGGAATACTGGCGTCTTTAGCCGGAACAAAAAAAAGAGAAAAGGCTTCCATTAAAAAAGTCACCAGGTAAACCTGGTAAATTGAAGAAGTAAAAGGAAGAAGGAGAACAAGAGCAGCACGTACAAGATCGCAAACAATCATAATAGTTTTTCGATTAAAACTATCAGCTATCTGGCCAGCAAGTGGTCCGAGAAGTAAGGCTGGGGCAATTTTGAACATCATTAAAACGCCGACAGCTGCGCTCGAACCTGAAGTTAGGCTATAAACCAAAGCTAAAAGTGAAGAAACAATGAGCCAGTCGCCAAAGTTTGAAATCGCCTGGCTCAGCCAGAGAAGAAAAAAACTACGATTTTTTAGAATGCCAAGATAAAAAAAGGGCTTAGAAACAACTTCCTCAGAAGAGAACAAAATATCCTTATTTGAAGACTCGGTACTTACCGATTGGTCATTCATTAAAGCTCCGCTTCAGCTGTCCGTAAAGAATGGCAAGAAAGACAAACAGCCAGTGGCAAAGAAGCCATATGAGCTGGAAAAGTTCTCAGGTGAACCGCCAAAGCTGTTGTCTTTCCTCCTAAACCTTGAGGTCCAATTCCCCAAGAATTCACTTCCTCTAAAATTTCTTCTTCTAGCTTACCAAGACCCCGAGAGGAATTAGTACGGCCAACTGGTTCAAAAAGAGTTTTTTTGGCAGCTTGTGCAACCTTATCAAAAGTACCCCCCACCGCCACTCCAATGATCACTGGAGGACAAGCAAAGGGAATTCTTTCAAAAAGTCTTTTTAAAATAACCTCTTTTAATCCTCTAATGCCGGCAGCTGGTGGAAGCATTCGCACAAAGCTGGCATTTTCACTGCCAGCCCCTTTTAACATCACTAAAACTTTTATTTTTTCACCAGCAACAAATTGATACTCGGTTAACGCCGGGCGGTTATCACCGGTGTTTTTACGCTCAAACAAAGGGTCGTTAACTACTGAAGCTCTTAAAGCACCTTTTTTAAATGCTCTCTTAACTGCTTCATCGACCAGACCATTTAAAGACTCTGTCGGTAAAATAACTTCCTGCCCAATTTCAAAAAAAACTTGAACCAATCCCGTGTCCTGGCAAAGGGGTTTTTTTTCTTCAAGAGCGAAGTATGCGTTATCGGCTAGAATTTCTAGATTTTTCCGAGCTAAACCAGTTTCTTTTTCAGCTGCCAGCAAAATGGCGTTTAAAACATCGCGTCTAAGTTCAAAGCTGGCTTTTAATATTAGCTCAAAAACCTTTTCGACAATCGTTTCGGCTTTAATTTCTCTAGCCATTTAAAACTTCCTTAAGAAGTCATCCTGAAAATTTTTAAGTTCAGCCGCGGTTTTCTGAAGCGTTTTTAATTCTTCCTGGCTCAAATCCAACTCTGCAGGTCTAAGCCCCTCTCGACCTAAAAATGCTGGCAAGCTTAAAACCACATCTTCTAAACCAAACTCCCCTTTTGCCAGATAAGCAACGGAAAAAAGCTCTTCTTTGTTCTTTAATATTGACTCAACCATTAAAGCAGCCGAAACAGCTGGAGCAAAGTAAGCACTTCCTTTGCCTAAAAACTTAACTATAGTTGCTCCTCCATCTCTGGTTTTTTCAGCGATTTCTCTTTTAATTTCAGGATTGGAAAGATTAAGCCCAACCGTAGAAAATAGAGGTATCATACCATCGCCATGCTCACCAATAACTAGTCCCCGGCTTTCCACCAAAGAAAGGTTAAGATTTTTAGCTAAGTAATAGCGGAAACGAGCTGAGTCAAGCAAGCCCCCCATCCCCATCACTCTTTTCCTAGAGAATGGCAAAAGCTTTAGAGCCAGCCGAACCATTAAATCCAAAGGATTGGTCACGATAACTAAAACTGGAGAAATTTCCAAAGAAGCAAGACTAGAAACAATGTCTTTTAAAATTTGACCATTAGTAACTGCTAAATCTAATCGGCTCATCCCTGGCTGGCGAGGGTAACCAGCAGTTATGACAACTATATCCGCTTCTTTTAAAATAGATAAGTCTTCAGAACCAACGACTTCGCGATTTACACCCAAGAGGTTCCCACATTGAGTGATATCCAATGCTTTGCCTTTAGCTAGCCCAGGAACGATGTCAACCAAAGAAATGTTATCTAAATCTCTTCTGAAAAGTTCAAAAGCAAGAGTTGAGCCAACTTGACCAGCACCAACTACTCCAATCATTACTTTTCCTCCTTCTGTTTCTTACTATCACAACCAGGGTTAAGGCAAATTTCCCAAGGTTTCTTACCTTTATTAACTACTTTTACTAGTGGAGCACCGCACAAAGAGCAAGTCTGACCAGTTGAAACCACCATCCCTTTTTGAGGCAAAGGATAAGAAATTGAACACTTTTGTTTGCCATCAGAATTAAAATAATTGCTGCAACCTACAAACCTTTTTTTACTCTTTCTCGAGACAACTATCCGTAACTCACCCCCGCAAGGGCATTTCCCGATCAATCCTTCAGCTTTTATTCCTGCCTTGACTGTCTGTTTTAGAGATTCTTTTTCTCCTTCCAAGTCATTCATAACAGATTTTAAAAGCTGGCGCGAGTGTTTGACTACTTCATCTTTACTTTTTTGCTCCTCAGCAATTTCATTCATTTCATCTTCCAGTTGAGAAGTCATCTCAGGTGTAGAAACTGGCTTCATATGACGCATTAAAGCCTCAGCCACTGCCATGCCAAGTTCAGTTGTTTGTATCGGCTCTCCGCTTATATAGTTTCTCTCAAACAAGTTTTGAATTATCTGATGCCGAGTGGCTTTCGTTCCTAAACCCAATCTTTCCATTTCCTGAACCAAGCGGGCGCTACTATAGCGCTGAGGCGGCTGAGTTTGTTTCTTTTCCAGTTTTACCTCAAGCACCTCAACCCGGTCACCTTTTTTTATTGACGGAAGTGGCTCGTCTTTCCTTCGAGAAAAAGGATAAGCCAGATACCAGCCCTCATTTAAAACTCTAAAGCCTTTGCCTATAAACTTTTCTCCCCCAACTTCAACTACTACTGAACTATCTTCAACTTCCGCCGAAGGCGAAAGAGTTGCCATAAATCTCCTGGCAACAAGGTCATAAACTTTTTCTTCAACGCCCCTCAGACTATCAGGCGATGGTAAAGCCGTTGGATGAATAGGCGGGTGATCAGTTGATTGCTTTTTGCCCCGAGTCGGTATAATTTTCTTTTGAGAAAGGATATTTTGCACCACTTCTTCGTAAGCGTGGTTTTTTTTCAAAAAACTAAGCGCCGCCTTAAAATTCAAAGAAGTGGGATAAACAGTGTTATCAACTCGAGGATAACTTATCAAACCCCTCATATAAAGGTCTTCGGCTACTTGCATTGCTCTTGCTGGAGAAAGCCGAGCAATACTGGAAGCAGCGACTAAAAACTGAGTGGTATTAAAAGGGCTGGGAGGAAAAACATTCTTTTGACTAACTTCAAACTTTGCCACTATGCCTTTTTCTCCCAACTTATTTTTTATTTTTTCTACCTCTCTTTGATCAAAAAATCGCTCTTTTTCATGAAAAACCACAAATTGCTGACCATCTTTAGCTAGCACCAATTTGAGCTGCCAGTAATCTGTTGGTTTAAACTCTCTTATCTCTTTTTCTCGCTGGGCTAAAAGGCAGAGGGTCGGACTTTGAACTCTTCCCACTGAAAGAAACTGCTTACCAAAACGGCGGGAAGCAAGCGAAAGAAAGCGAGTTAAAGTTGCCCCCCAGACCAGATCAATTTCCTGCCGGGCTTCCCCAGCCAAAGCTAAGCTCAAATAAGGCTTCTGAAGATTTTTAAATGCCTCATTTATTTCTTGGGGAGTTAGAGCAGAAAAGCGAGCTCTTCTGAAATCTTTAAAAGCCTTAATTTTCTTGGCTTCCTCGGTAACATCATAACCAATGAGTTCTCCCTCGCGGTCAAAATCAGTAGCCACAATTAATTCATCAGCCCAGACAACTTCTTCTTTCAAAGCCTTCAAAACTGCTTTATCAATTGGAATCTTTATTATTTTGGCGTCAATTAACTCTTTTGGTTCAACTTTTTGCCAGTTTTGGTAATGAGGTGGAAAGTCCACTCTTAAAAGATGCCCTTTTAAGCCAATAATATGAACCTCTCGGTTGTCTTTTTTGAAAACATAAACCGACAGCTTTGAGACTTTTTTGGACCCAAACTTCCCTCCTGAAAGTATTTCAGCAATTCGGCGAGCTGACTTGTCTTTCTCAGTAATAATTAAAGTGCCCATCTAAAGAGAAAGTTCCTCGCTTATATCCCGCATAGCTTCGATAGAAAGCTTTAAAAATTCTTCAAGCTCCATCCCAAAATTCTGACAGCTCATCATCTGTTCCCGATTTGCTCCGCGAGCAAAAGATTTTTCCTTGAACCGCCTGAGCGCAAAACTCACATCAACCCCAGCCATTTTCTTTTCGGGCGTCATCAGAGCACAAGCTACCAAAAAGCCAGTTGTGGGGTCAGTAGCATAAAGAACCTGGCTTAGTAAATCATCCAAAGGGGCTTTGCTGCCATGAGCTTTAACCGCTTTTATAATCTCAGGATCAACTCCCAACTCTTCCAACCATTGAGCTGTTATCAAGGCATGTTCTTCAGGTTTATCGTAAGTCAAATCATAATCAAGATCGTGCAAAAGACCAGCCAAACCCCATTTTTCCTCATCTTCCCTGAAGTGTTTAGCCAATTTCTTCAAAACTGCCTCGCAAGCTAACATATGTTTCACTAAATTTTGATTTTTAACTTTCTCTTTAACCAGCTTAAAAGCCTCTTCTCTATTCACCCTTAACCACCTCCCCAATCTTCTCTTTCAACCAGTCAATCCATTCCTCAACACCCTCTCCTGTCTTGCAGGAAACTTTAAAGATTTTAACATCTCGATTCAACGCTCTAATCGCCTGAATAGCAGCGTCCAGGCTAAAATCAGAAAAAGAAAGAAGGTCAATCTTGTTGATAATCACAGCGTCAGCTTGATGAAAAGTCAAAGGATATTTTTGAGGCTTATCGTCTCCTTCAGGAACACTCAAAATAACCACCTTTAAACTTTCGCCAGCGGGGAAGTCAGCCGGGCAAACTAAATTTCCAACATTTTCGATAATCAAAAAATCAATTTCATCTAAGCTGAAGTTGCTCAGTGCTCTTTTTACCATCAAAGCATCAAGGTGACAAATTCCACCCGTATTTATCTGAGTTACCGGGATATTCATTTCTTTAATTCTTTCAGCATCAATTTTTGTAGCAATGTCTCCTTCAATCACCCCCATCTTATAAATATCTTTTAAACCTTCAAGCGTTTTTAAAATAAAAGTGGTTTTGCCAGCGCCAGGAGAAGAAATAAAGTTTGCCACCAGCACCTTTTTTTCTTGAAAAAGCTTTTTATTTTCTTCAGCAATTTGGTTGTTTTTTTCTAAAACTCCGCGAGAAATATCAATCTCAACCATTTTTTTCACCTCTCAACGTCTATCTTGACTACCTCAAGTTCTTTCCCTGATATCACTTCTCCGCCCAACCCAGAACAGTAAGGGCAAACAGGAAGCATATCTTCTACTTCGAAAACTTCTTTACACTGAAAACACACTGCTCTTGTTGGAACCCATTCAATTTCAAACTCTGCTTCCTCAACAATTGTCCCTTTGGTTAAAACTTCAAAATAAAAACGAAGAGCATCCTCGACAGCGCCGGTCATTTTTCCAATTTTTAAATAGATTTTGTTTACTTTTTTTGCCTCAGCTTTACTGGCTTCAGTCTCCACCAGTTCGAGGATTCCCTGAGCAATCGGCGCTTCGTGCATCTTACTTTAAAAAACCTTTCTGCCAACAAATTTTTCTTAAAAACAAAAAACCAAACAAAAAAAATCTAAAGGTTTAGACTTCAGATGTCAAAGAAAATCAGTCTTTCTCCTCTAAAGGGTAAATACCTTCAAAAGGGCAACCTGCTTCTTTCAGGCTCTTTTCAACTAAAAACCTCAAATCACCAGGAAAACGAAAAGCAATGCCGCAGTTAGATGAAAGATGTCTTGGGGTTGGAATAGCGTAAACTTTTAAGTTAGCTTTTTTCAAAACCCTTTCCGCTCGCAAAGCATGAGAGGTAGCTTCAAAAACTACAACCCAGTTCACCGCTGTCTCCCTCTAGCCAACTCACTTAAATCGCTTAAAGCCTCCAGCAAAAAGTCAACATCTTGAGCTGTATTAAAATATCCTAAACTGATTCGGACCGTTCCTTTGGAATAAGTTCCAATTGTCTGGTGAGCCCAGGGCGAACAGTGAAGACCAACTCGAGCCATAATGCCGTAACGCTTATCGAGCAAGTAACCTACTTCAGAAGGTGTTAAATTAGAAAGATTAAGAGAAATAGTCGGAAGATTGGTTCCGATTGATGGAGAACCATAAATTTTCAAAAACTCTATCTCTTTAAGCCCATTAAGTAGTCTCTTTAATAAAACCGTTTCTTTTTCTCTAATTTTTCTGACTGTTTCCTTTAAAATAAAGCGGACGCCTGCTGCTAAACCAGCCAAACCAACCGCGTTAAGGGTGCCCGCTTCAAGTAGGTCAGGCAAGAAAGAAGGGTGGCGGTCTTCTTCTGAACGACTGCCTGTTCCACCCCTCAAAACTGCCTTTAATTGAACCCCAGGCCGAACAAACAAGCCCCCCGTTCCTTGCGGGCCAAACAGTGACTTGTGTCCAGTAAATGCAAGCAAATCAATGAAATCTCTTTCTACATCAATAGGATAGCTACCGGCTGTTTGAGCCGCGTCTACCAAAAGCAATACGCCGCTTCGGCGAGTAATTTCCCCAATTTGACGCAAAGGTAAAACTCGCCCAATCACATTTGAACCATGGATCACCGCCACCAAACGAGTTCTTTTGCGAATTGCCTTTTTAAGCTCATCGATAGATATTTCCCCCGTTAAATGGTCAGCTTTTAAAATTGTTAACTTCACACCTTGCCCCTCAAGATAGCGAAGAGGTCGAGCAACTGAATTATGCTCCAAGCTAGTAGTAATAACATGATCACCGGGTTCAAGAAGCCCTAACAAAGCAAAGTTCAAGGCCTGAGAAGCATTCAGAGAAAAAGCAATCCTCAGTGGGTCTTTAATATTAAAAAGCTCAGCTACTGCCTCCCGAGCATCCTCCACCACTTCGCCAGCTTTCACCGACAAACGATGGCCTGAGCGACCAGGGTTGCCTCCAATTTTTTCAGTGAATTTAATCATTGCCCTCAAAACCTGGGGTGGTTTAGGGTAGGAAGTAGCAGCGTTATCAAAATATATTAGTTTTTTTCTTTTTCTTTTCACTTTAAAAACCTTAAAAAACTTAAAAACAAACTGGCAATATAATTTAGCAAATTCTAAAGTAAATTTCTTCTAATAACACTTATTAAAAGTTTTTATAAAAAACAAATCAAGTCAGTCTGTTCCCTTTTTGTTATTTTTCCCCAAAGATTTTTTTTCAATAGAAGAGTTCACTTGAAGAAAGAATGAGGAATGCCTAAAATTTGATAAACCAATGAGCGAAAAAATACCCAAGCTAAAAATTTTCTATTTCTCCCAAGACCTTTTCGGTTGCGGCTGGTATCGCTGTCATGTTCCAGGCGTTGCCTTGCGCGACCTTGGAGGCCATGAAGTAGTAATGGATGAGATAATCACTCCCGAAATTGTTCGGGAGTTTGATATTATTGTTTTTCAGCGCCGCTTAGATGAAGGCTCTTTCAGAGCTATTCAAGATGCCAACATGCTTAGAAAACTCACTGTTTACGAACTCGACGACAACGTTTTTCACATTGACCCAAAAAGTCCAGCTTTTGCTTTCTGGAAAAAGCCCGAGCACCAAAAGGGTGTAGTTGCTTCAATGAGAGCCTGTAAACTGGTAACAACATCTACCCGCAACCTCGCTCAGGTTTTCAAACCTATTAACCCAAATGTCGTTGTTCTAAAAAATATGTTGCCGGAAAAATTTTTTCAAGTTAAAAAAGAGACACCCCCAGAAAAAGTAGTCATTGGTTGGGCTGGAGGGGCACAGCACTACTCCGACCTCGTTTTAATTCAGGGAGTTATTGAAGCAGTTCTGGACATGTACCCCCAGGTAGAAGTGGTTCTAGCTGGAATGCCCGCTCATACCTATCCTTTTCAGATTAATCCACGCATACATATCCTTGAGTGGCAAAGAGTGGAAGAATACCCAAGCAAAACTCTGGCTAAGATAGATATTGGACTTGCCCCCTTAGTTGACAATCAATTTAACCGAGGAAAAAGTGACTTAAAATTTATCGAATACAGTATGTTAAAAATACCTGTTATTGCTTCTCCGGTTGGTCCTTACCTCGAAAGCATTGAACATAAGAAAACCGGATTTTTGGCTAAAACTCCCAAAGACTGGCTTAAATATCTCAAGCGATTAATTGAAGACGAAGACTATCGAAGAGAAATAGCTGAAGCCGCTTATCAGGTAGCTTCAAAAAGAACAATCGAAAAGAACTATCACTTATGGGAAGAAGCTTACTGGAAAAATTTGAAAGAAGTCAGAGGAATAAACTAAAAGCTTTATCTCCTAAAAGTTAAGTTTTTCTCTATACCAACGGATAGTCTCTACTAAACCTTCCGAAAACTGCCACTTCAATTCAAAGCCAAGCTCTCTGATTTTTTCCGTTGTAACTGAGTAACGAAAATCATGTCCCGGTCGGTCAGGAACAAAAGAAATTAAATCTTCGGGTTTCTCAAGTATTTTGAGAATTTCCTTTGCCACTTCAAGGTTAGTTCTTTCATTCCCAGCCCCAATGTTGTAAATCTCCCCTTCCTTGCCCTTTCTTAACACTAAATCAATAGCTCGGCAATTATCTTCAACATATATCCAGTCGCGAATATTGCTACCGTCAGCATAAATCGGCAATGGTTTATTTTCTAAAGCTGAGCAAATCATGGTTGGGATAAACTTTTCGCAATGTTGAAAAGGACCATAGTTGTTGGTACTTCGAGTAATTAAAACGGGGAAATTGTAGGTTTTGAAATAAGCCAATGCCAGTAAATCAGCTGCTGCTTTAGAGGCTGAATAGGGACTGCTCGGGCTAAGCACTGAAATCTCTGAAAATGAGCCCTCCCTAATGCTTCCGTAAACTTCATCGGTTGATATTTGAACAAAACGAGGAATTTTTCTTTCTTTAGCTACTCGCAAAAGAACATTTGTCCCCCAAACATTGGTTCGGACAAACTCGTCAGGGTCAACAATAGAACGGTCAACATGAGATTCGGCCGCAAAGTTCAAAAGGGCATCAACATTTTCAAGCACTTGAAATACTGCTTCTTCATCAGCAATATCACCTCTAACAAACTGATAACGAGGATTGTTTTCCACTTCTTTTAAGTTTTCCAGGTTGGCAGCGTAAGTAAGCTTATCAAAGTTAATAACTTCGTCTTCAGGATAGTTCCTCAGGATATAAAGAATAAAATGGCTACCGATAAAGCCGGCTCCCCCCGTTACCAATAAACGCAAGAGTTAACCATCCTTTCTTGCCCAGTCATAGGGAACATCAGGTGCGTGAGGGGATAAACGAAACTCATCTGGTTCCTCGTAATTGTAAGGCTCAGTTGGAACATTGAGAACCAAGGCTTCCTCAAGAGAAATACCTTTCAAACCATGAAGGACCATTGGTGGAATATGAATTAGCATTGGATTGTGTTCGCCAATAAAAAACTCGTTTATCTCACCTTTGGTGGGAGAGTCTTCGCGATTATCATAAAGGACTAATTTAATCATGCCCTTTAAACAAGTAATGTTATCAAACTGAAGCTTGTGATAATGCCAACCTTTTACCACTCCAGGCAAAACAGTGGTCATATAAACTTGCCCAAACTTCTTAAAAAATTCATCGTCAGAGCGGAATATCTCCATCAGCCTTCCTCTCTCATCAGGTATAACTCTTAACTTTTTAGTTTTAACTCCCTCTATCAATTTGCCTCCTTCCTCGTTACCTAAGGTATTTCTATGTTGCTCTGGTCACCAACTAAAAGACGAAAAGCCTTAGGTCGACGTGGGCTTTTGCTTATGGTCACTGCTCTGCCAATCAAACTATCTTCCAACCTTGTCACCCCATTTAATTTTACTTTTTCTAAAATAACTGAGTGTTCAATCTCGCTTTTCATTATATCTGTTTCGTAATAAATTGAAGTAAATGGACCAATATAACTATCCTCAATCCGGCTGTTTTCGCCAATAATAGCTGGACCTCTAACCGTACTTCTAATCACTTCCGCTCCTTTTTCAATTATTACTTCACCAACAATTTCAGACTCGCTATCAACTTTTCCTTTAATTTTCCTCTTGATTTCTGAAAGCATAATTCGATTAGCTTCTAAAATATCCTCAAGCTTACCGGTGTCTTTCCACCAGCCATCAATAATATGAGGTTTCACCTCAAAACCTTTTTCAATCAAATACTGAATAGCATCAGTTATTTCAAGTTCACCACGAAAAGAAGGTTTTATGTTGTCCACTGCTTTAAAAATGTTTTTGTCAAAGAGATAAACGCCTACTAAAGCCAGGTCAGTTGGAGGAACTTTGGGTTTTTCAACTAAACGAATTATTTTTCCATCAGATAGCTCTGCCACCCCAAAGCGCTGAGGCTCAGGTACCCTGGCCAATAAAATTAAACTATTAGGCTTTTCGGCTTTGAACTCGTCAACAAAGTTTTTAATTCCATCTTTTACCAGGTTGTCTCCTAAAAACATCACAAAATCTTCATCTTTTAAGAAATCGCGAGATATTTTGACCGCATGAGCCAGACCCAAAGGAGCTTCCTGTTCAATATAAGTCACCTTTAACCCAAATCGGCTTCCATCTCCCACTGCTTCCATAACTTCTTTTTTGGTTTCACCAACTACAATTCCAATCTCTTTAATGCCTGCATCTTTAATTTGCTCCAACACATAAAAAAGCACCGGCTTGTTAGCAATAGGAATAAGCTGTTTGGCTGAAGTATGGGTTATTGGTCTCAGTCTTGTTCCTGTTCCTCCAGATAAAACCAGCCCTTTCATCTTGAAACTAATTTTACTTGTTTAAATAAGATTTTCCAAATCAACTCCCTTTGCAGTTTGCCCATAGTATTGTCATTGGAAGAATTAAACAGTAATAAAGTAGTAAAAAAGTTTTTTTTGGTATCATTTAGATTGTAGAAAAATGAAAAAATATGACCTTTTCGTAATAGGTGGAGGAACCGCCGGAATGGCGGCAGCTGCCCACGCTGCCAAAAAAGGCTACAAGGTTGGTTTAGCAGACTCTAGTAACTTAGGCGGAACCTGACTCAATCGGGGGTGCATCCCTAAAAAGGCCTTGGTAAGGTCAGGAAAGGTTGCTGAAACAGTAAAAAATGCTTCAGAATTCGGAATGGAGCTCAAAGAAGCCAATTTTAACTGGAAAAGAGCCAGAAATAGAAAAGAAGAAATAGTAAACTTCCTCCGCCAGAAAAGGAATGAAGCTATTGCTCACTGGAAAGTTGAACTTTTTCGAGAACAAGCAATTTTCCTGTCTTCTAAAGAAGTTGGAGTTGGAAAAGAAAAAATTAGGGCAGAGAAAATAATCATTGCTGCTGGTTCAAAAGTTGCTAAACCGCCAGTGCCTGGGATAGAGCATTGCATTACCAGTGACGAGGCTTTTGACCTTCCACGACTCCCGAAAGAAATTGCCATTTTAGGTGGCGGAGCAGTAGCTATAGAGTTTGCTTACATCTTTTCCCAGGCAGGGGTTAAAGTCACTTTAATTGAAATGCAAGAAAGGTTAGCTGGCACCGAAGACAAAGAAATTTCTCAAGCTTTGGAAAAATCAATGAAAAACAAAGGCATTGAAGTTTTAACATCTTCAACAGTTAAAAAAATTGAGAAAACCACTGAGGATTACCAAATAAATTTTGAGCGAAATGGGGAACTCAAAACCCAGAATTTCGCCTTGGTAATGAATGCTTTAGGGAGAATTCCTAATCTTGAAGGTTTAGAGTTAGAAAAAGCCGGCGTCGAAGTTGAAAAAAGAGCTGTTAAAGTTAATGAATTTTTGCAAACCACTAATCCCAATATTTATGCAGCTGGTGACGCAATTGGCGGCTTTATGCTTACTTCAGTTGCTTATTACGAAGGTGGCTTAGCTGCTAAAAATGCTATGGAAAGAAATGTTGAGGCAGTTGATTACTCGATCATTCCTCGAGCTATATTTTTCCAGCCTGAAATTGGCAGCGTCGGTTTAACTGAGGATGAAGCAAAAAAAACCAGCTTGCCTTATGTGGTTGGAAAAGCTGAACTTAAATCAGAAGGAGTTTTTTATGCTGAGTCCTTGGAAGATGGCCTGGTAAAAATAATAGTCGAAAAACCAGGTGGTAGAATTCTTGGAGCTCATATTTTTGCTGAAAATGCTGGGGAATTAATCCAAATTATTTCGGTAGCGATGTCAAGCGGAGCTACCATTGAAGAGTTAGCCAACCATGTTTATGTCCACCCGACTTTAACTGAAGTTATTGGAGACGCTGCTCTGGAAGCAGTAGAGAAATTAAAGTAAAATTAGAGCATCAAAAGGATAAAGTTCTTAATCAAGCGAGATAACTTTTTCCGCTTATTTTGCTCTTTCTACTTTTAATTTTTTTCGGTTAAGTGTTCTAATTAAATTGTGAAGTTGTAACAATTATTACAATACAACGGGTATTAACAGTTAAACTACAAACACAATGACAACCTTAGTCCACATTACTAATCAAGAGAAGAAAGCAGGTAAAGTTATTCATTTTATTTGTGCTATAACATTTCCGACTTACCCGTGGTCAATGAACAAAACAAATTGGTCAAAGCTGCCTCTGAAAAAGAAAATTTAAATAGCGATGTGTCTGAGTTATAGCTAGTTTTACAAGAACCCAGTTTCAGCCATGGATTTCGAAAAAAAATAGAAGAAAAATCAAGAAGTAAATGACCTTTAAAATTGCTCTTTGATGATTCTCAAAAAAATCCGCCGCGTTCCGATTTTTGACGAAGAAGGCAAGCTCCTCAGTATAATCAGCGAAGGCGATGTTCGCCGTGCTTTCTTTAAGCGTTATTTGCCAGTCAAAAAATAGAGTGATATAAAACTAATTTGAAATTTTGAAACACTGAGTTTTAATCAATATTTAGCGACAGTGAGCTAAATAATCGGTTGCAAAATAAGTTAACTGTTTAACCCGACAACTATTTAACTTTCAATAGAAATTAATCTTTTACCAAAAGTCCGTCTAAAGACCCAGTAAATAAAGAGTTTATAATGATAAAAAAAACTTTTTGGAGTATTATATTGTATTATTATATCATATAAAATCATATATAATAATAAGGAAACTTAAGGCTAGAAGTCAAAATGAAAATTTTTGGATTCATCTATTTAAAAAACTGCAAAGCAAAAACAAATGAATAAAAGAGCTAATGAGTTTAATTGAAGAAAAACTTAATATTGCCAATTATAAAAACGTAGCTATCTATTACCACTCCTGGTTAAAACCTAACCGAAAAGTTAAGCGTTTAGTTGAGCAAAAGAGAAATGGCTTCAACTGGAATCCTTAACAACATGAGAGACGTTTTGGTGAAAGGTAGTGAAAAAAGAAAACATTAAAAAATTTGTAGAAAAACTACAAAAAGAAAAAGAACGCTTTTTAGTCAAAATAGAAGATATAAACCACCCGGAAGAAATAAAAAATTGGCTTTCTTTAAGAGAAAAATGACTCAAATAAAACCCTTGACCTATACTAAACCAATGAAAATTTTATTTTTCAGAAACGGAGGCTTTGGCGATATCTTACTCACAACACCTGCTTTAAGGGGGCTGAAAGAAAAATACCCCGAAAGCGAAATAACCTACTTGTGTTACAAGGAATGTGCTTTTCTCCCAAAAAATAATCCCTTTGTAGACCAAGTCTTAACTACTGAAAATTTTTGGCCTCCTTATCCTGAGTTCTTCGAGTTAGCCCCAAATTACGATTTATTTTTTAACCTTTATTTAGCTGTAGAAAATGAGTACTACTTAAAGAAATGGGACAGGATGGAAGCTTTTTGTGATGTTATAGGAGTCAAACCCTCAAAATTTGAACTAATCCTTAATTTAGAAAAGCAAAAAGACAAAACGGAAGAAAAGCTTATCGCTGTTCATACCGAAGGAACTGCCGCTGAAAGATGCTGGCCCTCTGAATACTATACAGAACTTATAGAAATGCTTATAAACGATGGCTTTAAAGTATTGCTATTAGGAAAGGAGCTGCTTAAAGAAAAAATTAAAGATAGCAGAATCATTGATAAGTGCGGGAAACTAACTTTTCAAGAAAGCCTTTATGAGCTTTCAGGATGTGCGGCATTGATTGGTCCCGACAGTGCTTTCTATCATTGTGCAGCAGCTCTTAACATACCTTTTGTCACGATTTTTGGTCCAATTCCACCGGAACTTCGCACTAAGCATTATAAGGGCAAAAAGTTCAAAGCCTTGAGAAAATCATCTTGCCCTCCCTGTCACCACTATCCACGCTGTGGAATTAATCCTACAAATCAAGAACAGAAAGGAAAAGCCCCATGCATGGCCGCAGTTACTCCTAAGATAGTTAAAGAGGCCCTTTACGAGCTATTATCATAGAAAATTCTCTCGTAAGCTGGCATCCTCTTTTCTAAAAGATAATTATTCATAACAAAATCGTAAAGTTTCTTGCCTATTTTGACTCTTTCCTCCTCACATATTACCAGTTCATTCAGCAATTCTTCCCATTCTGAATGAGTCTCCGCAAAGAAAATAGGAGCCCCTTCTTTTTGAATTTCTAAATAGGGGAGGGCTTTACTTGCTATAACAGGTATCTTCTTTGACCCAAACTCCAAAATCTCGACCCCGAAACGACAGCGATTATATAAGTTCTCAGTCAATGGTGCTATACCAATATCAACTAAATCTAAAAATTCCAAGTAATCGCCGAATCGATCTGGAACTAAAACATGTTTTTTCTCTGGACTAACCTCAATAAAAGGAGGTTCCACTCTGAAAAAAAACAGATACACATTTTTGTGAGCCATTACAATTTTTTCTAAAGGTAATTTTAAGAGCATTAATTCCTCCACATAATCCACATTTCCAATCCATCCAATCACTACCGACTCCTTTGGTAAACCAAATTTACTCTTAGAAATGGACGATTTATTGGCCAGAAAACTCTCACTAATAAAAAAAGGGAAAACCTCAACCCTTGAAGTATAATCCCTAATAATATCAGCCATATGAGAAGTAGGAACTGTCACAATAGAAACATCTCTCAAAATACGTTTTAAAACTCGCATTGGTTCAGTATCGCCAAAGAAAAACTGAAAAGCTGAGTGATAAGGTGGAAGTGCTAAAAGCATCTCATCTAAATCATAAATTAAAGTTTTCTTAGCTGAATTGATTTTCGCGACGATTTCCTCTAAGAAGGGATTAGGAAACTTATAATAAACGAATGTATCGCCATCACCTAAGATTTTCTCTTGAAAGTTAACGAAGAGCCGAGCGTCTAAGCCCCGCCTCTTGAAATACCTAAAAGGTTGGAGGATACGGTAAAAAACTTCTTTCTCGGGAGTTGGAAAATGAAAATTCAGTCTTTTGTTTCCCATAATTCAACCAAATTTACAACTCACAGTTGTGCAAGTAAGGGATTAGAAATTTCAAACCTGAGCCAATCCTAAAGCTAACTTCTGATACCATTTGATCATCAACCTCTCAAAGTTCATTTGAAAATAACGTTGGGGCGAGTCGAGCTCCTCTCCTTTTGACTTTACCGTTTGACCCCAATAGTGAATTAAGCGTGCCTCCGGTTGATAAAAAACCTTAAAACCTGCTTCGCGTAGTTTGAGATTGAAGTCAACATCCTCGAAATTAGCAATAATATATCCTTCATCCATTCCATCAACTCGATCCCAGACCGTCTTAGTAGTTAATAGACAAGCAGCCGTCACGGCTGGTACTAGTTCTAACTGATTAGCTTCCTCTATTTCTTCTGGAAAACCAAAGAATCGATGGAAAGGCCAAAAATGAGGCACCGGCTGTTCTCGATGTTCAAAAACAATTCCACAGTGCTGAAGTGTGTGGTCGGGAAAAATAAGCTTAGCTCCAACAGCGCCTACCCCTTTTTCCATAACTTCTTTTAATTTATCAAGCCAGCCAGCAAAGGGAACAATGTCATTATTTAAAAGACAAACCAAACCGTAACGCGCCATTCTAACGCCCTGATTGCAACCAGCAGCAAAACCCTTATTGGTTCTATTAAAAGCCAGTTTCAAGTTTTTCTTTTTCTTCTCCAGTTCTTGAAGGTACTCAATTGTTCCGTCGGTTGAGGCATTATCAACGATTACTAATTCATAGTTATCAGTCGTTTCCTCTAACTTCTCAATACACTGTTTGGTATAAAAAAGGTTATTATGAGTAAGTATTACTATTGAAACTGACCGCTCTTTTTTCATTCTAAAACCCCATTAAGCTTGGTTAAAAACTCTTGCCATTCCTTTTCTTCATCCTTAAAAAAGCAGTTATTTTTCACCCATTCTTTCACTTTAGCACCTTCAGCTGCTCTTTTTTTGTCGTCTTCAATCAACTCAGTCAACTTTTCTTCCCATTCTTTTTCAGCTCCTGCTAGGTTGATAGGGGCACCACTTTCAACTAATCGTTTATACGGTTCGATATTTTGAGCTATCACACTTGCCCCCACCAAACCATATTCGTAAATCATCCTACCCGACTTGCATTGATTAAAAAGAGTGTTTTCAAAAGGTGCAAGACCTATATCAACAATACCCAAAGAAACCAGGTAAGAAAAGAAAGGCAGAAAATCAAACTTAACAACTTTCTCTTTAGGTATCTGAAGAAAGCCCGGCTGGCTTTCCCAGACAGCAAAGTAAAGGTGGTTAATTTTCTCAAATAATCGCTTCAGTACCCTCCCTAAAAAGTTAAGTTCATGCAAGCTAAAAGGCGCTCCTGCCCAACCCAGAACAATTGAGTTATTAGGTAAGCCTGCCTCCTTTTTAAGTTCTGTTTTTTTGGCATTCTTTGAACTTTCGAGAATGTCAGAACTTAATTTATTTGGTAGAACAAAAATATTTTCGTTAAGCCCTTTAAGCTCCTCCCTTAACTTTGGTGTTGGCACTGTAACCATAGTTGAACTCTGAATTACCATTTCCAAATAAGGACGCATTGAAGCATAAAAATTGTAATTAGGATGGTAGGGTGGGGGCTCAATATAAGTGTCAAGGTCAAAAACCATTGCTCGAGGTTGACTTTTTATTGCTAAACTCAAATCAAAAAGACTCCGATCGGCAACCCGCTGAAAAAAGAAGACTCGGCCCTTTTCAAAATACTGAGGTTGGATAACAGCTGATAAACGAGGAAAATAACCTTGCTGACGAAAATATCTCAAAGGGAAAACAAAGCGATAAAAACTCGAAGGGCTAGCGTCTGGAATAAAAAAAAAGTGTCATTTAGAACCTGGGCTGCAGTTCTGTTTTTAACCATAGCGTTTAATAATAACTAGGTTTTAAATAGTTAGCAACTATTGAAACAAAATTCGTTTTTCTTTGTTCTGGCTAAATCAAGACCAAGGAACTATTTGAGACTCCAGCAAAACATTTAAAATCTCGTAAGCATTGGAAATCCGTCCTACTTTTAACTTTTCAGTTAGTTTAAAATAGTTCAAACAAGTACCACAAGCTAAAAGCTCTACTCCTTTGTTAACTGCAGTTTGAAGAGCTTCAAGAACATCAGAACCCTCACAAGCCAGCCTCACTCCTGAATTAACCAACACAATTTTCTCCGGAAGGTTTTCGTTTTCAGAAAGAGTATTAAGCAAAGCTTTAACCAAAATCTTACCGAGTTCTTCGCTTCCTCGCCCCAAAGAATCAGTTGAGATTAAAAGAGTCTTTCCATGAAGAAGTTTCCAATTACCAGTTTCACAAGTTATCTCTACTGCATCCGTAGTCTCCACAATCAACTCATTAGCGCCTTTTTTGAGTGAAACCTTAAAGTCTCCATTTTCTTCTTTAATTTCCACCCGATAACCTGATTTTTCCCCAAAACGAGCTACATTCTCAGCCGAACCGCGATTATCAACTAACACCAGAATTTCTTTTTCTCCTTCATCAACCAGTTTCTTGGTAAGCAAAACTGGCTGAGGGCAAGGATAGCCCCGAGCATCTACTTCTTTCAACTAAATCACCGCCGAAATTTTATTTTTCTTTAGCCAGATTAAAATAACCGACCAGTAGTGAAAAGATTATACCAACAATTACTGCTACCTTACCATAAATCAATACTCCACTTGGGCCAGTTGCTGGCGGAACAGGCGGAGGAAAGCCAACCAGCATAAAATTATGAGCAACACCAGCTCCAACAATGTAGCCTAAAACAGTTAAAGCTGAATCGCCGCTACCTTGAGCTGCCAATACTAACTGGCGCAATGGGCATCCGCCGAGCAAAACAGCGTTTAAACCAACTAAACCCATGCCTAAAAAGTTCCACAAATGATCAGAATGGGCAATTGGCTGTCCTTCAAAACCAAGTTTAAAGAACCCAAAAATGAGGTCGCCAACCAAAACGGTCGCAAAGATAACAATAAAACCAAGCAAAAGGTAAAACTCTCGAAAGAGAATTAAATCCCGTACCCCACCAGCGAAACACAAGCGAGTTCTTTGGGCCAAAAAACCGACCAACAAGCCAGCTACTAAACCAATGAGAGGCAAAACATGCTTGGAGCCCGGCCCCTCTGTCGAAAAGAAAATCGGTCCTCCAGCTTTGACATTAAAAACTGGTTTAAAGAGGAGCAAAAGAAGTAAAAACAGCATAATCAAAGGAAGGATATAAGATTCAAAAGATGATGATTTTTTTGCCGCACCCAAATCAAAATTGGATTTCAAAAAAATTGTCCCAATAGCAATGCCGCCAATAAAACCAAAAAGACCCAGTAAGGCATTAAGGTCTCCTCCAGCCAATCTTATAGTCATTCTCAAAGGACAACCAAGAAAAACTAGAGCTCCAATCATTGAAAACATTCCCAGCATAAATCGGATTAAAGGAGAAGAACCTGAAGTTGGTTTAAAATCTTTAAAAGCTAGAGCAGCGATTAAAGCTCCAAAAACAATCCCGATTATTTCTGGGCGCATGTATTGAACAAGATTGGCTCGGTGAAGTCCGATAGCTCCAGCTATATCTCTTTCAAAGCAAGCAATACAAACTCCCATGTTTGGTGGGTTGCCTGCCTTCATTAAGTAAACGACCAGAGCTCCAATAATTAAGCCCGCAATTGCTATTAACCCGTACTCTTTTTTCAAGTCCTTTCACCTCCACAAAATTTCTTACTCAAATCTTTTACCTGAAGCATATACCGCAGCGCCAAAAGCACCTATTATTTGCGGTTCTTCGGGAACTATCACCTCCTTTTTGATTTTTTTCTGAAGCAACTCCACTATGCAAGGATTTTTAGCAACCCCGCCGGCAAACAAAAGAGGTTCGATTACTCCAACTCTTTTTAGCAAGCCAGCAACTCTCTCAGCAATAGAAGCATGAATAGCAAAAGCAATGTTTTCTCTATCCTCGCCCTCATGAAGAAGCGAAACAACTTCTGATTCAGCAAAAACTGTGCACATTGAAGAAACTTTTATAATCTTCTTGGCTTTAAGAGCCTCTCTTCCAAATTCATCAAGCGAAAAACCCAAAGCTTTAGCCATCACTTCTAAAAATTTTCCCGTACCGGCCGAACACTTCTCATTCATTTGAAAGTCAATCACTTTGCCTTCTTTATTTAGCAAAACTACTTTAGTATCCTGACCGCCAACATCCAGAATAGTTCTGACATCAGGGTAAAGATGATGTGCTCCTATAGCATAAGCCTTAATCTCTGTAACCACATCATGAGCAAACTTTGCCCGAGCCGCATGCCGACCGTAGCCAGTGACTACCAGCAAAGAGTATTCCCTGCCTTCAATCAGCTTTTGTGCCACCCTTAAAGGAGAGTGAGAAGTTTCTTCTACCTGATAGGAATGGCTTCCATTCCTGATTTCTACCAGAGCAACAGTTCGAGAACCTATATCTAAACCACCAAATATCTTTTGAGCAACCATCAACCTTTAAGCATCTCTAAAAAGGCTTCAACTCTCGTTTTAAGCTGCCCAACATCTTCCTGGCTATAATCTGTTTCAATTTTGAGCAAAGGAATGTTCTCCTTCTTAGCAACTTTCTCTATTTGGTAAGACTCCACAGCATAGGGGTCGCAAAACGATAGTACATAATGAACAACACCATGAGCACCATATTCTCTAAATAATCTAGCTACTTTTTCAGCTCGCTCAGTGTTGGGAGTATAAACTGCACAGTCAATGCCTATATGACGCTCAGCAATATTCTTAAGCATTGCCTCAACTGAACCATTAGCTTCAGGTGTTAAATCCTGAAAATAGCGCAAGCCCGTGCATAGTTCCTCAGCTACAATCACTGCGCCGCTAGTTTCGATGATGTGGGGCACCTTCCAGTTAGGGATTGCCATCGGAGTGCCCGAAACAACAATTCTGGTAGTTCCTTTGGGTACTACTCCAACTCCCTGTTTTACTCTTTCCTCTAGCTCATCGCAAAGCTCGTTTACTTTTTGAGTAAATCTTTCGACATCGTCATAAAATGCTATCTGCTCAATCAAAAGAGCATCTTTACCGCTGATTGGAGGCGGGTCTGCTTTTCTAAGTTCTGCCAGTCTCTGTAAAGCTTTTCGCTTGTTGTTAACTTTTCTAATCGCTTCCATTAAGCCCTCTTCGGTGATTTTGTTCCCGGTTAAATCCTCTATCATTTCTTTAAACCGCTTAACTTCCGAAAACCACAGAGTCCTGTCAGACTCCTCTTTTCTTTGAGGTGTTTCCATAACATAAACATTGGTAAAATCTGAAAGCACCTCAAAGGCTTTCTTTTTTCCATCACATGTTGTCTCCCCAACGACTACATCACACGACTCAAAATAAGGGCAAATCCTACTCAGTTTAAATCCCATAAAAGACTTGATTAAAGGGCATATGTTACGAGGCAAAACTTTTTCAGCCTCATCGGCGCCTACATCTACACCGCCACAAAGCCCAATGCAAGTCCCTCCAGCCGCTAAAACAATTTCCTCAGGCACATAAACACAAAAAGTCCCAACTATCTTGCCGCCATTAGATTTAATATCTTGTAGCTCTTTAATTCGCAAACCATGAATTTCAGTAACCACAAGATCGAAGTAATCCATCTTTTCCGGTCGATTTTCCTGGTCGAGATAAACCTCCTGATAGATGGGTGGCAAAGCGTTTAAAAGTTGGTCGTGAGCTTCAAGGTTCAACCCTAAAGCCTCCCACATTTGACACCAGTCAGCCATTTTCATCACTCCTTTTGAAAATTTGAAACAATCGTATCAAAGTTTAATTTATAAATCAAATAAAATTTATTTATAAATAGAGGAGATAGGGATTAACTTTTTTTAATAACTTTTAAAATTGGAAAAGGGCTCTAAGATTTGACTCTTATTTTAGAATCCCCGGCCACAACCTGACCAACAACTTTGGCAACTGGAGATTGACCTTTCAAAAACTCGAGTAGCTGGTTTAATTTATTCTCAGAAACCGCGATCAACAAACCCCCAGAAGTTTGCGGGTCAAAAAGCAAATCAACCAAAGTTTCGTTTAAGCCAGGATCAATTTCAACTTTCTCTTCCAAAAAACGACGGTTATCATGAAGTCCCGCCGGGGTTATCCCGGAGTCGATAAATTCAACTGACTTTTTATAG
The DNA here is from genome assembly GCA_964426525.1 of uncultured Actinomycetota bacterium. GTDB lineage: Bacteria > Actinomycetota > Aquicultoria > SKW223 > CALKMS01 > CALKMS01. Next base: position 26,115 of record CAYRQL010000010.1, on the reverse strand, counting down.
TAAGGGATTTCTTTTAAACTAACTTCCGCACCAACTTTGCTCGCTTTAACCATCTGATAAAGATGACCTAAAAGACCAAATCCTGTTATGTCTGTAACAGCTTTTACTCCTACTCTGGCTGCAGCTTCCGCTGCCCCTTTGTTTAGGAAAGTTGCGTTAGATATCGCCTCTTCGATATCTTCTTCGGTTAAGAAATCAGCTTTTAAAGCAGTAGCTAAAATCCCCAAACCTAAAGGCTTGGTTAAAACAAGCTTATCACCCGGTCGAGCCTGTTCAATAGTAGTTAGTTTGTCTGCCTCAACCTCACCGGTTACGGCCAGACCGTACTTGGGTTCATCATCATCTACTGAATGACCACCAATAATGAAAGCACCACCTTCCTCAATTTTTTCTTTACCACCCCGCAAAATTTCTGTCAGAAGGGAAAAATCCAGTCTGCAAGGGAATGCAACAATATTTAAAGCTACCAGCGGTCGCCCTCCCATCGCATAAATATCAGAAAGAGCATTGGCTGCCGCAATTTGACCAAAAAGATAAGGATCATTTACGACAGGGGTAAAAAAGTCCACCGTTTGCACTAAAAGCTTTCCTGAACCAAGCCGATAAACAGCAGCATCGTCGGGTGTATCCAACCCAACTAAGACTTCTTGATCCTTACCAAACTCAAAACTGTCCAAAATTTTAGATAGGTCCGCCGGACCTATTTTGGAAGCTCAGCCACTTTTTTTAACCAGATGAGTTAATTTAACCATTTCACTCCTTTTCATTTTGAATAAATAATTTCTTGCAATATCAACAATTATAAAATAAATTTAATTGAGTTATAAAAAGGTTGCTAAAATGAACTTCGATTACCTAAGAACTTTTCTGACTGTAGCTGAGAAAAAAAGCTTCTCTAAGGCGGCTGAAAAACTAAAACTCAGCCAGCCAGCCATTAGCTTCCAAATCAAAGCTTTAGAGAAAAAGTATGGTCAACCTTTAATTGATCGGAGCACTCAGTATTTAAGCCTGACTCTAGCAGGAGAAATCCTCCTAACCAAAGCAAAAAAAATCCTGGAAATCGAAGAAGAGTTAGAAGCGGAAATATCTTCTCTTTCAAAAGAGATTAAAGGCCAGCTAATAATTGGAGCCAGCACCATTCCAGGAGAGTACATCCTGCCTTCTCTAGTTTCGATATTTAAGAAAAGGCACCCAAAAGTTAAAATTCTCATCGAAATTGGTGACTCTCTGGAAATCATCAAGAAACTCCTTGAACAGGAAATTGACCTTGGGTTTGTCGGCACAACTTTCCCCAATCCTCAAATTTCTTTTAAAGAGTTCCTTCCTGATGAGTTGGTTTTAATTACACCCCCAAAACACCCTTTAACCAGAAAAAAAAGCGTCTCCCTAGAAGAAGCTATTAAATTTCCCTTCCTGATCAGAGAAGCTGGTTCTGGAACTTTAAAAACTTTTGAGCAAGCATTAAAAAAACAAGGCTTAAGCTTAAAAGACTTGAATGTAGTAATTGAACTTGGTAGCACCCAAGCCATTCTTACTGCCGTGGAAGCTGGACTAGGACTCTCCGTCGTTTCCCGCTGGGCTGCTCGAACAGCCGCTCTTTCTAATTTGATAGCCGTAGTCCCACTTAAAAAAGCAATAAAGCGAGATATCTTCCTGGTTTTCCGAACAAAAACGAGCTTAAATCAGGCTCAAAAAGCTTTCATTGATTTTGTTGAAAAGGAAAGAAAAAACGCCAAAATCCTATTATAAATTTATTGTTTGACTAAATCAGCGAGGCTTTTTCGCTGCTTAAGTCGGTCGAATACATCTTTTTGGAACTTCTCATTAAGAAAAACATAGCTAACCCCATCTCGAGAACCGGTGCTACCTTTCAAAACTAAATGTTCGAAGGATTGAGAGGGTACTTCGCTTGCAGCTTGAAGTAAAAGAAAAGTATCCCAGGAATTAAGATTGGTCTGGCAGTTTTTGAAAATAATTGGAAGATAAAAAAGCAATTTTGCCCAGCTTAAAATTTTAGAGTGCTGAGAAAAAAGAGCTTTCAAAATCTGCTGTTGATGAAAAGCTCTGGTTAAATCTCCGCCTTCAAGGTGACGCGCCCGAGCAAAAGCTAAAGCCTCAGACGGGCTAAGCTGCTGGGGACCAGCGGGAAGATAAGCTTTTGCCCAGCGATCATTAATGGGCTTGTCAAGAGTAATATTTACCCCTCCCAACTTTGAAATTATTTTCTTAAAGCCAATAAAAGTAGTAACTGCATAAAAATCAATCGGAAGGCCAGTAAGACTCTCCACTGTTTTTTCAGTAAGTTCCGGCCCACCTAAAGCCATTGCCGAGTTTATTTTGTTGTAGCCATAACCAGGAACTAAAACTCGCGAATCGCGAGGAAAAGAAACCAGCGAAATTCTTTTTTTCTCAGTATCAAGCTGAACTAAAATAATTGAATCGCTTCGTCCCTCAATACTCTCGCTTCGAGAGTCACTACCAAGTAAAAGTAAGCGAACGACACCCGGTTGAGCAACTAAATGTTGAGTCTGGCTTTCAAAATTAAAACTGGGGATTTTGACTTCTTTTTCTACCTTTTTTTGACAACCAATCAAAACTACCAGCATAAAAACCAAGAGTAAAACAATAAGAAAAACATTTGGCTCAAACTCAAAGCCTCTAAAAAATAAGCTGAATTTACTCTTTTTTCTTCGGCTTCTCATGAGTTTTCACTTTCTCGTTAAATTTAAACTCTTCGATTTTAAAGTTTTCCGTTTGACCCTTCAAAACAAACTCGCCCTGGTGAACAAGCTCCACTTTTTTCCCGTCGCTTAAAAGATACACCGCCTTTATTTCCGCTTCAGCCACTCCAATAAAATCATTGGTGTTTTTGTCCTGATAAATCCCCAAGTTTTCAATTTTGCCCTGACCGAGCATTATTTTCCGCAAAAACGGTTTTATTTTGAATAAACTCTTTATCGCTATTTTCCCGGCTTGAAACTTTTTCAAGGCTAAAGAATTGAAGTATTCTGCCGCCACCTGGCGATTAGCTTCCTTTTTAAAATTGTCAGGGTTAAAGTAGAGAGAATTATAAAAAGACTGAATAAAATCGGCCATTTCTTGAGCTGTTCGGTTTTGAGCCGCCTCATCTGGCAAGTTTTCGGCATAGAAATTAAATTTCTCCAGTTTAAACTGAACTAATAAAGGCTTAGGAGGCGGAGGCGCTTTTTTCTCTTTTTTTTGGCAACCAGCTAAAAAGAATAAAAAAATAAGAAAAAGGGCTAATAACTTCATAGGAAAACTCGCAAAAAAACCTTTGGAATGAAGCTCGTTTTTAGTTAATAATTGTTTCTCCAGGATATATTTCCCAAACACAATGACAATAAATTATAACTTAACAACTTATTTTTCCCCACTTATATCAGCTAAACCAAGATGAGTCCTTTAAAGGTGTTTCAGACTTTTCGGGCTTCTGAAGCTAAACTGACAAAAACATCTTCTAAAGAAGCAGCGACTTTTTCTATGCTCTCAACCTTTATTGTTAATTTTTTTAAATCTTTCTTAATGCATCGAGCAGTGAATAATCATTCAAAACAATGTGAACAGTTGCCCCATAAAGATAATAAAGATAAACTTCCTCGCAAAGAGAAGAGCTTTTAGTATAAGAGAAGAGTCCATCTACTTCTGGTGTTTTAAACTCACAGATTAAAATCTAGCCTTTCTTCTTTTTTATCTTGTGGTGACCCGTCGGCCATTATCTTACCTTCAAAATTGAAAGCCAAATGGTGACAATGTTCAGGTTCGTCCATGTAATGATTGGTAGCCAAAGTCTTTTTTGGTCAAATATATGTAAAAGCTTTTAAAAACGCTGTCTGAAAGCTTTTCAGTCTCTTTAATTTGATTTCAAATATTAAATCCTTTCCACAAGTCATGCCAACGCTGATTGTAGTTTCTTCTTGACAGCTCGTATCTCTTTCAACTTCTGACTAACTTTCGAAAGCACCTCTTTTGACTGATTAACTCCTTTTTGAAAAGCAACTTTTGCTTTGCTTTCAGCAATAATTATTTTAATCTTGTTTTCCCTTCCCTCAGAAAGACTATTCTCTATTTCTTCTTTTTTCTTTTCAAGAAGTCTCTTTCACGCTTTAACCAAGGCTAAACTTGCCTTAGCTTGCTCAAGGAAAACCTCTACCGATTCGCTTTCTGACACAATCAACAACTGGTTTTCTTTGAACCCTTCTCCCGGTTTAACTAAAACTTCTTTCACTTTCGCCAGAGGAAAATTGCCAGCCGGGTGAGTAGCTGTAGGAACAACCAAAAGAAGTTCTGGTGGTACTGCCAAAAAACTTCATCTTTATACTTTAGCCAACCTAAAACTTCACCCTGGTTAGAACTTGGCCAGAAAACAAAAGCCAGCAAGAATAGAAATGAGAAAACCAAAACCCACTCTTTAAGTTCATAACAATATTTTTTTAAACCAAAATTCTAACTATTAATGTTTAAAATGGCGGCGACCAGTAAAAACCATAGCTATGCCGTGTTTATTGCAAGCTTCAATTGATTCCTCATCGCGCATAGCGCCACCTGGTTGAATTATAGCTGTCACTCCAACCTGGGCTGCAGATTCTACAACATCTGGAAAGGGAAAGAATGCATCTGAAGCTAAAACTGCTCCCCTGTCTTTCCCACTTGATTTGCGAGAAGCAATCCAGAAAGCGTCAATTCTGCTCATTTGTCCGGCTCCAATACCCACTGTTGCCAGGTCTTTAGCTAAAACAATTGTGTTTGACTTAACATTTTTCGCCACCTTCCAGGCGAAAAGCAAATCTTTCCATTCTTCTTCAGTTGGCTTTCTCTCGGTCGGAACCGTCATTTCGTTCCGAGCTTCTCGAATCACATCGTAATCCTGGACAAGAAGGCCACCTTCTATGCGCCGATATTCTCTCCCCCAGAAGCCACCTGGATGGTCTTCCCCCATATAAATTAGGCGAAGGTTTTTCTTCTGGACCAGTATCTCCAGTCCTTCTTCTAAAAAAGCAGGAGCAATAATAATCTCGTAAAAAATTTCCGCCAACTTTTTGGCTATTTCTTCATCCACTTCACGATTTAAAGCAACAATACCGCCAAAAGCAGAAACTGGGTCGCAAGCATAAGCTTTCTCGTAAGCTTTAAGTAAATCAGAGGCAACTGCGACTCCACAAGGATTAGTATGCTTAACAATCACGCAAGCCGGCTCTTCAAATTCACGAACTGTTGCCCAAGCAGCATCCATATCCAAAATGTTATTGTAAGAGAGGTCTTTACCGTGCAGTTGCTTGCCGTGGACCAAAGTATAGCGAGGAGCCCCAATTTCTCTATAGAGAGCTGCTTTTTGGTGTGGATTTTCTCCGTAACGCAAATCTTGTACTTTCTCAAAATGGAGATTTAACAAAGCAGGAAAACCAAGGCTATCGCCAACGAAAAAGTGATGAATTGTTTCATCGTAATCAGCTGTATGTTCAAAAGCCTCTTTAGCTAACTCGTAACGAGTTTCTTCGCTTAAAAATCCATCATTTTGTTTAAGTTCAAATATTATTTCATCATAACGGTGATTATCAACTAAAACCGCTACTGAACGGTAGTTTTTAGCAGCTGCCCTAATAAGAGTGACGCCTCCAATATCAATGTTTTCGATTGCTTCTTCCATTGAAACGCCAGGCTTCGAAGTTACTTCCTTGAAAGGATATAAATTAACCACTACCAGGTCGATTGGCGTAATCCCCAGCTTTTCCAATTCCTCAAGGTGATTAATTTTGTTTTTGTCAGCTAAAACTCCGCCCAAAATAGCTGGATGAAGCGTTTTTACCCGTCCTTCAAGTATTTCTGGAAAACCTGTTACTGCTGAAACATCAGTCACTGGAATATCAGCCCTTTTTAATGCCTCTGCCGTACCGCCAGTGGATATTATTTCCACCCCTAGATTAGTTAGCTCCTTACAAAACTCCACTACCCCTTGTTTGTTGGAAACACTGACCACTGCCCGCTTAATTTTAAGTCTCTCCATTTAGCCTCCTTTCTTAGCTAACCCAAACCACCAATTTTTTTGCCCCTAAGCTGTCGGCGAAAAGTTTCACTTTCAACATAAAAATCTTGCCAGCTAACTCCTTTTAAGTCAACGACTTTAAATTCTTTTTTCGTTATCAAAAAAGAAGGTAGTTGAAAGTCGCTGAACTCAGCTCTGCCGCCTGCGAAATTAAGAACTTTCTCTTTCCCACCAAGAGAAAAAAGCCAGGAAATAAAAACCAAGGGATAAACAGAAGAAGTTAAAACAGCTAATTCAGCTGCCTCTAAAGCATAACGATTAGCATTGACTGCTACTGCCAGCCCACCCCGCTTCCTAACTTCCCTTAACGCTTCCTTATCAGTAATACTGTCACCAAAGTAAATAATATTTTCAAAAGGGATGCCAGTACGAGTCTGCGCATCTATTAGTGCTCTTGCCTTTTCCAGTCCTCCAACAGTGTTTACTTCTGAATATATTTTTCCTACAGATAAATTAATTATTTCCTGCCAGAAAATTTCTTCCAGTCGGGAAATAGCCTTCTGGGAATCAAGGGTTAAATCAGTTAAGTTTCCAGCATTCGGGGGTATCTCAATAAAAGGAAGAGTTAAAATCTCATCATAATACGATTTTAGAAGCCTTTTTTCTTTCTGGCTTAAACAATAGCTATCCCATTCCACTTTAGTAGAGTAAACATTGTCTTTTGGAATGCTGATTTTTTCCGCTACCGACAAAGCATATTCGCTGTAACTAGTACTTATTAAAAAAAAGGGGAAATACTTTTGAACTTCAGCTATAAGTTCATAGTCATCAAGAAGAATTAAATTTTTTCGAGAAAAATCAAGCACCTTTTCTTTGTTTACCTCAAACAAAAGAAGAAAAGGGATAATTAATTTTAAGGTGTCGCCGCCTTTATAACCCGGACGCTTTACAATATCAGCCAGATAATCATCATAACGGCTTATCTGAGTAAAAAAATCGCCGCCAGAAGGTAAAAAAGCCTCACAAAGCTCAAAAGCATTATCGTTTAAAGAAATAGGTCCTTCACAGTCGCTATCTATTTGAATTCTCACTTAACCATCTCTCAATCTCTAAATTTAAGTTAAGCGGCAGGGCTCTCTTGGCTTCAATCGCAAGTTCACCTGACGCACTTGAAAGTTCCCCTTCTAAAAACTTTTTAACAGTGAAGTAAATTAAAGGCAGCTCCCTTTTTACACCTTCTTCTCTAATTTTCTGAAAAAGTGGCAACTTTTCGCCTACGGTTTTTTCAAGTTCGCTTAAATCCATTTCATTAAGCCGAGAATCAAGGTCCTCCCAGTAAGACTTAAATTTTTTATCAGTTAAAGAAAAAGAAAAGAAAGTTAAAGGGGTGCCTCGATCAAGTTCTTCGGTTACCAAATGAACCATTGCTCCTTGCTCTTCTGCCCTACCCTCAATTAGTTTCCATATTACCTCTTGCCAAGTGCCTGCCGGGCCACCTGGCAAAGCTGGATGAAGGTTTATAAGCTTATATTTCCGGCAAAAATCAGCCGAAACTATAAACATATAGCCAGCCAGAACCGAAAACTCAACTTTATCTAAAGGTAGTATTTTTTCTATTTGCTGATGATACTTCTGACGCCAGACTAAACGATTTCCCTGCCATAACTCCGGCTCAAACTTGCCGGCAGAGAAAGTGAAAAGGGGAAGTTTAAATTCCTCAACCAGAGAAATAAACAAGTCGCTTTCTTTGCTTTCACCTTTCTCAGCGCTTAAAAAAACGAATTCGATACCACCTGGCAAGTCCCCACTTTTTACCCCTTCGTAAACCACCTTTAAAAGCTCACGAGCAGCTTCATCACGACCAGAAGAAAACCAGCCAAATTTTTTCAATCAGTAACCTCCTTTAAAGCTTTTTCAAAAAAAGCTAAATCAGGATAAGCTGAACGACCATAGCCTGTTACTGACTTAGACGCTAATATACTTGCTAACTTTCCAGCCTTCTCGAGGCTTAAATTTTTTAGCAATCCAGCTAAAAAACCAGCCGCAAAAACATCGCCAGCTCCCGTTGTGTCAACTACTTCCACTTTTCTAGCTGGAACATCAAAACCGCCATTTTGAGTTACAATTTTTGCTCCCTCTGCTCCCTTCTTAATCACTATTGCCTCAACGCTTAAACCCAACAGAGAATCAATAGCTTTATCTAACTGGTTGTTAACCAAAAGACTGATTTCTTTTTCAGTGCCAAACATCACTTTAGTTCGCGTTAAAATTGGCTTTAACTCGTCCAAACCTTTTTGTGCGTAAATCTCACCAATATCAAGGGCTAAGCTAACTTCCGGCGGCAACAATTTACTCAAGGCTTTCTGTAGTTTAAGACCGCTTTCGCCAGCAAACGACGAAAAATAAACAAAACGAGTCTGAAAAACAAAATCTAAATCGACTTCTTTTAACTCTAATTTGTCATTAGCGTTGGGAAAAACAAAGATGGTTCTTTCCCCTTCCTGGTCAACAACTATCAGGCAAACACCACTTTGTTCATCAATAGTTACGCCCGATATATCTACTCCCTCCAAACTTCTTTTTAAAAATAAACCAAACTCATCCCGCCCAACTTTTCCAACAAAACCGATTGAAAAACCCCACCTGGCTAAAGCATAACAAGTATTAGCTGCTTGTCCACCACCGCTTTGCCAAACAAACTTTCCCACCTTGCGAATAAAATCGGCAAAAATTTGATACTCTTCTTCTGAACAAACTATCTCGCCGCCTTTTTCAACCTTCTTTGATAAAACCCCATTTAATCGCGGTCTTCTTATTTCGTAAACTAGGTCCACATTTAAAGCCCCTAACCCAACTACATCTTTCACTTTAGCTTTGATAAGTCACCCCCGGTGGGCCTTTTTCTATTTCTCCAATCAAGAAAACTTTTTCTCTTTTTTCTTTTAGAATTTTTATTGCTGATTCGCAATCAGATAGGGATACAACAATCGCCATTCCGATACCCATATTGAAAGTTTTAAACATCTCCTCCGAGCTGATTTTACCTGCTTCCTGAAGCCAGCTAAAAATTTTTGGAACATTCCAGCTCGAAGTTCTAATCACAGCCCTTTTAGCTTTCGGTAGTATTCGAGGAATGTTTAAAGTCAAACCTCCGCCGGTTATGTGCGCCACCCCTTTGACCTCAATTTTCTCAAATAAAGCGAGAAGAGACTGGACATAAATTTTAGTTGGCTTGAGCAAAACGTCGGCCCAGCTTGTCTTGGAAAATGGCGCTTTCTCTTGATAATCAATACCTTTAGTTTTTAAAAGTTTTCTGACTAATGAAAAGCCATTGCTGTGCAAGCCAGAAGAAGCCAGACCAAGAATCAAATCCCCCTCTTTAATTTTTTTTCCATCAATGATTTTTTTCTTTTCCACCACCCCGACCCCAAAGCCTGCCAAGTCATACTCGCCTTTCTTATAAAAATCAGGCATCTCAGCTGTTTCTCCTCCAACCAAAGCACAGCCCGCCTGCTGACAACCAGCTACTACTCCTTTTAAAATTTCCCTTATTAACCCTGGATTAACTTTGCCACAAGCAATGTAGTCTAAAAAAAAGAGAGGTTGAGCACCGCAAGTCAGCAAATCATTAACCACCATTGCCACTAAGTCTATACCCACCGAATTGTGTTTATTCACTGCCTGAGCAATTTTTATTTTAGTTCCAACCCCGTCAGTAGCACTAGCTAAAACCGGGTTTTTATACTCTCTCGCTGTAATATCAAAAAGAGCAGAGAAACCACCAATTCCTGATATAACACTTCTTGATTGCGTCCTTTTGATTAGCTTTAAAGATGAACGAATTGCCTCGTCAGCTAATTTAATATCAACGCCGGCTTTTTTATAACTCCAAGATTCTTTCATACTCTAACAAGTATAATCTAAGCCTAATTGTAGAAAAAAGTTTTTTCTAGGCTAACCAAAATCACTTATTTTCCTGTAAAACCCCATTTTTTAAATAAAGAATTCGGTTGGCAATTTGAGCTAACTTTTTGTAGTGAGTAACCATAATAACCGTTGTCCCTTTCCGATTAGCTTCTTTTATTACTTTTTCAATTAATCTTGCGCTCTCTTCATCTAAATCACCCGTAGGTTCATCTGCCAGAAGAAGAGGAGGTGAATTAGCCAAAGCACGAATCAAAGCAGCTCTCCGAGCTTCTCCCCCCGAAATTTCCGAAGGATATGAATTGAGGCGCGAAGCGAGCTTGAGTTCTTTTGTCAGTTTCTCAATCCGGCTTACATCAGCCGCTCCTTTTTCTTTTAACAAAATAGGAAGAGTCAGGTTTTCCCTTAAAGTTAACGAAGGAATGAGCCCAGAAAATTGAAAAGCAAAGCCTAAATTCTGAAGTCGAAAAGAGGAAAGCTCAGCAAAAGAAAGAGAATTCAGATAAACGCCATTAACCATTATCACCCCTGAAGTGGGACGGGTTAAGCCACCTATTATTGAAAGCAAGGTTGTTTTTCCACTGCCTGAAGGGCCACAAACTGCAACTAAATCGCCTTTTTTTACTCTAAAGCTCACGTCTTTGAGAGCAACAACTTTACCTCCTGGAGTAAAAAAAACCTTTCTTAAGCCTTCTGCTTTAACCATTTTTACCCTCTCTGATAATTTGATATGGGTCCTGAGCAGCAAGGTAAATCAGGCTGTAAGAACTACCAAGCAAGCTAACAGCCAGAAAAACTAAAACAACCAGAAGGCCGCCTCTAAAAAAAGTAAAAAAATCTGGCAAAACAAAAGGTATTTGCAGTTGATGGTTAATATAAAGATAAAAAGAAGAAATTAATAGCCAGCCGATTGCAATTCCCAACAAAGATCCAATTAACCCCAATAAACCCGCTTCTGAAAGAACCAAAAGATAGACAAGCTTTCGAGAAGCACCAATTGCTTCAAGCAAACCAATAGTTCTTTCTCTTTTTCTCATCTGGAGATAAAAAACCAGACCCAGGACAATTATCAAAACCATAAAAAGCAAAGCAATGTAATAGGTCAGAAGCAATGATATTTTGGATATTTTTTTTCGAGCAGAGGCAGCGATTGGATCAAGCTCAACTAAATCGAATTCACTAAGCTTATTTTTAATATTTCTTATTACTTCTTCACGGCTAAACTCTGGTTTCTGCTGGATTAGAATTGCCGAGATTTCCCCTCTTTTAATTTTTAGGCGCCGAGTAAATTTTTTAAATTTAGTTTCTTCAGCCATCTGATATGCATCATCTAATCTCATAAAGACACCATTGTCGTAAAAACCCAGCCCCAAAGGCTCTAAATAGCCCTTTACTTTAAAACGATGACCATAAAATCTTAAGTTAAGTCCCAAAGGCCTTTTAATATTGTTGCCAACAATAATTTCATCTTTTTCTATTTCTTCTCCTAAAGCCTTTCTTACCCAGGGGGTCAAAGAAAAATCGCTTTTAGGGTCAATTCCTACCAATAAAACATTCCCGGCTGTGCAACAAGAAGCTGGAACTGATTCGAGAATTAGCAAAGGAGAAACTTTTTCCACGCCTTCAAAATTTTTAACTTTTACCAAAGCCTCTTGAGAAAAATAAAACCTTACGGGCTTTCCCGTAATGATAGTCTTATTTATACTCTTTTCTTTTCCTTTAGGAACCAGCAGATAATCCGCATTCAAAAGAGAAAAGCCAACCTGGATTGCTTTATTAGCCGAGTTAGTAAAAACAAGCTGGCAAAAAAGGGCTGCTGAAATCAAAGAGACTGCAAAAACAACAAATAAATTAATTTCTAAGTAAAACCAAAGGTCTTTGAAGATAAAATAGAAGAACTTTTTAAACAACCTCTTTGGCCTTTTTTATTTTTAAATCCAGAAATAAGCTAACAAGGCCAAGAGCAAAAATAGCTACACCACCAATTCGCAAAGCTGGAACCGTTCCTGAAAAGCAAGGCATCATAGGTGATTTGCAGTATCCAACTATCTCAGGAATAGTTAAAACTGCCAGTCCTTTTGCCGCAATTAAAACCGAGAGAAAAATTTTAGTTTCTCTCTCTTTAGCCAGCCAGAGCATCAATCCAATTAAAACAATGCCTAAGCCAACAATTGTTTCTGCCCGAGCAGTATAGCTGCAAGCCATTGGCATCAAACCACCGCCCTTTGTTTCAATCAGCTTATCATAATAAGCACAAACCGGAAAAATATAGTGTGGAGTCAAAGCTACAAGAATGCCTAAAATTATTAGAAGTAAAGGAATTGCCAACTTGCGTCTTCCTTCCGCTGCATTTATTTCTTTGATTATATCAAATTTATTGTCAAGTTTGCTTTTTTTAAATGTTATTTATCCCCCGATAGAAAAAAACACTAAAAAAGTTGAATATTGCAATTTAAAGTTTTAAAATTAGAAAGAAAAGTTATAGCAAAAGCACCAGAAAATTGGAGTAACATTGGAAGTTAAAGGCAGAAAATTTGGTTTGATAAAAATTGCTGGGCGAATTTTTAGTTCGCCTAAGTTTTTTTTGTATCTTTCCTTTGTTTTAGTAATTTTTTTCGTATTAACAATCTCCACAACCCCTGTCTTTTCTCGTTTTTTTGTTCCAACTTCACAAAAGAATCAATCAAGAAGATTTGAAAAAATCAACAGTCCTTCAAACCATTTTGCTTATCGAGCGCAGTTTCAGCAAGGTGAAGCTTACTTCTGGGACAAAAAAAGAAAGAAAGCAATCATTAAACTGGTAAATAATAAATATAATCTTCAGTTAGAGCCTTTGGGACTGCAATTTAGTCCTCCCGAAATTGAAGACAACAACCTCCGACTTAATACTCCTCAAGGAATTGAAATTGTATATACAGTTGAAGAAGGAACAATAAAAGAAAAAATCGTTCTTTATCAGCAACCCAAAACAAATTGCCTTTCTTTTAAAATTTTATACCCTCAATTATGCTTAATCAAAGGGGAAAATGGCTACCACGCTTTAGAATTAAAAAGCGGAAAAGAAGTGTTTTTCCTGCCGAACCCCTTTACTTATGATTCGGCTGGTTTTAGAGGTAAAACCACTCTAAAAATTAAAAACCATCAAGCTATTATCAGAATCGACCCGAATTTTTTAAAAGAAGCTCGTTATCCAGTTATTATTGACCCAACTATAAAAATTGGGCTTTCTTCTTCTGGTTTTCCAACTGCCGAGACTCTTTACCGCAAAGTCTGGCAAACCAATGATGGTAAACTGGTAACCTTTTACCAAAACGGCAGCGCAATTGTTTACAAAGTATCTTTAGATAAAGGGCTTACCTGGTCGAACGAGATTACTGCTAGCCCTTCTAACTCTTCCCAATTTTCCACTTTTCTTGATGAGAAAAACAATATTTATCTAACTTATTATGACAATGATGTTTCTCCCGACATATTCTTCAAAAAACTAAGCTGGAATGGTACAAGCTGGGATGAAGGAGAAGAAAAAACTGTTGAAAGCGGAGGGGCAAGTAAATCTTATCCCTCAGTCATCAAAGATGCGAGTGGGAAAATCTGGGTTTCTTATCTTTTTGACAACGGTGTTAGTTATAACATAAGAACGCGTTTTTCTAATAACGAAGGTTCAAGCTGGTCACCGGAAATGGATATTGCTCAAACCAATTCTAATGGCTCGGCTGTCTTAGTCAATTGGCAAGGGAAGCCAGCTTGCCTTTACGAATCTTATGACCAGGCGATAAAGTGGAGTTATTTCGAAGAGACAAATTGGTCAAGTGAAGAAACAGTCGTCGCCGCAATGAATTTTGAAGACCACTCCTGGGGTTCCGCTGTTGAAACTTACGACAACTCCCTCCACCTTGCTTTTGTTAAAAGTGGAGGCGGATATATAGCTCACACTTTTTATAATGGGAGCGAATGGTCAACTCCGACCGTTATAAGTAACAACCAGGGAGATAACTATCCCACCTTAACCACTGATGGGCACATTCTTCGCTGTTTCTGGAGTAAGTATGAAGGGCAAAACCAGTACAAAATTGTGTATAAGATTTACAATGGTGAGTGGTCTGAAGAGCGAACTTTTACTGATGAAAATGAAGATTTTTTCCATAAAGTTTACTCTTTCAGCAACGCCAGCTGGAGTAATAATCCTTCCCTTGACAGCTCTTTTAAGTTACAAAGTGGCTCAGAATTTTATGGAAACTCATTAGAAAATGAAGCCAGATACTGGCTCGACAGTTCAGATAAAAAACTCAGTTTTAAGTTTATCGCTCAGGGTGGCCAGCTAATTTCCTTAAAGCTATCAACAGAAACTACTGGAACTCCTGCCCTCTACCGAGTTGGAATTCAAACTGACAACATTGGCAATCCAAGCAGCAGTTTCATCACTTACGTGGAGACAGTTCCTCACAGTTCTGGCTGGACAACCTTTGACTTGCCAGATACCACTTTAACACCAGGTGAAACTTACCACATAGTTGTGGAGCATGCTTCCGGAACAATCACTCCTGAAAATTCAATGGCTATCCTTTTCGCCACCCCTAATGTGGCCCCCGGTAGAGATGTTTTAGTAAGCGAGGATAACGGCATAAACTGGATAAGTCAGAATGGCGAACCAGCTTTCATAATTGAATATGATAGTGGAAGTTCAGAAGGTCAAACCTTGTATTACTCACAGGAAAAAAGAATAACCAATCCCCTCATTAGAGTTGGTGAAATTTTTACTCCTTCCGAGACGCTCACTCCTGATAATATATATTTTTACCTCCGCCGACAGGGAGCACCCACAAGCAACTGTTATTTTTTCCTCATTGACCAGGCAGAACAAACTCTTGCCACCGGAACTATTGCAACTACCTCGTCCCCTTCTACTTTTACCTGGCTTTCAGCACCACTTTCTGAAGTTACTTTAACGCCTGACACAAGTTATCGAGTTTATCTCTATTCCACAGGCGTAGACAGCAACAATTTCTACGTTCTGCGAAATTTCAGCTGTAATGAAACAAGCCCAATTTATACTCAGCTCACCTGGGGAGGAAGGGCAAATTCTTTGACCTACTCCTTTTCTCCAGCCGGTTATAATAACTTTTCATCAGAAGCAAGAAGCAAAAACTTTGCTGACTTGCCTCTTTTTCAAAACGACCAAGACGCTCTATATCTCGGGCTTCAAAGAAAGTTTAACTATGTTTATTTTGATCTTTACTCACCAGCTTCGGAATCTCTCAACCCAAAATGGGAATACTGGAACGGCTCAGGCTGGACAACAATGACTTTGGCAAGCAACTCTTCTTACGACTTCACCTACTCTGGCAATGTTTATTTTGATCCACCTTCAGACTGGGCCACTACCACTGTTAATGGAGAAGTGGCTTACTGGCTTAGAATTACTCGCACCAACTCCAACCCAATCGACCCTCCAATCGCCAATCAAATTTCGGCCATTAAAAGAAATCTCTATCCTTCAACTCCAGCAACAGCCAAAGGTGCCTTTGCTGTTGCTTGGGGGGAAGGTGGGTTTTCGCCAGCCAATGTCATAGTTAATACTTTTACTATCCCGACAATCTCTGATCTCTGGGCGCCTCATATTTTCCCATTTCACTTAAGTAATGAAACCACAATTACCTGGTCAACCGACATTTCCTGTACTTCTCAAGTTGTCTATGATACCATTTCCCACCCAAACGCCCTCGATCTTTACGCTTACGAAACAACTCCCACCACAACTTATGCAACTTCGCACCTTGTCAATCTTTACAATTTAACTACCAACACTATTTATTATTATCGAATAAAATGCACCAGCACTCAAAATGAACCTGTTATTTCGCCTGAGTTCAAACTGCCTCCAGGAGGAGCTATAGCCGACACTGAACTTTGTGCAGCTTGCCATCGAGGACATACTGCTCCTCATCTAATTATTCCACCTCAAAAAGAACAAACACCACTAGGCTTCCCGTTGCAAAGTCAACCTTAAAAACCTTCCTTTGCTTTCTTGAAATTTTTCTTGAAATTCTAAAACTTTTAAAGGGATTGCGGGGTAAAAAGGGAAGGTTTTTCAGAAACCCAACGGTGCCCGTGGCACCCAGGCGTTTCCGATACATTGGTTTATTTTGTTTGGTGAACTCAAGGTTTCCGTTACATGTTGGCAGAAAAAGCACAAACCTCAAATCAAATCTAGCAGCGACCTTTAGATCACTGGGTTTAGGTAACTTTTTTTATTTTTATTTTTTATAATCCCTCCCGACCTCCCTTTACAAAGGGAGGAGTCTAAGAAGAGCTTTAAAAATGAAGAAGAAAAAAAGCTTTTAAAAAAGGGAGGAATTTTTCAACTGTGTTTCCCCCTTATTTATTATAAGGTGGATTAAGGGGGATTAATCCCTCCCGACCTCCCTTTACAAAGGGAAGAGCAAAATGTTTCTCCCCCTTAGAATAAGGGGGATCAAGGGAGATCGAAAAAAGAAACCTATGTTCTGTTAAAAAGACTTAAGATTTCTTTCGGAAACCTGAGGGTTTCCTCTGTATGCTGTTTTTAAAGTTTCCGCTATATGTTTTGGCCAGGATGCTATATTTTCCTTTGCATCGATTTGTTATTTTTAATCATTCTCATACGCTGATTGGTCCTTTCTTGTAAGTGAAAACTAAAGAGATACCTTCCAACAGCTCCTCAAAACTTGGCATCTAGCTTAATAATAGGCTATCATCACTAAGCTATGACTAAGAAAAAAAACTTAAAGACACCAGTTATCGAAGCAGATATAGTCTCTCAACCACCAGTGGAAAAAACTACTCCCATCAAACAAACTTTTGCTTCCCTTCGTTATCGCAGTTTCCGTTTCTTCTTTATCGGAGCTTTACTTTCTAACATTGGAACCTGGCTTCAGACAATTGCTCTTTCCTGGCTGATTTTTGAAATGACCAAGTCCTCATTTTATCTTGGGTTGATAAACTTTTCTGGCTCTTTGCCTGTTTTTTTTCTCTCTTTCATTGCCGGAATCTACGCCGACAGGTTAAACAAACGAAAGTTATTGATTATTACTCAAGTTATAGCAATGGTTCTGGCTTTTGCTCTTGGATTTTTAGTTTCTACGGAAAAAGAGACCATTGCCGCCTTGATTTTGCTAGCTTTTCTAACTGGCATAACTTCTGCTTTTAGTTTTCCTGCCTGGCAAGCATTTATCTCAGAAATTGTCCCCAAAAAAGACCTTCTAAATGCTATAGCTCTTAACTCAGCTCAGTTTCACATGGCCCGACTCCTCGGTCCTTCTTTAGCCGGCTGGATAATCGCTTTACTCGGAATAGCCGCTTGTTTTTACCTAAACGGGGCTAGCTTCTTAGCCGTAATACTTGCTCTAATGTTTGTCAACCACAATTTTCAGAAAAAAAATGAAGAAAGCTCGAGTTGGAACGAGTTTAAAGAGGGGTTAGTCTACGCCTGGAAAAACCGTTTAGTGCTCTATCTGTTGTTAGGCGTAGGTATTATGAGTGTTTTTGGCTTATCTTTTCTGAGTGTTCTGATGCCGGTTTTTGCCGGGCAAATTCTCAAGGGAACCTCTACTACTTATGGTACGCTTATGGGTTTCAATGGCGCCGGAGCTTTGATTGGTTCCTTAGCTGTAGCCTACATTGCCTATTCCATTAAGAAGTCAGACTTAGTGAGATATGGAATTCTTTTTTACTCTCTTTCTCTAATTGGATTTGCCTTTTCAAAAAATTATTATCTTTCAGCCCTTTTTTTAGTTGTTGCGGGTTTTGCTTTTCTTGTTGTTAATTCAACTTTAAACACAGCAATTCAATCCATCGTTCCTTCTCAAATCCGGGGAAGGATAATGTCCTTTTTTGTCTGGATGTTTATGGGGCTTACCCCAATAGGTAGCATCATAGCCGGGAGTTTAGCTCACTACCTTGGAGCTCCATTAACAATTGTTTTGGGCTCTTTAGTCCCACTTTTGCTTGCCATTTATTTAATTTTATTTCCGCCCCGATTGTAAAATTATAAATACTAAATTTCGTTGCTTCTATTACCAGGGTCTTTGAAAGCTGAGTTAAAAATGGATTGAAAGTAAAATCAAGTTATGGGAAAAGCGTTAAGCCACGACTTTGAAAAACTGGCTCCTTATTATGATTTTGCCCTAAAAATCTTATTTTTTTTCTTTGGTGGTGAAGCGCGACTGCGGGCAAAAATCGCATCCTTTTTAAGCTGTGGAAATTTCAAAAAGGGCGCAAAAATTCTTGAGGTTGGCTCTGGAACAGGCAGCAATTTGAAAGCTCTAGATAAAGTTTTCCCGGGAAAGTATGAGCTTATTGGTGTGGATTCTTCGCCTTCAATGATTTCTGAAGCCAAAAAGAAAGGATTCAGTTCAAAAACAACTTTTCTTTTAGGCGATGCTGAAAAGTTACCTTTTAAAAACAAATCAGTTGAGGCAGTTTTAACTGTTTTCACTCTTCATGAACTACCAGAGAAAAAAAGGAAAAATGCCATTAAAGAAATTCACCGCGTCTTAAAGAAAAGTGGCTTCTTTCTTGTTGTCGACTTCACAATACCAAAAAACATCTTTGGAAAATTTCTCTTCTTTTTTCTAAGAGCTATTGAAAGTCAGGAAGCTCTCAAGTTTGCTATTTCCGGCTTTAAAGCGATTGAAAAAGATTATCCTTTCAAAAAAAAGAAAGAAGGTAAACTGCTATTAGGACTGGCTGAAATCGCCTTATATAAAAAATAATAGAAAAGTAGTATATACTATTATCGTCATTCGCGCTTGATTAAAAAAATTGTTTGGGAGGTAAATTGGGAAGCGTAAAAGACCTGATTGTCTTAGAGCCACCTAGCCAGAAAACTTCGGGAAAAGGACGCTTTGTCTTTTCTGACCGCTACTCAGTTTTTGATTGGGGAGAAATGCCTAATCATATCAGTAATAAAGGGAAGTCCCTTTGCCTAATTGGTGCTTTTTTCTTTGAAAAGCTCGAGGCTCTGGGTATAAAAACCCACTATCTTGGTCTTTTGGAAGACGGTTTAATTAAAAAGCTTGACCAGCTCAAAAGCCCTGTTGAAACAATGGAGATTAAACTGGTTAGAGTTCTTGAGCCTGAAGTTATTAACAATCAATACGAATACTCTGTTTATCGTAACCAAGTAGGAAATTTTTTGATTCCCTTAGAAATTATCTACCGCAATTCTTTGCCGGAGGGTTCAAGTGTTTTTAAAAGAATTGAAGAGGGAAGTCTAAAACTTGAAGACCTTGGTTTAGAAAAAATGCCTTTCCCCGGCCAAAAATTAAGCCAACCTCTCCTTGATGTTTCCACCAAGCTTGAAAACACTGACCGCTATTTAAGCTGGAAAGAAGCACAAGAAATTGCTTTTTTAAACGAGGAAGAAATAAACCAAATTAAAGAGCTGGTTTTAAAAATTAATGAGCTAATAACTTCTGAAGTCAGCCGCTTAAACCTTTCCCATGAAGATGGAAAGATTGAGCTTGCTTTTGATGAAAATCGCAATTTAATGGTCGTTGATGTTTTGGGCACGCCTGACGAATGCCGTTTCACTTTTGAAAGAATACCGGTAAGCAAAGAAGCTGCCCGCATTTTCTACCGCCAGACTGACTGGTATAAAAAAGTAGAAGAAGCAAAAAAGAAAGACCGTTTAAACTGGAAAAACAAAGTTTCGCCTCCTCCGCCCCTTACTCATGAACTTGACCTCTTAATTTCCCAGCTCTATCAAGCATTCTGTAATGAAATCACCGAGAGAGAATGGTTTAAAGTATCCTCCCTCCAAGAAGTGTTAAAAGAATTAAAAATAACTTTAGAAAGTAGTTAAAAGGTTTAAGGGGGGTTGAGGTGGAAGAAAAAGAATTAGCCAATCTTTTAAAGAAGCTGATTTTTATTTCGGCAGTAAACGCCGCTGAACTTTTGCAAATCACTGAAAACACCAGCGCAATTTTAAGAAAAGGAGAAGTGCCTGCTAAATGTTTGGAAGCTCATCAAAAAATTAGAGAGGAAATTGTAAAAATAGTTAAAGAAGTTGCTCCTGATGAAGCAGGCAGTTTGGAAAAGCACCTTGGGACTCATTAGATCAAAAAAACTGACAGCCTAAAGTCGCCGCTACTTTTTATAGATTGCTCTTCCCCTTATAACAGAAGAATCGAGAGGATTTTAAAATCCATCCACCTTTCCTCCCTTTGAAAAGGAGGAAAAAATTGAATTTCTCCTTGACCTTAAGATAGAAAAATTGATAAAGATTAGCGAGAAAACCTGAGTTTAAACAACAAACTGGATACCCCGAAAAACACTTCATTTTAGTCAATAGAAGCGCCAAACTATTTCAAGCCAAAAATTTTTTATAAATAGTAAAATTAAAGAATGAAGGGGAAGTTAAAGGAGGAAGTTGCTAAGTCAAACCACTTGAAACATCGAAATTATCAACAAGAAGTTACTGCTCCCATTGCCTCTCTACCTCAGCATCACGACATGATTTCCGAACTTAAAAAACGCTTTACGATCTGTCTTCTAACTACCCTACCTGTCCTACTTCTTTCTCCTCAAATTCAAGAGTTTTTGCAACTCGGAAAAGCGCTAAGATTTCCAGGCGACCTTTACTTGCTTTTTTTGCTTTCCTCATTCGTCTTTGTATACGGCGGCTTGCCGTTTTTCAAAGGAATGGTTCAAGAAATTAAATCTTTACAGCCTGGAATGATGACTTTGATTTCAGTTGCCGTTATCACTGCTTACTTTTACAGCTCCGCTGTAGTCTTCGGTTTAAACGGAATGGTGTTTTTTTGGGAACTGGCTACTTTAATAGATATTATGCTTTTGGGACACTGGATTGAAATGAAGTCTATAATGAGTGCCTCCAGAGCTTTAGAAGAGCTTGTTAAGCTCATGCCAGCCGAAGCCCATAAATTTCAACAAAATAATGAGTTAATCGATGTGCCTTTAGAAACTTTGAAAACTGGCGACAAGGTATTAGTCAAGCCAGGAGAAAAAATTCCAGTTGACGGCCGAGTAGTTAAAGGAGAGTCTTCGATTGACGAGTCTTTGCTTACTGGCGAGTCAGCACCGGTTCTTAAAAAAGCAGGAGACAAAGTCATTGGAGGCGCATTAAATGGCGAGGGTGCAATTGTAGTCAAAGTGGAAAAAACCAGCCAGGACTCTTACTTATCTCAAGTCATTAAGTTAGTAAAAGAAGCACAAGAAAGTAAATCTAAAACCCAAGATTTGGCTAACCAGGCTGCTTTCTGGCTCACTTTAGTAGCCCTTGGCGGTGGGATTATTACCATTTCCACCTGGTTTTTTATCGTTGGTAAAGAGCTTTCTTTTTCCTTGGAAAGAGCAGTAACAGTAATGGTTATCGCTTGCCCTCACGCCCTTGGTTTAGCTATTCCCTTGGTTGTAGCGGTTTCCACTTCAATAGCCGCCAAAAAAGGTTTTTTAATCAGGAACCGCCTTGCTTTTGAAAAAGCGAGAAACATCCAGGCTATTGTCTTTGACAAAACAGGTACTCTTACTCATGGCAAATTTGGCGTAACCTACATAGTCTCATTTGATAAAAAATTATCAGAAAATGAAATATTAAAGTATGCCGCTTCAATCGAGGTAAACTCTGAACATCCCCTTGCTAAAGGGATTGTCTCTTCAGCTGAGGAAACCCTAGCGGTAACAGATTTTATAGCTTTACCCGGAAAAGGCGCTCAGGGAAAAGTTGAAGGAAAAGATGTCAAAGTAGTGAGTTGGGGATATTTAAAAGAAACTAACCTTTTGACAAACCATTTAGATCTGAAAAAGGTTGCCAACCGGGGAGAAACGCTGGCTTTTGTCATAATTGATGGCGAACTAAGAGGCGCTATCGCTTTATCCGATGCAGTACGGCCAGAATCTAAAGAAGCAATTTCAAATCTCAAAAAGATGGGGATAAAATGCTTTATGCTTACGGGAGACAAAGAAGAGGTAGCAGCAAAGGTTGCTAAAGAGATTCATCTTGACGACTACTTTGCCGAAGTTCTACCCGAAGAAAAGGCAGAAATGATTAAAAAAATTCAGACAAAAGGACTTTTTGTCGCTATGACTGGTGATGGTATAAACGACGCTCCTGCTTTAGCCCAAGCTGATGTGGGAATCGCCATTGGCGCTGGCGCTGATGTGGCTATTGAGACTGCCGATATTATTTTAGTTCGCAGTAACCCTTTAGATGTAGCATCAATCATCGCTCTAGCTAAAGTTACTTACAAAAAAATGGTTCAAAATTTAATCTGGGCAACTGGCTACAACGTTATTGCTATCCCACTGGCTGCGGGGATTTTCTTTAAACAAGGAATTGTTCTTAGTCCAGCTCTTGGAGCTCTTTTGATGTCTATTTCAACTATTATTGTTGCTCTCAACGCGCGCTTATTAAACCTGCCTTCAATGAAAGTTTAATAATATGAAAGTGAGCAAAAAAAACTTTTTTTTCCTTATATTTAGCCTAGCAATTATCATGGTCTTATAAGTAGTCGTTTATTTGCTAACACGACCAGCTTCAGTTGAAATCTTCGCTTATCCACCTGACAGCCAGATTAAATTAGATAACTTCAAACCTTCAGTCGGAACACTTTACCTACCAGAAGTCAAAAGTGGCACTTACCAGATAAAAATTTCCCGTCGGGGATATAAAAAAATTAGTTTTAGAATAGAGCTAAAAAGAGGCGAAAAATTTCAAAAAAGAGTTGAGCTGGAACCTGATTTAATTCCTTGCAGTTTTCAAACTTTACCCATTAACTCAAGTCTCCAGGTATTTCCTTCCATCGGAAAAAGCTTTAAAAAGAAAACCCCCTGGAAAGGCAAGCTTCCGGCTGGACACACAAAAGTTGTTTTTTCTAAGACTGGTTACAACTCTCTTGTTAAAGTTTTCCTTGTCGAAAAGCCAGTTAACTTAAAGATTTGGCTTGACCCAGCTGGTCAAGTCCTTCGTTGCCTCAACATTTTCAATTGTGGCGGCTCGCCTAAGGGAGTTTCTTTTACCCCTGATAATCAAGAAGTCTGGGTCACATTGCTGGGAAATTAGCCAGCCATTCGGGTATTTAACCCTTTTAAAGAAGAGAAAAAAGCCGACATTTATCTTGGTAAGCACGGCGCAGTTGAAATAACTTTTTCTCCGACGGCAAAAAAGCTTATGCCAGCCAGATGGAGACAGCTTCAGTTTACAAATTTGACACTTTAACTAAAAAAATAACCCGAACTTTTAAAACGGGCAGTTCCTGGAGCAAAGTAGTGGCTCTTTCTGCTGATGACAAAACTCTTTATGTTTCCAACTGGTGTGGAAGTGATGTCTCAGAAATTGACTTAACAACCGGAAAGCTTAAGAGGCGTTTGCCAACAGTGAAAACACCTCGAGGTCTTTATCTCACCCCAGATGGAAAATATCTTTACGTTGCCGGCTTTGATAAAGGAGAAATAGAAAAAATCAATCTTAAGACGGGCAAAAGAAAGTTGATATTTTCTCAAGGCAGTGCTGTTCGCCATTTAGTAGTTGATGAAAAAAGAAAGATTTTATTCGCATCTGGCCTTGGTAAAGATTGTATATGGAAAGTAGGTTTGAAAACTGATAGAGTGCAGTTTTTTGTTCGAACCGATCTCAAACCCAACACTATTGACCTAACGCCTGACGGCAAAGCTCTTTTTGTTTCCTGTCAAGACGCCAATAACCCAAAATCTTACTATCTTCCTGGCCCGGAATGGGGTTCGATTCTGGTTTTCGACACACTAACTGGCAGGCCTCTTGATGCAGTGGTTGGCGGTAACCAGTGTACAGCTCTTGATGTTTTATCTAATGGCAAATTTTTAATTTTTTCAGACTTCCTTGATGGCACTTTGCGGCTTTACCAGATACCAGCTTATGAAAAACTTATCAAATCAAACGGCGGTCGCTATCACCCCCATTTTAAAGACTTGCGGAAGTGAAATCAGTTTGTGTGAAACGGTGGGGGTTGATTGGTGATAATTGGAAAGGCAAACCCATAAAGTGCACTTAAAACTTAAAATTTACAAACTCTGCCTGTTTGGTGATAATTTTACTGATGAAAGAGAAGAAATGGCAGATATCTCTTGGCTTGTCGCTTGTATTCACCTCAGTATTGCTTTATTTTATCCATTATTTAATTTTCAAAGACCCACATCATATTTTTATCTATTTATTGGGAGATATCGCTTTTTTACCTGTTGAGGTTTTACTGGTAACAATAATTCTTCACGAATTACTTTCTTATCGAGAAAAACAAGCTCTTTTAAACAAAATGAATATGGTTATCGGGGCTTTTTTTAGCGAAGTTGGCAACGAACTATTAAAAAAGCTAATCAATTTTGATGAAAATTTTGAAAAAATCAGAGGAAACTTTGTTCTTTCAAATTCCTGGAAAGCTAAAAATTTTGAAGAAGCAAAAAGTGCTCTCAGAGAGATTAAATTTAAAATCGTGGCTCAAAGGGGTAATTTAAATGAGCTCAAAGACTTTCTAATTGTAAAGCGTGAATTTTTACTACGACTGCTGGAAAACCCCATTCTTTTAGAGCATGAATCTTTCACCAATCTCCTCTGGGCAGTCTTTCACCTAACAGAAGAACTTGCCGCTAGACCAACCTTGAGTAACCTCCCCCCATCTGACTACGAACATCTTTCAGGCGATATCCAAAGAGCTTATGTCTTTATTCTCTATGAATGGATTGGCTACACAAAACACCTTTCAGTTTCCTATCCATTCCTCTATTCTTTGGTTGTCAGAACCAATCCTTTTTTGCCGGAAGTTTCTCCAATTGTTCGAACTCCCTGATTAATTCTAAAAATAAAAAGGGTTAATAATTTAATTAAGATTGGTAATATTTATTTTTTCTTTAAAACTTTACGAATAAAAAACAAAGAGTTATGATGATTAGAAATATAATTAGAAAAAATGAAGGGAGAAAGGATAAGAGGAAAAGAAATAGTTTTATCAATTTTATTTTTCCTTCTCGGAATTGCCATCGCTAGTTCTTATTTTCTTTTTCTCGCCCTGCCAGCGAAAGAGCAAGTTTTTAAAGAACAAGCTGAAACTTTAAGCCAAAAGGTCTCTCAACTTGAAAAAAGGCTTGACCAAGCTAATCAGGAACTGGAAGCATTAAATAATGAAATTGCCCGTCTGACTACCGAAACTCCAGAAGCTCAACAAACTGAAGAGGGCGCCACCAAAAAAACTCCCTCAACAGCAGTCTCCAAAAACATTGGTTTAATCAAAAAAGTTTATACTTCTGGCAGTAAAAGGTACATCACTATTGACTACATTCAATGGTTGACTGGTGAAGAAGCGGTCAGGGCTGCGCGCGAAGACGGCTATATTACTCCCGATGAAACATCTGTCCCTAATGACTTTTATACTCGCAATGTTTCCAAAAAACTAAGAACTTTTCGAGTCTCTTCCTCCGCTACTATTAGGCTGCTTCAGCCCGAGGGAGGAGCAGAAACCTACCCTGCCAGCTGGCCACAGCTGGCAAGCATTGTAAGCCCTTCCCGGAACCCGCTTTGCTGGATTTATCTCAACTCCAACAACATCGTGACCAAGATCGAGCAACAATACGCCCCGTAAGTACCGGCACGCCCCGCAAACAAAATCTAACCTCAAGGCTGGCAAGAAAGAGGGCAAAGAAGCTAAAGTTAATTCTCAATTGCCCAAGCATTCTCAAATTCTTAAGAATATTGGAAAAAAAGTTAAGAGTAATCTTGAGATAAAGAGCAAATTTTGCAAAACAACTTCAAAAAATGGCGGAGCCGACGGGATTTGAACCCGCGCTCACCGGCTTGACAGGCCGGCGTGTTAACCAGGCTACACCACGGCTCCGCAAGAAGATAAAAAGAACAAAAAAGTATTTTACCGATTAAACTGCCTTTTGTCTATTGCTAAGTGTTGAGTAAAGAAGCTACACATCTAAAAATAGGCTATTAAAGTGATACGCGGTTGTAGCCGCAGTTTTAGTTTGCCTTCTCAAACTTGGCTTGCGAAAAACCGTAGACTTTTTGGGGAAAAAAGGTTTTGCTGTTGAAAAACTCTTATATCCCCATTTCTTCCCTTCGCAAATAAGGAGAAGACGCGTAAGAATAAATTATATATAGGAAAAACAGGGGAAAATCTATTCCTTTTTTTAATCCCCCTTAATCCCCCTTATAAATA
>CAYRQL010000009.1:8301-58072 GCA_964426525.1 uncultured Actinomycetota bacterium | reverse complement strand
TCAGTTTCATAGCTTTCTTAATGGCTTCCTCAGCTTCTTGCAAGCGATTGATCGCTATAGCTGCTTCGATAAACCGCGTATAGTTGCTCATTACTTTAGGATGAGCCTTGATCATCTCCTGAAAATAATAAAAATCCCGTTCGTCAGCGGTTCGGGGAACAGGCTTAGAAAAGAAAATTAACCTGATGAGAAGTCCTAGAAAGACCAGAACTAAAATGACTAATACAATTATGGCATAAACCAGATAGCGTGATGCATTAATTGTTGAACGTCCTTCAACTCGCTCAACCATAGAAAGCCTCCTTACGATGCTAAAGATAGCTTAAAAAAAGAAAGTTTGCAAGGAAAATTTAAAACCTCTGCTTTAATACTCAGCTAAAACCGTCTTACCGCCATAAACCTGATCGCCAAATTTCACTCGCCAATTAAGGTCTCCTTTAAAAATTACCAGGTCAACCTGAGAACCTCTATCAATAAAAGAAATCTTTTGCCCTAATCTCAAAAAATCCCCTTCTTTTACAAAGCAGCTAATTTTGCTTACAAATCTATCAGCTATCTCAACTGCTGCTACTCTAATTTCCCCTTCTTTATTAATAAATATGGTATTTCTTTCGTTTTCAAAATGAAAACGATGAGAAAAAAGGTTAACCGCCCGGCGAAAATAAGTGAGGTTTATATACTCCCATAAATCCACCATTGGCAAGTTAGTTTTGGCTGGATAATAAACGATTTTCTCAACTTTGCCTTCAATTGGAGCATAATTGTAATGAACATCAAGGGGAGACATATATATGCCAATCAGCCAGCCCGTTTCTGCGTTGCCGAAATCGGCCTTGGTGACTTCCTTAATTTTAATAACATCGCCTTTTTTCTCTGACTTGATTTCGCCTTTTTCAACTCTCTTTAGATAAACTACCTTACCATCGCAAGGAGCAATAATAACTCTCCCGTTAGCTTCCGGCCGCCTTAAAGGATCGCGATAAAACCAGACCCGCCTCAAATAAATATAAGCTAAAGTCAGAAGCAGAGCTAAAATTAAAAAAAGCGAGACAAAAAACAACATTCCTCCTTTCCTCATTTGCCCGACATTAGCAATCAAACTTCCTTTTTGCTATCTTCAAGCAATTGAAACTCCGTCTCTTTGAAAATTTAATGAATTTTATATCAGAGCCAACCTTCTTTTATAAGTTTATCTGCAAAATTTAGATAATCAACCAGGGAAAGATTTTCTGCTCGAGCGTTTAGACTTAAAGAAAGCTCGGAGAAAACCCCTTCTGCTTCCGCTAAAGACCAAGCTAAACTCCCTACCAGATTATTAATAAGCTTCTTCCTGCGATGGCTAAAAGCTTTTTCCACTAAAAATTTATAAGCCGTATAGTCTACCTTTGGCAACTGGTTTCTACGCTTCAATCTGACCAGAGCAGATTCCACTTTGGGAACCGGCTGAAAAATTTCCTTAGGAAAAACCCTCAGCAATTCAACTTCAGCAAAGTAACCAACTTTTAGAGTGTAGGCACCATACTCTTTAGTCCCAGAAAGAGCGGCTATTCGTTGAGCAACTTCTTTTTGAACCATCACCAGGTAAATCTTGATTTCGGGATAATTTTCAAGAAAATTAAGGATTAAAGTAGAAGCTAAATTGTAAGGGAGGTTAGAAACTATTTTCTCTGGAAAAGGCAAGCCTTGAAAAAGTTGGTAAAGATCGGTTTTTAAAGCGTCAGCCTGAAAAATAATTGCTTCCGGTTTGTCTCTAAACTGCTCTTTTAAGACACCAACTAACTCTGAGTCCACTTCTACCGCATAAACTTTCTGTGCTTTTTTAATTAACTCACTGGTTAAAGCACCTAAACCTGGGCCTATTTCTAAAACAATCTCCTCTTTACTCAGGTCTGCCTGGCGGACGATAAAAGCTAAAGCGTTTTTATCAACTAAAAAGTGCTGGCCTAACCATTTTTTTAGCTTTACTCGAGAGAGACGATCCAAATTGGACTTAAACCGTTTTACTTGAGGATGTAAACCTTAATCTGTCGTCGCCCAAAATTTCGAGCTTCTTTAAGGCTGTTAAAACAAAGGTCTATTCGGTTACCTTTTATGCTCCCGCCTGTATCAGCAGCTACAGCGTAGCCATAGCCAGGAATGTAAAGGCGAGTGCCAAGGGGAATAACTCGCGGATCAACAGCCGCTATTCCATAAGTTGCTTTTCGCCCAGTTGAAGTTCTATAACCGCAACCGTGGCCGGGCACATAGGCCGTTGCCCACATAACTAAGAAGCGAGTTCCTCTAGCCACTGCTACTCTTAAGGCAGAAGTGTAGCTTCTTGCCACCTTAGCCTTCTTTCGGCTTCCAACTAAAACGAGCTGATTTATCGGTTTCTTGGTCACTTTAGAAGCTATCAGCTTACGGTCAATTTCCTTTCCACCCAAATAAACAATCTTGAAAGTCTGAACCGCCAACCCTGGTTGACCCGGTTTCTTAATTAATTCTCTACCACGGGGAAGTCTTGAGCTTAACGTTTTTATAACTTCAAAAGGAATAGCTTTTTTTACCTTTATAACCTTAACGATTAGACGACTGACTTTAATCTCTAAACCTGGATAAAGTGTTGAAGTTTCTAAAGGATATATCTTATCCTTGGAAGGGTCATAAGCTATATTTAATTTTTCTAAAACATCTTTTACTCGAAGAGCAGCTAATTCAACCTCAGTTGATCTTCCATCAACTGTAAGTTTTATTTTTTTTGCTTTGATTATTGTTACTTTTAAACCATCTCTAACTCTTTCATTAATTCCTGGTTTAATAAAATCTTTCTTTCCTACGGCTAAGTTGTTTTCCTCGAGTAGTTCGCCTACGGTTTTTGCCTTTGTCTTTAAATAATAAGACTTGCCATCTATTACCAGAGTAACGTTCTTTCCAGCCCAAGCAAAACCAATTAGAGTTAGTAAGAATACAAAGGCTAAACCGGCCAGAATTAATCTCTTCTTCCAGCTTGGCGACCGAAGAAAACTTTTCAACAAAAGCATCAACTCCCTCGGTCCTATGTCAAAGAACACTGGAGCAATTTTATCAGAAAATCGACAAAAAGCAAGTTTGGGTTTTCTTAAGCACCATTCACTAACCTTTGATAGACTTATTTTATGATGCCTGACATATCGGGCTGTATTCTTTTTTCATCTGATTGGCTCTATTCCTTTTTCTTACCTCTCAACCAGGGTTTTTTAGTTCTTTTAAGGTATCTCCTAAGGATAAAGTTGCTTCTTCAAGGTAAAGAGCCAAAATGATATTACAAACTCGACAGCCAGAAGAAAGAGAGAAAAAACAAAACTTTCCGCTACTATACCTTCACTTCCTGCCAAAGCCGCTCAACTATTTTTTTGCTCTCCAGAAGATATTGACGATATTCAGAAAAGACTTCGAGTGTTATTCCTCCTTGATAATTAACTTTTTTCAAAGCTTTTATTATGTCTTTCCATCGAATATTTCCTGCTCCAACTGGGAGATGCAAATCCTGAGTTCCACCAAGGTTATCGGAGAAATGAACATGCATCAATTGATCAGAAAATTTATCGAGAAAAATAAAAGTCCGATTTGAAGAGGTGAAAAGGTTGGCGTGGGCAACATCGAGATGAAAGCCAAGTTCTGGTAATGCCTGAAAAAGCTTAACTAAGGGTTCGGGGCGGGCGAAAGGACCACGAAAATGCTCAACCATCAGATTCATCCCCAAGCCTTTAGCTTTTTTCAATAATTCAGCTAAACTAACTAAATTTAACTCGATTATGTTCTTTTCTGATATTAACTGAGTCCCCCCGTCTAAGTGCACATTAACTAATTTTGCTCCAACTTCAGCCAGGAACTCAAAGCATCGGCCAAGCTCCAGGCAAGCCGCTTTGCGAATTTCCTCGATCGGCGAACCTATCGGTAAAGCAAAAAAAGTGTGACCAACAACAGCCAAACCAGCTTCTTCGATAGCTTTTCCAACCTTCCTGGCATTAAGTTGCGTATAGTAGGCCGCTGGAGGTTCAATTGTTAAATCAATAAAATCAAAGCCGTTTCCAGCAATCCAGCTTATCTCCTTGAAAACATCAACACGAGGATCATTCATTACTCCAATTAGCATTTCTTCCCTGCCTTTTTAAAAAGTGACCTCAACAAACTGATTCCTTTTTTCAGCTCTTCCCGAGAAGCTTTAGGATGAGCTTCAGTAACCATCAAAGTTTTTGGAAAAAAGTAATTGGCAATTCTCTGCCAATCAACTTCCCCGGAAAAGGGCGCAAAATGGTCTTCTAAGCTTCTCACATCGTGAAGGTGGAAACCAAGCAGCCTTTCATTGAACTCCCTTAAGTATTCTTCATTCTGAACTAATCCAAGCCGAGCATTAATTTCTGCATGCCCAATGTCATGCCAGTAACAAAGATTTGAGCCCTTAAATTCGGAAAGTAAAAGTTTAACTTCTGAGAAAGACGGTATTTCATAAAAGTGATAACGGTTTTCAATCCCGAGAAAAAGTTCATAACGCTCAGCTACTAACAAAAGTCGGTCCAACGCCAGTTTTACCCTGTCAAGAAACGGAGGAGCAAGTTCTTCTCTTTTGTCTAAAAGTAGCTTTGGAATCAATTGGTAGCCGTTATCTGTCGGAAACTTTGATAAGTTTTTATAAAACTCCTTACCTTCTTTAAAGCTTACTTTCCCAAGATGCAAAACTACTGCTCGACAGCCTAAATCCAAAGCTTCTTGCATTGTCTTAATAGTGTATTTGACAGCTTTTTCCCACTCATCTTTGTCCAAACTGGCTAAAGAAAAAATATCACCCCCAGGGCTGGGTGAAATATCAGGCCAAGGAAGAAAATTATGAGCGCTTACCACTTCAATATTTTCTTTCCTTAAACAGTATTTTAGCTCTTCTAAATACTCTTTTTTCAATCGGTAGTCGACTTCAACTGCGTTTATATCCAATTCTTTAAGAGTTTCAACCAATTCTTTCGGGGTTACTTCATTAACTTTAAACCAGCCAGTAGACAGAGCTAAATTCAAATCTTTGCCTCCTTCTTGATCCAGCTTAAAAAATCAGGGTTTCCATCAGCAATCGGTAAAAACAAAATTGCTGGAACCTCATAACTGTGAACCTTCTTTACCTCTTCGATTATCCTTTCCTTTAAAAAGGCTTGAGTCTTAGCAATCAGACTCACTTCCTCATCGGAAACCAGTTGTCCCTCCCACCAATAATAAGAAAAAATCTTAGGGATAATATTTACGCAGGCAACCAGCCGCTTTTCAACTAAATGTTGGCCAATCTTTTGAGCTTCTTCTAAATTAGCGCAGGTTAAATAAACAATTACCAATTCTTTATTGTCAGCCATGCTTTAAAGCAACCACCTTTTTTGTTATTCTTTGGTTGTGAAAAAAACCAAAAATAGTGTGAATTATAAGTATAAAGCA
Source organism: uncultured Actinomycetota bacterium (assembly GCA_964426525.1). GTDB lineage: Bacteria > Actinomycetota > Aquicultoria > SKW223 > CALKMS01 > CALKMS01. The sequence continues at coordinate 52,639 of CAYRQL010000009.1, read as the reverse complement.
AAAAAAAGTCTTAGTAAAAAATCGAACACCAGCTGGCAAACTCTAATTGCTTTCTTCTTGCCTTTTTTCCTTTTTGCTTTTAGCTTTAACCTTCAACCAGGAATTCCACATACCCAGCCAGCCAAAGCCTTAAAAGGAACAGTGTTGATTGATGCCGAAAAAAACCCTTTGCCTGTTCACCAAAAAATAGTAGAAACCAAAAAATTTTTGCCTGCTTATCTTCTTTCCCCTAAACAACTCAAAATTGCTGGCAAAGTTATCAGCAAAGGAAGTAAGAGAAAGAAAAAAATTGCTTTAACTTTTGATGATGGACCAACAAAGCTAACACTTAAGTTCTTAAAAGCACTCTCAAAGGAAGATGTGCCAGCCACCTTCTTTCTAATTGGTTGGAGAGCTCGAGCTTATCCTGAAATTGTTAAAAAAATTTCTCAAGAGGGACATGAAATTGGTGTTCACACTTATTCCCACTTCGACCTCTCCAAACTCGACACCAAAAGGCAGCAAAAAGAGATTGTAAACACTTTGCGATTTCTTAAGAAATATTCTCTGCAGCCCGTTCTCTGGATTCGCCCTCCCTATGGAAGATATAATGCTCAAACTCTTAAAATTTGCAAAAAGATAAACCGGGGAATTGCTCTCTGGACTGTTGACAGCGATGATTATAAAAAGCCAGGCGTGAAAAAAATTGAAGAAAAAGTTTTGACTGAAGCGAGAAATGGAAGTGTTATCTTAATGCACGAAACATCCAATCAAAGCTTAGCCGCCTTACCTAAAATCATTCGGGTATTAAAAAAACAGGGATATGAAATTGTAACCTTCTCCCAGCTTGTCGCAGAGAATTAGCTTATTCTCCCGATTTAAAAATTAGCCAACTATTTTTTGCCGGCAAATAACGGGTTTTTATTAGGTGGTAAATGCCTTTAGCTTTGCTGCCTTTCAAAATAAATTTTAATTTTTTCTCCTTTCTTTCTAATAACTCATAACTCCCTTTGTCCCAGATAAAAACTTTTCCTGCGCCGTATTCTCCTTCAGGTATTTCGCCCTCAAAATCAATATAGTCTAACGGGTGGTCTTCAACTTCAATTGCCAGGTGTTTTTTTTCTTTTTCCAGCGGCAATCCTTTCGGTAAGGCCCAGGATTTTAAAACACCATCCATTTCCAACCTAAAATCCCAATGAAGATGAGAAGCATGATGTTCCTGAACAACAAACCGGGCCATTACGGCAAACCCCCCTCCTAAATAAGGACATCAGATAACTTTATAAGCTCGCCTTGATAATCAGGAACAAACTCAGTTTCAGACAAAACTTCAAACCCATTCTTTACTAAAAAAGTTTTCATTCCAAGTAATTTTGCCGCTCGCAAGTCAAGCTCAACTTCGTTTCCCACCATCAAGCATCTTTCGGGTTTAACTTTTAATAAACTTGCCAGCTCAAGAAAAAATTTAGGATTCGGTTTACAATAATGCATCGTCTCGTAGCTGGCAATGAAATCAAAAAGCCCACTATTCACTTTGGCCCATTTCAGTCTTTCCTCTACTGCAATCCGGGGAAAAAGAGGATTGGTTGCTAAAGCAAGTTTGTAATTTTTTTGCTTTAGCTCTTTCAAAATTTGATTTGTCTCAGGGTCAATAGAGATTCCTTCGTTTAAAGAAGGAAAATCTTCCAGATAAAATCTTTCAAACTGAGGTTCAAGTTCCTCAAAACTCCAGGAAACATGTCTTAAAAAGTTATCCCAGAAAACTTCCTTATTGGTTTTCTGCCCGTCATTTTTCAACATCTTTTCCGTGGAAGCTAAAATTAGTTGGACCAGTTTGCCGTCAGGAAACAAATGGTTAAACCTTTTCTGGATGAGAGCAAAGTAGCGTTCTAAGAAATCCTCCACCTGGTGTTTTAAGATTGTTCCATCAAGGTCAAACAAAATCGCTTCTATCAATTAACAACCTCCTAACTTTCTGTAAACGCGAAAAACAGAATTTAGCCTCCCACGCCTACTAATTCTTGCAATTTTAAAGCATTGGCGACCGCATAGCCACAAACATCGTTGTTGAAAAAAGCGTAAATATCGTAACCTTCAGTCAACCAGTGTTTTATTTTTTCAGCCCAGCAAACTAGCTCTTCGTCTGAGTAATTTGAACCATAGAGAATTGTTCCGCCGTGAAACCGAATATAAATAAAGTCAGTGGTTAACATCTCGCCTATTGGCCAGCGATTAGAATGGGCGACGCAAGCAGCAAAGCCATAATTTTGCAAAACTTTAGCTACCTCTTTTTTGAACCAGCTCTGGTGACGAAACTCAAAAGCTTGCCTCGCAAAAGAATTTTCTTTAACCAACTGACAAAAGTCTTCTAAAAGCAATGTATTCGCTTTTAATGAAGGTGGGAGTTGCCACAAAACAACCTCTAATTTTTCCTTAAGCTGTGAGAGGCGGAAAGAGAATTCTTTTAGGGGCTTTTCAACACTCGATAATTTTTTTAAGTGAGTTATCAATCGACTTCCCTTAGCCACAAACCTGAAATTATCCGGTGTCTTTTCATACCAGCCAACAAAAGTCTTTTGCGGTAGTAATCGGTAAAAAGTTACATTTAGTTCCACAATCGGAAACTTTTCAGCATAGTAAGAAAGCCACTTTGATTGACTTAAGTTTGGCGGGTAAAATATTTCTTTCCAGTGGGGATAGCTATAGCCGCTGGTTCCAACCAAAAACTTTCCCATTTTTTCCCTTAATTGAAATCTCTTCTTGTCCTCAAACATTATACTCCGCCAAGAGCCATTCAAAAAATTTGCCTTGACGCCACTCTGTTCTTTAGAGAAAATTTATTATTAGGCGATTAAGATGAAATTTATTAAAAAATTTTTATTGGTCTTGTCCGTTTTGCTTCTGTCTCTGTCCAGTTTTTCTTGCGCTAAAAAAACTGAAGAAACAAAAAGCAAAGTCGCCGAGGCTCCCAAAGAAAAGCCTAATTTTGATGAACCAAAAATCTGTGGAGGTTGTCACACTGAAATTTTCTCTCAATGGGAAGGGAGTATGCACCATGTCGCTTTAATAGATCCTTTTTACGCAGCTGAAGCTGAATTAGCAGGAAAAGAAGCCGGAGAAGAAGTTAAGCAGTTTTGTCATTCCTGCCACAGCCCCGTTGGGTTTATGAGGGGAGAAGTCAGCGGTAAAGTAGAAAATGCTTCAACCATAGCCAAGGAAGGAATTTTCTGCGATTTTTGTCACACTGTAAAGGAATCTAAGGGCATTGGAAACGCCAGCTATGTTTCCGAGCCTGGAAACATAAAGAGAGGACCTTTTAAAGATTCTTTTTCACCTTATCACGACTCAGCTTTCTCCGAGCTTCACACTAAAGCCGAGTTTTGCGGCATTTGTCATGATGTCTACCACCCTGTAAACAAATTACCAATTGAACAAACCTATACCGAATGGAAAAACAGCCCTTACGCTAAAGCCGGAATACAGTGTCAGGACTGTCACATGACCCCAGGGCCAGGAGTGACCAAGCCTAATCCCGGGAAAGCCGCGAATACTGGCCCAGACCGGCCAATGATTTACACCCATTATTTCGTTGGAGCCAATACTATGATGCCTACTTTCTACGGCCAGAAAGACCACGCTAAACTCGCTGAAGAAAGGCTTAAAGCAGCCGCCTCAGTCAGCATTAAAGCTAATCTTACGCCAGGAAAATCTGGCCGTGTTGACGTAACAGTCGCCAACAAGGGAGCTGGTCATTACCTACCAACAGGTCTCACCGAAATGCGTCAGATGTGGATCCACCTTACTATTTTTGATGCAAAAGGTAAGACAATTTATGAGTCAGGCTGGACAGATAAAGAAGGAAAGTTAGACCCCGATTCAACTTTATTTAACACAGTTTTAGGCGACAAAAAAGGCAAACCCACAATAAAAATTTGGGAAGCAGATAGAATTATCAGCGACAACCGTATCCCCCCAAAAAAATCTCACCTTGAGACCTACTCCGTTTCAATACCAGCTGAAGCAAACAAACCATTTAAAGTAGTAGCAATCCTTAAATATCGCAGTGCTCCACAAGAAGTAATAGATAAGGTAGTAGGAAAATACAAATTTACTGTCCCAATTACTGAAATGGCTCGAGCAGTAACAATAGTTAAGTAACAAAATAGAAAAAAACCAAGCAGTCGTTTAATGTAAAAGTTGATTCCAATAGCTAACTTTTCCGAGCTATTATCCCTTTGACTATATCCGCTCGAGTTACTATTCCAACCAGCTTATTTTCCCGCACAACTGGCAATCTTTTAACTTTTTTTTCATTCATAATAGCGGCTGCTTCCTCCAAAGAGGCTTCTTCTTCTACCGTTATAGCTGGAGAAGTCATTATATCTGAAACCTTTCGCGCTGCTAATACTTTAAGAGCTTTAAGAAAATGTTCCCGTTCCCGCCAATAATTAAGGGCGGGGGTGTGTTTTTTAACCCAGTGAATTAGGTCGCTCTCAGAAAGAATGCCAATAACCTCTTCTTCTTCATTTACCACTGGCAAACCACTTATCCTATTATCAAGCAAAGTTTTAACTACGCTATCAAGTGAATCAGATGTAATAGCTGAAATAACTGGTTTTGACATCACATCAGATACTTTTTCAGCTCTTTCAGGAAAAGTTCTTAGTTTCTTGATAACTTCTTCACAGGGTCCAGTCAGACACCTTAAAATATCCAGTTTACTGACTACACCGACCAACTTCCCTTCGCTGGTGACAAAAACTCGTTTAATTTTGTTTTCTTCCATTATTCTTATTATCTTTTCAACTGGAGTTGCTTCTTCAACATCAATTACCTCTGAAGACATTGCATCCTCCGCCTTTCTAGCTCTCATTTTCTTCTCTTCCTGATAATAAGTTTCGGCCGAGAGATAGCTTCCGTAGTGATAAATCATCGTCATCAAAGAAGGGAACATTTTTTTAAAAATCAAATCAGCTTCGCTAACAACCCCAACTATCCTGTCGTCATCTTCAACAATCGGAACAGCGCTGATATTGTTTTCTATCAACAACCGGGCAATTTCTTCAACTGATGTTTCCCTGGTTGCTTTTATCAAATTGCGAGTCATGATGTCTTTGGCAAAAACTTTCATTTAGCCCCCCTTACTAGAACATAATTTATTAACGACTTGAAAACTTCCAAACCATCTTTTGAGCCTAAAATGTTTTCGACTGCCCTTTCCGGATGAGGCATTAAGCCAAAAACCCGGCGATTTTGACTGACAATGCCAGCAATGTTGTTGACTGAACCGTTTGGATTTGCTTCTTCTGTAACTTCACCTTTTTCATCGCAGTACCTTAAAACTACTTGCCCCTTCTCCTCAAGGCTTTTTAAAGTGTCAGGAAAAGCATAGTAATTCCCTGAATAGTGAGCAATTGGAAGCCTGATAACCTGGCCTACTTTAAAACCCTGAGTAAATGGAGTTTCGTTGTTTTCCACCTTTAGATTAACGTAACGGCAAATAAACTTAAGATTCTTGTTTACCAACATCGCCCCGGGCAAAAATCCCGCTTCGAGCAGAATCTGAAAACCATTACAAATTCCCATCACCAAACCACCCTTTTCAAGAAAAGAACTTAAAGCCTCTATCAGAGGAGCGAAACGAGCAATCGAACCGGTTCGTAAATAATCACCGTAAGAAAAACCCCCAGGCAGTATCAGGCAATCAAAGCGACTCAAGTCTTTTTCTTCATGCCAAACAAGGCTGGCCTCTGCACCTGCCAGCTCAGCAGCATAAAGAGTATCAAGATCGCAGTTTGAGCCGGGAAAAACTGCCACTCCAATCTTCATACATTAATTTTAACCTAAACCCAAGCTAAAATTAAAATGGATTAAAAACGGAAGTTTAAATAAATTTGCAAATTGCAGAGGCTTGAAAAAAAATTAATTAACTCAATCAATGAACTTGCACTAAAAGGCTCCAGCTTACAAAAGCAAAAAACTATAATCTTTGTAAAAACGCAAGAAATAAAATATTTAAAAAAATTTTACAATTAAGATTCTTCTTTAAATCAAATAAGCTAAAAAATTGTTTTCAAAAAAACCTTAAAAAACCTACTTATATATAAAATAAAACATAGATTAATTATAAAAAAACAAAAAACTTATTGAATTTATTAGTTCGTTTGAGACAAACTAATCTTATTTAAAACATCTCAAAGTTAAACAACCCATGCTATAAAAGCAAACTTAAAAAGAAGGAAGGATGAACATAAAGAAGATATTGACAACTTTGCTTCTGGGGTTACTTTTTTCAGCCAAGCACAGCTAATTTTAGAGCATTCACTTTAAGCGTTGAATTCCCAACAATTCAAAAGCAAAATATAGAGCTCATCAGCCACATTAAAAGAAAGCCTAAACGATTTAGAGGTAGCTAATGAAAAACTATACATGGTTACCGAAAGTGGTCTACAAATCTTCCTTGCTGAACATAATTTTCCCAACAATTTATCAGAAGTCATACTTCCCAGCCTAGCAAAAAAGCTAAAAGTTTAAGGTAACTACGCTTATGTAATAGAAAGCACTTCAACAATTGATCCTACCTCAACTATTCATATAATTGATGTTTCAACTGATACAAAACCCTTAGCTTTAGGAAGCTATGACACCATAGGAGAGGCAAACTCAGTTTTTGTTTATTTAAAAAGGTAGAGCCAACGATCAACCCTCAAAATTTCCACACTTTCACTTTAAACTAAATCAATTAGAAAATTAAAGCAAGAAGAAATTCCCGAAAAACTCATTTTTTAAATACAAATAGCTCCTCAACAAAGGCTTCTAAAATTTGAACTATCTGGAAAGCAAATTTTAAGTGAAGAATTGCGTTTCTCTTTCTATTCATCAGTTGCCTCACCACAAAAAAATAAAGAACCAAAAAGCCATAACAGTCAACATTTCCAATAAAGTGACCAAGCAAGCCGAGAAAACCCCGATAATAAGCTCGGTTTCTTTACAAAAACCAACTCCTGTTAAAAACTTCTAAAATAACTTGAGAGATATATAACATAACTTTTACCCTTTAAACTTTTTTCTCTATGATCTAATTTTCGAGTATAATCATCAAAACTCAAAATAACGGGGATGACTAAATTGAGTAAGCAAAAGAAAAAAAGAGCAGAAAAAATCGGTTTGCCTCCAGGAAGTCTTGTTCATATTGGGGAAAGAAAAGTCGAAGAAGTTAAGATAACTTTAGTGGAGTATTCTCCTGAATTCTATTCAGAAAAAACCTTAACCTCTTTAAAAGAACTGCCTTCAATTGAAGAAACTCCCACTATTAAATGGCTGAACATCACCGGCCTTCACAAAATTGAGCTCCTGGAAGAAATAGGGTCTTATTTCGACATCCATCCACTGGCTCTGGAAGATATTCTTAACACCACCGAAAGGCCAAAGCTTGAAAAATATGAAAACTACCTTTTCTTTATCCTTAAAAGATTTGCTCTAAGTGATAAAAGCGGAGAAATTGAGGAAGAGCAGGTTGCTTTAATACTGGGAGAAAATTATCTTCTATCATTTGAAGAAAAAGAAAATCACTCTTTCACTCTTATCCGTAAGCAGTTAAAGTTTGATCAAAGCCTATTGAGAAAATACAAAGCCGATTATCTCTCCTATTCCCTGATAGACATAACTGTTGACAATTATTTTTCTGTTTTAGAAAAAGTGGGTGAAAAAGTCGAAGTTCTTGAAGCAGAAGTGGTGGAGAAACCAGAGAAGGAAACAATTGAAAAAATCCACCAAATAAAAAGAGAACTTCTTACATTACGCAAATCGATTTGGGCGCTGCGGGAAGTCCTGAACAGCATGGAAAGGATTGGCTCGCCTTTAGTTTCCCGAGAAACCCTGATTTATTTAAGAGATGTTTATGACCACACAATCGAAATTATCGAGACTGTAGAAACCTATCGGGAAATGCTCTCCGGAATGCTTGATATATACCTTTCCAGTTTAAGCAACCGCTTAAATGAAGTAATGAAAGTTTTAACCATCATTGCCACTATATTTATGCCCTTGACTTTTATTGCTGGAGTTTATGGCATGAATTTCCGCTATATGCCTGAACTTGACTGGAAATGGGGTTACCCTGTGGTTTGGCTCATTATGATAAGTATTGGTTTAATGATGTACTTCCATTTTAAGCGGAAAGGTTGGCTTTAAAAAAATTCCACAAAGAGGTCGCTACGGAAGAAACAGTTTTAAGTGAAAAACTAACTAAATATTACGGTAAACAGCGAGGAGTAATTGAGCTATCTTTTACCGTTCGAAAGGGAGAAATTTTTGGTTACCTTGGACCAAATGGCGCTGGTAAAACTACCACCATTCGTCTTTTGCTTAACTTTATTTTCCCTACTTCAGGCAAAGCTTATGTTTTTGGTCTGGATACAGTAAAGGATTCTTTAAAAATTCGCCAGAATGTGGGCTATGTGCCCGGCGAAGTACACCTTTATCCGAAAATGACCGGGGAAGAACTGATTAACTATTTTGCCCGCTTTCGGCCTGATAAACCTCCCGTTTTGAAAGACAAATTAGTTAAAAGATTGGATTTAGACCTAAAGCCCCGAGTCAAAGAATATTCTCACGGAAACAAACAAAAACTCGCGGTGGTATTGGCTTTTATGCACGACCCGGAACTACTAATACTTGATGAGCCGACCAACGGCCTTGACCCTATAGTTCAACAAGAGTTCTATCTTTTACTTAAAGAATTTAAAGAGCAGGGCAAAACTATTTTTTTGTCATCTCATAACCTTCCTGAAGTAGAAAAGGCTTGCGACCGCATTGGCATTATTAAAGAAGGGCAAATAGTTGCAGAAGAAAGCCTGGAAACTATTAGGGAAAAAGAAGTTAGAAATGTTGAAGTAGTTTTTGACGAAGATGTTGCTCCTGATTTCTTTAATCTTCCAGGTGTTTACCTTGCTTCTCATCACAACCGAACTTTTCACTTAAAAGTCAAGGGTGATATTAACCCAATTATTGGGCTTCTTTCTCGATTTAAAGTTAAAGATTTGCAATTTGCCCATGCCAGCCTGGAAGAAGTTTTCTTAGAGTTCTACGAAAAGGAGAAAAATGAACTTTAATTTAATTTTCCAAAGCTTAAAAGAAAGAAAAATTAGTGCTGCCATTTTTGCCATCTCGTTAACTCTTTATGTCTGGATGTTAGCCAGCCTTCTACCGCTAATGAAAGACATTGAAATACAAGGTTTGATAGAAAAATATCCGAAAGCCGTTTTGAATTTACTAGCGGGTGCTGCCAATGTTAACTTTTTTAGCCCGGAAGGCTTCTTTACTTTAGAATTTTTAGCCCTCTGGCTTCCTATCATTGTCTTTGGTTTTTCTGTTGCCTTCGTCACTGCTATTACTGCTAAAGAAATCGACGATGGCACTATGGACTTTTTGCTTGCCCAACCCATTAGCCGCTTTACTCTAATTATCAGCCGTTTCTTCACTCTTATAATTTTTTTGCTTATTTTTACAGTTATCACTATGAGCAGCCACTATTTCTTTGCTAAAGCGTACGATTTTAGTTTTAAAACCAAGGGTCTTCTGGCTACCGGTATCCACTTCTTTCTTTTTATGCTGGCAATTTCCACTCTGTCTCTTTTGTTTTCTCTAATCCTAAAAGAAAGAGGCCAAGCAATAATTTTTTCGGTTGCTTTTTTAATCACTTCACACCTTTTAAACGCTTTGGCAGAGTTCAGTGAGACTTTAAAAGACTTGCGCTTTCTCTCGCTTTTTAAGTACTATCAGCCTTACGAAACGCTAACAACAGGTAATATCCCCGCAAAAGCAAGCGTTATTTTTCTTGCTATAACAGTTATCTCTCTAGCTTTAAGCCTTTTCATCTTTCAAAAAAAAGACCTCACTGCTTGAAAAAAAGAGATTGTTTATTTTTTAAATCCCTCTAACTTCTTTTTTCAAATCATGCGCTGACATATCAGTTTGTTAATCACGATGTGGAATTCGACCAAGATAAACCTTAAAAGTAAAGAAACGATTTTCTAACTAATGGACACTTTTTTCAACTCTTGGCTTAAAAGCTAACGCCAGAAATTCAAAATCTTTAGATTCTCGGTTTCGACAAAGGCAAAGATTGTACACCTAGCTTTCCAAGATTTCTTCAAAAACAACAAGCATTTGCTGAAAAGGGCTTTTTATGAAGTAGTAGTTATTGAGTTAAGAAATGAAAAGAAAAAATACTTTAGCTTAGAAGGTTAAAAACTTTACAACAATAACGACAAGCAATTCCTCATAGCTATTTTTATTTTACTTTTACCACAAACAGCACTGTTCCCTTTCTTTGAGTCTCTTTACTTAAGACCAGATTTCCATCAAGGGAGAACTCAAAAAAATCAATTTTGGTTTTTGTTATTTTTTTCAAATTTATCTTTTTAATTTTTTTCTCTCCAAATTTTTACAGCTGCATTCCTTTATCGTCTTTTATTGCAAGATAATCGCCAAAAACCCGAAATCCACCAACATTACTTGGAGAAACAAGAGGACAAAATTTTTTATCAGCTAACGAAAAATAACCAAACTGCTGCGGATTCCAGTCTCGATGGTCCTGGAAGTTTATAGAAAAAATCTTTCCTTGGCTGTATTCTGCGTAACCCGGGTAAAAATAACTTTTATCTGTATGCCGAAAGGAGCAAATTTTATCCTTTTTAATATCGCAAAGATAATAATAACCCACGCCCATCCAAGGTCCATTTGCTCCAGGAATATCATTTTGGAGGTCATGCCAGGGCTCGCCTTCGATATCAGTCCAAACCATTTTCCCTTCAGACAAATGTAAAAAGTTGTTATACAAGCAAGCCTGATTCAGGGTAGTTACAACTTTCTTTTGTTCCGTTTTAAGATTATAAAGAATAACCTGGCTTTTGCCTCCCTTTTTATTTTCTACATAGGCAAGGTAATTTCCATCCAAAGCAGGCGCGTATAGGAAACCACCACTGGCGACCATCTTTTTTTCTCCGTTTCTTAGATTCTCAACTATTATCGACTCAGCTTCTTCTCCCTCTACCAAGACAAGCCAATTTTTATTGACCTTAAACCAAGGCAACTCGTGTTTTGAAGAGTAAACAACTTCATGTTTAGACTTGAAAATATGAAATCTAATCATCGAATTCAAATAGTTACTCTGCTGATTAACAGCTGCATAAAGATATTGACCTATTAATACAGGCTGATTACACTGAGTATAGTGAAGTCTAATTTCTTTAATGTCTATTTTATCCTCTCTATCACTATTAACCTGCCTTTTGCAGCCTAACTATAAAAAAATAAAAATCAAGAAGATTGAAAACAAGAGCTTTATTGAAACGACTGACAGCTCTTTTTTGTCTCTCACCAAGCCATCACCTTATTTGTCCCTTCTAAATCGGCATTGTATACGGCTTCAAACACGCCATTAGCCTCAGTGCAACCAACAGGATCCCACCAAATTCCTAAAAACCTGTCGTCATAGTTAGGGTCAACAGTTCTCATCTTAACAGGATTGCTTGAATCATCGTAGCCGCTAATAGTTACATAATGGCGGATATATTTCCCCTCAGACTTATAACGACGAAGATACCTGGTTTGAAGTAAAACAATTGGTGCGGTTTCTTTAGAGTAAATCATGCTCGCAATGCGAGAGCGAAAAACAACTAATGGATTTTCGCAGTAAGCAATATCTGAAGCCAGATAGTAAATATAACCAAACTTACCTGAGTATGAGTTCAAAGCGTCAGCAATTTTGGTAGTAAGGCTACCGCTGGTCGTAGTGCCAATTTTATCAGCTAAAGTTGCTTGCGAAGGAAGCGAATAAGAAGAATCGCTAACTCTCTTGTGAAAACTTAAACTTTGCTTAACACAGGCAGGCTCACACCAATAAGTCCTTTCTTGCTTGTAATTAGCAACCCAGGTGGTAATCCTTCCGTAAGTATTATCAGGAATGATACAATCGGCTTCCACTTGGCTTTGCTTGCCCTTCTTTTTTGCCAGTTCCTCCATTAATTTTTTCACCCGCTCGTCCTTCTTTGCTGTTTCTTCTTGCAACTTTAAATCAACTTCCGACCTCAAATAAGGGTCGTCAATTAAAGCTCCAGAAACAGCATCTAAATTATGCTTTTCAGATAGTTTACAAAATACTATCCCTTCCTTCCGAAAAAAACCAATAAACAAAACCGAAACAACCAACAATCTTATTATTTTCTTAATCAATTCGCCCCTCCTTTAAGTGAGCTAATCGGGAAGCTAATTTGTATCGCCAGCGGTTGAGAAATCCAAATTAAGGCGGAAGCTCAAAAAGAAAATGAATTGAGGTTTTAAATAATTACCCCTCATAGTGCACCCCTCCTTTGAATAAAATTTGATAATAATAAAATTTGATAATATTAAACGATCTTATTGTTTAAATTTCAACACGCTTAAAAACAAACGCAAAAATTTGAAAAAACTGATGAAAAAGGTATGCTTTTTACCTTTTAAAAAAACAAATCCCCTCGTTTTAAAAACATCAAACTTTTTTTAATAAACCAAACTCTTTTTCTCAAAATGAGGTGGGATAGTTTACATTTCGACACAGCAAGCCAAAGTCTTTTCTTTTTATCGCAGTTCTGAATTGTACTTCTGTTCATCACCATAAAAACACAATAAAAGCAAGCTAATTTCAAATCTGTTGCTTAGTAGAGTAGAAAAAAACAACCAACTAAGGGATAATTGATAAATCAACTAAAGGAGGAGGTTTGATGAAAATCAACCCACAGAGATGGAAAATAGGAGTTTTTGTTTTGCTTGTTGCCATTGTCAGCTTAAACGCTGGCTGCGCTCAAACAAAATCGGAAACAATTGCTACCGTCAACGGCGAAAAAATTACCCGAGATGAGCTTGCTGACCGATTAATCAAGCAATCAGGGAAAGAGGTTCTTGACCAGATGATAACCGAGAAGCTGATTGCTCAGGAAGCTAAAAAGAAAGGGATTAACATTAGCGAAGCCGAAATCAATAAAAAAATTGAAGAAGTAAAAAAACAGTTCCCCGATGAAAAAACCTTTCAAAGCCAGTTAGATGCAAACAATTTGACCCTTGAAAGCCTTAAAGAGCAAATAAAGCTTCAGCTCATTGTCGAAAAAGCTTTGAAGGGAAAAGTTAAAGTAACCGATAAAGAAATCAAAAGCTACTACAATGAAAACAAAAATACTTTTTTCAAAGGCAAGAAGTTTGATGAAGTGAAAGATCAAATAAAAGAAGAGCTCGAATACCAAAGCCTTTCCTTCCAAGCTCAAAGTTGGATTGGAAGTTTGAAGAAAAAAGCCAAAATAGTAAACAATCTGGGAAAGAAGTAGCAAAGGAACGCTAAAAATATATTGTCCTATGACAGCCCACTGGATGCGCCTTTGAACATCTGTTTTTTCTTGCAAACTCTTTTTTTCATCGCTTTTAAAAAGGAAATTTAAAAAGAAAATATTTCATGAAAAAATTTAAAAAGAGATACAATCAAGATGTGGAAATTGTTTTAGTGCCAATAGGAAAAACTGATCCTGCCATTCTGGCAAATCTAAAAAACGACTTAGCTGAAGTGTTTAAAAAGAGAGTTGAAATCGATGAGCCTCTGCCAGAACCTGATTATGCCTTTAATGGGGAAAGAAACCAGTACCTCTCAACAGCTATCTTGAAAGAACTTCTCTCACAAAAAATATCCAAAGCAAACTCGAAAGTTCTTGGAGTAGTTGACCAAGACCTTTTCGTTCCCCAGCTCAATTTTGTCTTTGGTGAAGCCAGTCAGCAGGCTGCAGTAATCTCTCTAACTCGACTAAGGCAAGAGTTTTATGGCCTGCCAGCTGATGAGAATCTTTTCCGTAAAAGAGTTCTAACTGAAGCCGTGCACGAACTTGGCCACACCTATGGACTCAACCACTGCCCAAATCTTCACTGCGTTATGTTTTTCTCAAACACCTTAGCCGACACCGACCGCAAGGGCTTCAACTTCTGCCCTCTTTGCCAGAAAAAACTTAATTTAAACAACTAATAATTTAGATAACTAAACTTCAGCTAGCCAAAAAAATCTATCTGCCTATCTCGCCCTAACTAACCCACCAACCACTACCCCAGTCACCCATTCCAACCACTTATTCCAATGTTCTTAAGAATTTGAGAATGCTCAAGCCTCGGTCGGTTAATCTGTGGCGCACGCTCGTTCCATCAGACCTCTTCATAACCAACCCAGCAATCGCTAAACGTCGTATATGCTCAGAGGCAGTCTTGAGATTGATATTTAGCTTGGCAGAAATCTCGATAACTGATAACTCAGGAGACTCTTTGAGCAGTTCCATAATTTGAATGCGCCGGTGATTAGCAAACCCTTTGACTATTCTTTCCAGCTGCCGACAGCTTTTCGCCCCTCCAGTGTTCACAAAATACATTTTATCAAAATACTATGTGTTATTGAATATTATGCCCCCTACCACATTTAGTTGAAATCTCAAATTCTTAAGAATTTGAGAATGGGATTTGAGAATGTGGAGAGCTTAAGGGTTGGTTTGAAGGCCGTGAATTCATTTGGGTTTGCAAAAAACTAAAACGGATATCGCGTAAAAAGGCGTAAAGAGAGTTTGAAGCTTTTTTCTCGTTTAGATGCTTTCTACGCTCAGGCTATTTACTTATGTAGAGTCGTTCTTATTTTCAATTTCTTCTTTTTAATCTAAAGAATAAGAAATCAACGATAGCGGTTCAAGTTGACAATGTAAAGAATAGTCTCACGCTTTTTTTTGTTTTTTGTCGGTCCAAATAATGGCTCGACTGCTAAAAAGTAGTTCTCATAAGCAATGGGTAAAGGATCCAACTCGGCCAGAGTCTTAGAAAAATCTTTGATATTCAATTCTACCTTCTTTTCCCCCCGTGAGTAATAAATCTTTAATATATCACCTTTTTGGGTTTTTACTGAATAGAGAACCCCGCCTTCAAAAAGGCTAAACTTATGACCACAATTCTTATCAATAGCCAAAACCTCGCCAGTTTTTGGATCAAAACATTTTAATTCATAAAGCCTGCTTTCAAGATAAGGAAATTCAGCAAAGTAAATCAAGCCATTTTTTGCTTGAGTAAAACCATAGTGACTACTTTTTTTAGCTACCGGTAAAGAGAATTTCTTCGTTTTGCCTGAATCTGGTTGGTAGAAGTAAAAAACCAATTTATCGCCTTCTTTTTCACTCCAGAATAGATTTCCCTGATCAAAAGAAAATCCTTTAATTGCTTCCCCCGGTTCAAGCTTGAGCTTTCTCTGGAAAACAGCTTTTTCTTTTTTCAGGTCAATGAGTCTTATATGACCATTTACACCAAAGGCAAGATAATTCTGATAAAGGGTCAATGAATCAACCGTTTTAAACTTATTGACTCCTTCATCGTGAGCTTCATAAAAAACCTTTTTTTTGCCTTTTTTTAAATCAATTACTATTAGCTTTTCAGGCCCAACTTCAGCTCGTCCATCGCAATAAACAAGCCAGCGGTTGTTTGCTCTTATCATCTGAATATTGCCTGGAAAATAAAAAGAATTTGCCACTATTCTTTGTTTGTTTGTTTTTAAGTCGTATTCAAGGAGAAGGTTATAAAAGCTGTCTTTCTCAGGGTCTTCGATAGCCGAAAGATAAAGCTTATTCTGAAAAATAAAAGGAGTATCAACAATTAAACCAAACTTTATTCGCTTAACAAATCTTTGCACCCCAGTTCGCGTCTTTGTTTTCGGTAAGTCAGTCAGGGGTCTGTTTTGGCAACCACAAAACAGAACGAGGAGAAAAAGCCAAAGAAAAAATGCAAAAAACTTTGAGGTCCTATTAATAAAGCATAACATAGTTACTCCCTTCATAATCTGCCCAGTAAACAGCCGAATATACATTATCAAAAGGCTCCCAGTGTATCCCAAAATAAGAGTCATTGTAGTGAGGATCGACAATCCTTAAAGATTTATTACCGTTGGGATCTCGAGCGTAACCACTTAAAGTCACATAATGTCTTGTCCTGTGGCCATTATAATAATCCAGTTTATCAGTCCGCACTAATATTATGGGTGCGTTTGTTTTTAAACTTAAATCTCCTTTAATCCGGCTTTCGAATGTCCCTTTTGGATTTTCCAAGCCAATTAAGTTCCCTACCACATATTT
Organism: uncultured Actinomycetota bacterium; assembly: GCA_964426525.1. Taxonomy (GTDB): domain Bacteria; phylum Actinomycetota; class Aquicultoria; order SKW223; family CALKMS01; genus CALKMS01. Next base: position 36,488 of record CAYRQL010000009.1, on the reverse strand, counting down.
ATCGTTTTCAAACTTAAAAACCGAAGCGTAATAATTTATTGCACTTTTTAATCCCGTAGTAGTGCTTCCCGAAGAGGTCGTTCCTGCCAATGAAGCTATCGTGCTTTGAGAAGGAAGAGAAGCACTTGATCCACTTTTTACTTTATGAAATGAAAGACTTTGTCTTACTGAGGCAGGGCCACACCAGTATGTTTTTTCCTGACGATAATTTGTAACGCTAATCAAATAAGAAACTCCAAGGTCAGAAATTTGAGCATTAACCTCATAACTATTTTCCTCTTGGCTTAACTTTCGCTCGATTTTTCGGTCCTTTTTATTTGCCTCCTTCTCGCTAGTTTCAAGGACATCTAAGCTTAAGGTTGGGTCATCAAGCAAAGCTCCTTCAGAAAAGGCAAAAGTGGCTTTGAAAAAAAGGAAACCATGAAGTAAAAACAGAATAACACTCACCAACAAAAAAAACTTTTTAATTTCTCTTTTCATGGCACCCCTCCATTAGCTCAACTTATTTTTACCACTAATTTTTATCATAAGCCCTTTAATAAGTCAACCCGCCCGCATCAATCTAAGTTTAGACCTCTCATTGCCAATACTTAAAAGAATTTTTAAGCCTTGTTTTTAAGTTTCTTCACTTCTAAAAACACCTGGTTCTAATCAAAAAAAGAAAATAAAGAACAAGAAAAAGTCTCAAAAATTCGAAAACTGGCTAATTTTTAGCTTAAGGATTTATCGTAGCTTTTAAAATTGGGTGGGAAGATTTGACCCCGTTTTTCCCAATTTAAGAGTTGATATTGGTAGCGGGGGGAGGATTTGAACCTCCGACCTTCGGGTTATGAGCCCGACGAGCTTCCAGACTGCTCCACCCCGCGTCAAATCGCTTCGGAGCGAACTAATATTATCCCAAAAAACTTTACAAAAAGCAAATGGTCAGCTATATTTAACTTTAGACGAAAGCGATTAGAAAAATGATTAAAAGAAGCGGCCAACCAGTTCTAAAATCCATTCTAATTTTAGTACTAGTTATAAGTTTGGTGATTTCTTCACCAGCTTTTACCTATAATCCAGCTTTAGCCGTACCGCCAGCTACTACTCCGCAAGAGCTGGAGATTAGAATACAAAAGGCTCGCCAGGAATTGGGTCAAGTAACTGCACAATTGGAACAACTTAACACGCAGTTAGAAATAAAAGTTGAGGAATATAATGCGCGAAGAGTTGACCTGGCTGAAACCCAAAAGAAACTGACCGAAACTCAGGTTAAATATGAAATGACCCAGCGAGAGCTCTACAAAAGGCAAGCAATTTTTGACCGCCGAGTACGCTTAATTTATGTTGAAGGGGAAAAGCGCTATCTTGATGTCCTTTTAAACACCACCAGCCTTTTTGATTTCATTACTCGCCTGCGTTTTTTAAGAGAAATAGCCAGCAGCGACCGTCAGGTAGTTGAAAGCTTGAAGTACACTCGCGAAGAGCTTAACCGTATACGGTCTGACCTTGAAGCCTTAAGAGAAAGACAGGAAGCTCTCGAGGAACAGGTCTTAGCTGAAAAAACCGCCATTGAAATGCAAATAGCTGAACGCGCTAACTTCATTAAAAACCTCTCAGCCGAAATTAAAAAACTCTTAAAAGAAAAGGAAGAATTAGAAAGACTTGCTTTAGCAACTATCAATGAAAATGTCAGAAGGCTTCTTTTTGATCTTGGCATAGTAGTTGAACCTGGATCGATTGTCGAAACTGCTCTTCATTTTATCGGGATTCCTTACCTCTGGGGAGGAGAGCTTCCTGAAACCGGTTTTGACTGTTCAGGACTGGTTAAATATGTTTTTGGTCTTCACGGAGTGGAACTTCCGCACTACAGCGGTTATCAGGCTGAGTTAGGTGAGCCGGTGGAAAGAGTTGAAGATTTACGCCCCGGCGACCTGGTATTTTTTGGCAATCCTATCCATCATGTCGGTATTTACATTGATAAAGGTTACTTTATTCACGCACCAAAAACGGGTGATGTGGTAAGAATCAGCCGCTTGAGCGATCGAGCCGACTTTACCTGTGCTCGAAGAATTTTTGCTCCACCGCGAAGCATTCCACTGCCACCTTTACCCCCAAAGAAAACCAGTAACCCAAACGATTAACGAATGAAAGATCTGCTTTACCTTGTGCTCGATGAACTTAGCTTTCTCAAAGCTTGCTATGCTGAAGTTCGTTTAGTAGAAATCGAGGAAGAAACGGTCAAGGTAAAAAATGGAGCGCTGGAAAGCATAACTTCCTCTAAAGATCGGGGAATTGGCATTCGGGTTTTTGTCGAAAATCAAAGTGGCTTTGCCGGCACTGCTAATTTAAATCCTGAAAGAGTTAAAGAAGCAGCTCGGCTTGCTATGGCAATTGCTCAAGTTAAAAAAAAGACAGGGAGCAAGGCTTTCCCTTTTGAACTACCAAAAAAGAAAAGCAGTCAATTTGAAACAAGTTTTGTTGTTGACCCTTTTAAAGTAAGTCTAAGTAAGAAGGTTGACCTTTTAATCCAGGCTTCTCAGACAATGCAAAAAAATAAACTAATAAAGCTGGCTCAAGCCAGTTTAAAATTTATCAGAGTTAAAAAAACTTTTCTCAACTCATTGGGAAGTGAAATAAACCAGAGTTTTTTAGTCTCTGGAGGGGAAATTTCTTGCCTGGCTATTAAAGATAAAGAGATGCAAAAAAGATCTTATCCTGCTGCTCATGGTGGCAATTACCGCCAAGCCGGATATGAATTCATTGAAGAGTTAGATTTTCTCAGCCAAGCAGAAAAAGTACCGGAAGAAGCAATTGCTCTTTTGAAAGCCCCAGACTGCCCAGCTCGAGAAACCACTGCCGTCATTGGCTCAAATCAGATGGCTCTTCAAATTCACGAGTCAGTTGGTCACCCTCTTGAGCTTGATCGGATCTTTAGTCTAGAGGTTTCTTTAGCTGGAAGAAGTTTTGTCAAACCAGAAATGATTGGTAGTTTTCAATACGCATCGCCCATAGTTAATATTGAAGCGTCAGCCCTTCTTCCTGGAGGGCTGGGAACTTTTGCTTACGACGACGAGGGAACGCCCGGGCAAAAATATTTACTGATTGAAGAAGGCTGGCTAAAAGATGTTCTTTCCTCTTGCGAAACCGCTCCTTTACTTAATTCATCCAGCCATGGAACTGCTCGAGCCGAAAGCTGGAACCGTATACCCATCGTCCGGATGACCAATGTTAACCTTCTTCCTGGTAATAAAAGTTTTGAAGAAATTATCTCTGAAGTGAGAGATGGTATCTATCTGGAAACTAACAAAAGCTGGAGCATTGATGACCAGAGAGTTAATTTTCAGTTTGGAGTGGAATGGGCCCAGGAAATTAAAAAAGGTAAGCTGGGCAAAGTCTTTAGAAACGCTTTCTACACTGGCATTACTCCTGTATTCTGGAAAAATTGCACAGCCGTTGGCAACGAAAACACATTAACCCTCTGGGGACTATTGAACTGCGGTAAAGGCGACCCAATGCAAACGATGATGGTTGGTCATCAAACACCAGTTGCCCAATTTGAAAAAGTGACAATAGGTAAAGCCAAATGAAAAAAGATCATATCCTAACTCCTTCCACAAAAGAAATCCTTGATGAAATCGTTAATCGAAAAAAAGCTGAGCAAGCTGAAGTTTTGATAATTAAGAAAACAAGCTTTGTTAATCGTTTTTCTGAAAATCAACTTACCCAATTAACCTGGGAAGAAAACAACCATTTGGGCTTGAGAGTTGTTAAAAGGAAAAAGATTGGGTTTGCTTCTTCTAACCAGCTAACCAGAGAAGCTATTAAGCAAACAAGTGAAAGATCTTTAGCCATGATGGAAATAACTCCTTCTCTTGAAGACTTTGTCTCTCTTCCCGAGGAAAGCGACTCCAAAGGAGAGTTTGACTTTGCTGACCAAGAGCTATTAGAGTTTAAACCCGATTACCTTTCGTCTAACTTGCAGAAAGTTTTTGCAAAGGCAGATAAGGAAAAAGTAAAAGTTTCTGGCTCATTAACCCAAGAAATAACCGAGTTTGAAGTAGTTAACAGTCTGGGAATTCAAAAAAAAGCCTTTTTTACTGAGCTTTCAGGTAGTCTGATTGCCGAAAAGAATGGTCAATCAGGTTATGAAAGCTTTATTGCTAGGCGGCAAGACCAAGTTGACTTATTAGAAATTTATAAACAAGCTTCCCGATGGTTAGAAGTTGATGGACCATTTCAAACTATCTCCCCAGGAGAATACGAGGTTGTCTTAAGTCAAGAAGCTACAGCTGAATTAATAGATTTTCTCTCCTACCTTGGTTTTTCTGCCTTAGCTCTTCAAGAAGGCAGAAGTTTCGTTAAGTTAGAAGAAAAAATGTTCAGCCCTCTCATTACTCTCTGGGATGATGGAAATGACCACAAAGGAATGCCTCTTCCCTTTGATTCCGAAGGAATTACCCGCCAAAAAGTGAGCCTGATTGAGAAAGGGATTGTCAAAGCAGTGGTTTACGATTCCTATACTGCTTTCCGAGAAAATAAACACTCAACCGGTCACGCTTTGCCCTATCCCAGCTCAGTTGGACCATTGCCGCTAAATCTATTTTTAAAACCGGGAACAGCAAGCGAAAAAGAATTAATTACTTCCACTAAAAAAGGTATTTACATCACCCGCTTTTTCTATGTGAACCCAATGGATCCCTTAAAAACTATCATCACTGGCATGACTCGAGATGGTACCTACTTAATTGAAAACGGCAATATAACTAAGCCTTTAAAAAACCTCCGCTTTACCCAAAGCATCATTGAGGCACTGTCAAGCGTTGAAGCTTTAGCTAAAGAAGTAAAAATTAAAAAACCTTTGGTTGCTTACTGCTCAATTCCAGCTATCAAGCTCAAGAAATTTAATTTTACCGGAGTATCGGAAATCTAGCCGGAGACTTAAGTGTCGACACTAAACTGCTTCTTCTTCTAACATTCTTTTAACTTTCAAAAGCCGAGTGCGGCTTTCACGGTCCATCTCGTCAAGTTTAAAGGAAATAAATTTTATTTGCTCTTCAAGTTGAGGAATAACTGTGTTTTCTAAAGCATTGACTCTTCTTTTGGTTCGTTCAATTTCCTCCCCCAAAAGGAAAAGCGTTCTTTCTCTACTTGCTAACTCAATTAATTGGGGCAAAAGAGAAGCAAAATCTTTAGTTGCCCGTTCTAAAAACAAGGCAGTTGTTGAAAGAAACGGGAGTCTTGGTTCTTCTATTGCTTGAATTTTATATTCAGGCATTGAGATATTAAAAACCGTCTTCCTTTTTTCAGTTATTTCAATGTTGCCGGGATAAGCAGTAATTAGGTTTTCTAAAAAACCAGAGGGAGTCTTTGCCCAGACAAAAGAAAAGTTTTGGTAGGTAATTTCAAGTTTATTTTCAATTTCTTCCCTCAATGTGCCAAGTTCTGCAAGGAGCTGGAGAAAATACTTCATCATCTCATCCAATTTATCTTTCAGAAGCTTGTGACCACGGCGAGCGATGGCCAGCCGACGTTTCAGCTTCATTAATTCCATTCGATTAGGATTGACTCTTAACATAAATTATTTCCTTCTTTTTTTATCAAGATAAAACTGAATTTGTTCTGGAGAAACTCGTTTAAGCTCTTCACGCGGCAAAATGCGCAAAAGTTCCCAGCCCAAGTCGAGAGTGTCTTCAATTGTCCGGTTTTCTCTTTCTTCCTGAGTTACAAACTTTTGCTCAAACCGGTTAGCAAACTCAACATAAAGTTTATCGACCTCAGTTAAAGCTGCTTCCCCTAAAATTAAAAGAAGTTCTCGAGCTTCCCGACCCCGAGCATAAGCTGCAAAAAGCTGGTTGGAAAGACTTGAGTGGTCTTCGCGGGTTTTGCCTTCTCCAATGCCTTTTTCCTTCAAACGGGAAAGAGAGGGCATAACATCAATTGGTGGATAAATGCCAGCTCGATGAAGGTCGCGGGAAAGAATTATCTGCCCCTCAGTAATGTAACCAGTTAAGTCAGGAATGGGATGGGTTTTATCGTCTTCTGGCATAGTAAGAATAGGTATTTGAGTAATTGAACCTTTGCGACCCTTTATTCTTCCAGCCCGCTCATAAATAGTTGCCAAATCAGTGTAAAGATACCCGGGATAGCCTCGTCTTCCAGGAACTTCTCGTCGAGCCGCCGAGATTTCCCGCAGAGCTTCACAATAGTAAGTCATATCTGTCAGAATAACCAGAACATGAAGATCAAGCTCGAAAGCTAAATATTCAGCAGCTGTCAGGGCAACTCGGGGGGTAGCTATCCGCTCAATCGGTGGATCATCAGCTAAATTAACAAAAAGAACTGCTCTTTCCAGAGCGCCAGTTTGAGAAAAATCTTCAATAAAAAAGCTGGCTTCTTCAAAAGTAATTCCCATTGCAGCAAAAACAACAGCAAAGCTTTCACCTTTTCCGCGGACATTTGCTTGACGAGCAATCTGAGCTGCCAAATGAGAATGGGGAAGACCGGCTCCAGAAAATATTGGTAGCTTCTGCCCTCGAACTAAAGGATTCATCCCATCAATAGCTGAAATACCAGTTTGAATAAAATCAGTTGGGTAATCCCGCGCGTAAGGATTGATAGGAAGGCCGTTAATGTCCAGCCACTTATCAGGGATAATATCAGGACCATCATCAATTGGGCGACCTAAACCATCAAATACTCTCCCCAAAATATCAGGAGAAACTGAAAGCTCCAGGCTTTTGCCCAAAAACCTTACCCGAGTTTGAGTTTTGTTAATACCCTGGGTGCCTTGAAAAACCTGAAGAAGAGCAAAATCGCGATTTATTTCCAGCACACTCCCCAGACTCTGGCGGCCATCAGGAAAAGAAACCTCAACTAACTCGCCATATGTTGCTCCTTTAACCCCTTCAATAAATATTAAGGGCCCGACGATGTCCCGTACGCTTACATATTCCTTAAACACTTTTCACCGCTCCTTTTAGCCCCTCAAAATACTGATTTAAGAATTTCTCAATTTTTTTAAGCTCATCCATCTCCTCCGAAGAAATATATTTCATCCTTCCTAAACTCTCCTTTATTTTGGGAGAAAAAATCTCATCCAGGCTTACTCCTCTTTCTAAAGCCTCTTTAGCCAAACGATAATAAGAAATTATGTTGGAAAGCATAAGATACTGTTTTTCTAAAGAAGCAAATGTATCGACAGGGTGAAAAGCATGTTGCTGGAGAAAGTCTTCCCTCAGAGAGCGCGAGACTTCCATAATAAGCCTTTCTAGAGGAGAAAGAGCATCTATTCCAATCAAACGCACAATTTCTTTTAATTCAGATTCCCGCTGCAAAAGCCGCATTGCCTCTTTTCTTTTTTCGGAAAAGTCAGCCGCCAGAGTTTGATTCAGATGTTCATCAATTTTGGTAGAGTAAAGAGAGTAACTCAAAAGCCAGTTAATTGCCGGAAAGTGTCTCTCGTAAGCCAACCGATCTTCCAGTGCCCAAAAAACCTTGACCACCCTTAGTGTTGCCTGAACCACTGGCTCAGATAGGTCACCACCAGGTGGCGAAACTGAACCAATGGCCGTTATCGAACCTTCGCGATTGTCACTCCCAAGACAATAAACTTTACCCGCTCGCTCATAAAAAGCAGCTAATCGAGAAGAAAGATAGGCCGGATAACCTTCTTCTCCTGGCATTTCTTCCAGCCGGCCAGAAATTTCTCTTAAAGCTTCAGCCCAACGAGAAGTTGAGTCAGCTTGTAATGTCACATCATAGCCCATATCCCTGAAGTACTCAGCAATGGTTATTCCGGTATAAATAGAAGCTTCCCGAGCAGCAACCGGCATATTAGAAGTATTAGCAATGAGAACTGTCCTTTCCATTAAAGGACGGCCACTGTACGGGTCAACCAGGGTTGGAAACTCAAGTAAAACATCGGTCATCTCGTTACCTCGCTCCCCGCAGCCAATAAAAATAACTATTCGAGAGTTAGCCCACTTAGCTAACTGGTGCTGAGTAACCGTCTTGCCACTACCAAAAGGACCCGGTATGCAAGCCGTTCCTCCCTTTGCAACGGGGAAAAAAGCATCGATAACCCTTTGTCCAGTAATTAAAAGTTCTTTAGGGGCAACTTTTTTCTTGAAAGGTCGTGGGCGTCGCACGGGCCAGCGAGTAATCATTGTGACCAACACTTCTTTTTTGTCAACTTCGATAACTGCCACTTCATCGTCAACTTTGCGCTTTCCTTCGGCAATCTTCTTTATTTTTCCCTTCTCTATTTCTGGCGGAACCATTATTAAGTGCTTAACTAAAGGGGTTTCCTCAACCTCGCCAAGGATATCCCCAGCTTCAACTTCTTCTCCCTTTTTAACCAATGGTTTGAAATCCCACTCCTTAGTGCGCGAAAGAGCTGTAACTTCTACGCCCCGAGTGACAAAATCACCCTCCTCTTTTTGTAAAGCGTCAAGAGGACGCTGAATTCCATCGTAAATAGACGATATTAACCCAGGACCAAGCTCAACGCTCAAAGGAGAACCCGTAGCAAAAACCGGTTCTTCCAAGCCAAGCCCTGTCGTCTCTTCATAAACCTGAATTGAAGCCAGTCCCCGCTTGATTTCAATTATTTCTCCTAATAGTCGAGCCTCCCCAACCCTTACCACTTCATACATTTGAGCGTTGGTTAGGCCTTCAGCCACTACCAAAGGACCCGAAATTCTAACAATTTTACCAACTTCCATTATGACCCCCTCTTGAGAAGCTGAGTTCCCGCAATTTTCTCTAAAAGGCTTTGCAGCCTCTCTCCAGTCAAACCAAGCTTCTGGCGGCTACTCGGTAAAATTAAAAGATTTAAATTCGGAAATCGCTTGAGAATCTTTTCTACTTCTTTTTCCCAGATAGCGTAAATTTGCTCATTAATCAAGAGAAGATTAACTTCCTTCCAGTCAGTTTGAGGTAAGCCAGCCCGAGCATCATAAAAATCTGCTCCAAACATTCTCAAGGGAAAACTTTCGGCCTCCTCGCCTAAAAAAACTATTTTAAACATAGTTTTTTACCACCCTTTCAAAAAAAGCCGGTTGCCAGTTCCTCAGCCTGCTAAAAATTGCCATCTGGATTAACTCCACTTCTTTAACTCTGGCCGCAAGGTAAAAATAGATAAGAGCAGGGTCAGAAATTTTCAACGAAGCCTTTTTAAAATACTGACGAAATTTTTCGTTCAAAGCCTCCTCTAAAGAAATCTCATCTTCAATAACTATTTCTAATTCTTTGCTCATCGCTTGCAACAATTCTTCTTCGCTCAGCTCAATTAAAGTTGAATAGTAGCTCCTATCTTGCGGAGCTAAGGTAATTAGAAAATTCTCAAACTTGGCACCACTTGAAGATTGGTAATACTTTAATCGCCATAGGGTCTTGAAGTTTAAAATTTTAATCTCTTCTTTTATCCACTCTTCCAGAAGTGCCGATTTTAAGCTTTTGCCCAGTTCTAACCTTTTTAAAGAGCAGATTTTTTCCAACCAGCAATCGAGAAGTCGTGGTTCAGATATTTTTTCTGCCTCAGCCAACCAACTGGAATAAGGTTCAACTTGCTTTTCGCCAGCGACAATCTTTCTCATTTCAGCTTCAGAAAAAGAAGATAGAGGTGACAAATAGAAAGCGGGAAATCCAAAAAACCTTTCCCGAAAAAGTGCTTTAAAGTTTTGTAGGTCAAAAAGAGAAAGAAAAGCTTGACAAACACGCTTATCGGAAAGGTTAAAAGTTAAGTCAATAAAATGATTGTTTATGAAACGCTCGAGAATGAGCTTAACTTCCTTTTCTTCATTTAACTTTTCTTCAACTAAAAAAGAGTAAAAAGTATCAGCTAAGACATTTTTTACTTCATCCAGGTTTTTTGCTGCCTTCAGTCGCTCAAAATCGTCAGCGGTTAAATATTTGCTTTCTAAACTTTTTATTCTACCAGCAATGAAGCCATAAAGAGTAAAATTGTTCACTTTGCTCCTTTGCCAAACAAAACTTTCGTTACACTTTGAACTTCTCTTTCAACCATATAGCTAAAAAGAACTTCGAAACTGGCATTGGTTTCTAAGTGGCCCTTTTTCAAGACAAAACCACCTTCTAAACCTCTCTCTTCATCAGATAAGCGTAAAGGTTCTTTGCCTAATTTTTTAAGTTCCTGGTTCAACCGCTCTAGAAAGGCACCCTCATAAATTTGGCGCTCATTCTGGGCAAAAATTACTTCTTCCCCTCCTTCTGCCAGACGCAAAATCATTGAGTACACAATCTTTTTCTTTTCTTCCTCTGGCAGGCTCAAAAGCTTCCTTAAAGCAGCTTCAAAAACTTTCTCTAACTTCTCGCGTTTAAACTTTAGCCTTTCCTTGTTGAGTTCAATTTTCTTTTCCCGAATTAAGCCTTCAGCTTCCAGATCAGCTTTTCTTTTCCCTTCTCGTACCAGCTCATCTTTCAACATATCAGCTTCTTTCTTGGCCTCAGCCAAAATTTTTTTCTTCTCCTTTTGAGCCTCTGCTTTTATTGTCTTAGCTTCTTCTTTAGCATCAGATAATATTTTTTCAACAATCGCTTGCAAAGAACCTCCTCAAGCTACTTAGCTGCCAAAAGCAAAAAAATTGAGATAATCAGGGCAAGAACAGCGTAAGTTTCCACCATCGCCGGTAAAACTATAGCTTTACCAGTTGCTTCCGGTTTTTTAGCAACGACTCCGCCGACCGCTGCCGAAGTAATTCCCTGATAAATAGCACTGATAAAACAAACAAAAGCCACCGGCAAGCAAGCAAGAAAAGCCTTAAAACCATTAATAGCGGCTACCTCGACTCCTGCACCCCCGCCAAGCAAACCAAAGAGGATCAAGGATAGTACAGCAGTGATAAAACCATAAATTCCCTGAGTTCCCGGGAGAGCCACAATCACCACTAAGTTGCCAAACTTATCCGGGTCTTCAGCCATTACCCCCGCTGCTACTTGGGCAGCGTAGGTTATACCCATAGCCGAACCCATACCTCCTCCAATAGCCGCCAGTGCAGCTCCTAAAAAAACCCAGTGCACCCCCTGTAAGCCTAAAAATGCTTCCATCGCTCACCTCCAATAAAACTTTTACTTTCTTAACAGAACCCCTTCGCTCTCAAGAGTCAAGGGCTCGAATTTTCTTCCGCCATCTTCATAAAACTGCTTAAAAAGCTCAACATAGTGCAAGCGCAATGGGTGAACAAAAGCACCAATTAAGTTAATTGTTAAATTCGCCAGATGAAGAAAGAGGAAAATTGGTAAAGCCACTATAGTACCTATCCAACCAAAACCCCAAAGAGGTTGAATCATAAGATTAAAAGAAAAACCAATTAAAACAGTGGCTAGACCTAAAGCCATTAGACGAGAATAGGAAATAGTGTCACCTAGATAGCTGCTCATTCCATAAAGAGAATACAAGCCACCCCCAATCCTTCCTAGCCAACTTTTGCTCTCCCGATTGGCAAAAATAACAATGACAGCTGCCCCGATAAGCAATAAAGCTTTAGCGATTGGGCTCCAGGAAGGAACTTTCCCGCTAATGCTTTGAAAGAAAATTACAATATAAAGAAAAGCTCCAAACAAAAAAACAATGGTTCCAAGTTGATCAAGTAAAGCTGACTGCCAATTGCCTTTTTTAAGATTATCAATTGCCTCTACTAGCAGTCCGCTAATGAGATGTAAAAAGCCAATAATGAGAGTGAAAACGAGAAAGATTACCGGACCGGAGCCTTCTAAAGGATTAAGTAATATCATTTTTTGCAAAACCGGCGGGAGAGAAGATATTGGCAGCCCAAACCAGCTACCAGTCAAAACTCCTACGATAAACGAAGGGACAGCTCCATAAGTGAAAATTTTTAAAAACTCCCGACTCTTTGCCGAAAAGGGAAGCCGCCAGCGTAGAAATAAAATAGAAAAATAAAGGAGTATTGCATAGCCAGCATCACCAACGGCCAGACCAAAAAAGAAAAGAAAAGTAAAAGCCAAAAAGGGAGTGGGATCAATTTCCCAATAGTTAGGCAAACCATAAAGTTCAACCAGAATTTCAAAAGGCTTAAAAAAAGGTCTATTTTTTAATATAACAGGTGGGCTGTCTGTTGGAAGCGGATCAGTCAAAACCAGCTCATAAGCGGAAAGAGATGAGTTTAAAACTTTTGCCAGTTTCTTACTATCAGTTACTTTTATCCAGCCTTCAATAAAAACCACTCTCTCTGTTGATGCCAGTTTGTCCCGAGCCTGCACCAGAGCCAGACGGGCTTTTAAGTAAGCCTCCCTTAATCTAAGCAACTCTTGAAAAGAAAGATATTTCTTGGCCTTTTTTTCTATTTTTTGCTTCTCCCTCATTAGTTGTTTTTTCTCAGCTAAAAGTTTCTTGTTTAATTTAAAAGCGTTTAAATCGCTATCAAAAGATGTTTTTTCAAGTTCCAAATCAGAAAAAATTTTTTCTACTTTTCCTTCTAATTGACGATGAAAAAAAACTGCTGCTTGCGCTTTCCTTTCTTGTTCTGAAACAACTTCAAGCCAGACTAGATTTTCTTCATTTAACCTTTCTCTTAGGCGCTCAAAAGTAGGTTTTGGGAGGCTAACCAGGAAAAATCTTACGCTCTCACTTAACTTCCCATTTAAAGACAAAGGAAATGAAAGCCAGGGCTTCAGAGAAAAGACTAAGTGGTCAATTTCTTCTAATCTGCGGTTTATCTCCACTAACCTTCGATCCAATCGTTCGCAATCATCATAAATATAAGAAAATCCCTTGTTCTCCATTGACTCAATCTTTTGGCGAGTCGCCTGAATTCGAGGCTTAAAAAAACTCTGAACAAACCCCCGAGGCGGAAGAAAAGAACCCAAAAAGCGAAGGCAAAAGTGCACTTGGCCTAACTCTTCCCTTAAAGCGGTCTCGGTTTCTTCTCTGGGTACTTGTTCTTTTGCCTGCATGTCGCTTTCAAATTCAAAAGAAACGCGGTCAGGTTGAAAAAAACCTTCTCGCTGTAACCGCAAAAGCAGATCTCCGCTCTCATTTCTGGGAGCTATTAAGCTGACTTTCTTTATCCTCTCAATCGCCATAAGTCTTTAAGAAAAGTTTGACGACCTCCTCTACTGCCTTATCAAAATTCTGTTTTACTTTCTTTTCCAATTCTTTCTCCTCTTTTGCTTCTTCTTTCTCAAGTAAAGAAATCTCTTCAGTTAATTTTTCTTTTATTTTTCTCGAGTATTTCTCAACTTCCCTTTGAGCATCTTCTTTTGCTTGATTGAATAATTTCTCTTTTTCCCTTTTTAGCTGGCCGAAAAGTTCTTCTCGCCACCGATAAGCTTGTTCAATAACTTGGCGAGCTTTAGCTTCTGCTTTTTTTACTTCTTTAATCTTTTCGTTAAGCAGATTTCTCCCCTCAGTCTCCAATTCCGACATCGTCTGGATGAAAACTAGGAACAAGTGATTGCCCACCGGTGCAAACGGTAATAAACAATCGCGCAATTAAATCATGCATTATAATAGTTTTTTTGTTGCCAATCTCTTCAAAGTACCTTTTAATTCGCTTTTTCAAACTCTTGTCGCCACTAACCTCGATTAAAATCTCAATTTCTTCACCTTTTTTTACAAGCTCCATTGGATCTGAAGTTGTATAAACCCCTTTTTCCCTGGCTAATTTCACCCCTTCTGCTTTAGTATCCAAGTCAGCCACTCCTACCACCTCAACAAAGGGATACTTAAAAAGTTCCCTTAACAAAGGAGTACCCGTGCGCCCGGCACCGATTAAAGCAATTTTTACTTTTTCCATCTCAACACCTCCTAAAATTTAAAAGGTTATTTTACTATTTTTTCAATTACTAATCGACAAGCGGCTGGTTTTAAAAGTTAAACGATCTAAAGAGAAAACAAACGGTTAGAAAGGAAGAGACGGTATCTTTATACCCAAAAAGCCCATGGCCACAATGGCAATAACTACTAAAGTTAATATTCCGATCAAAATATCGAGGATTAAAGTGCCAATGTCTACTTTTTGCTTAGGAATAGCAGCTTGAGAAGGGACCGGTTGAGCAAAAAAGGAAGAAGTTGAAACCTGCGCCGAACGTCTTTGAATTACCTGTGGGTGAGCAGTTGGCGAAGGAGTAACTGGGACAGTGGGCCTAGAAGGGACCGGTGGGAACATACGTTTAGGCTGGGAAGAGCGATAAGCTGGAGTTGGAGGTATTTTCCGAGCAACATTTTGTGGATGTTCTTGCTTGGGTTTCTTCTTAAAAACTTTATTAAAGAAACCGGGTATTTTCCCAAATCCAGCTTTAACTTTTTGCATTGGTGCAGTTTTCTCTTCTAAAGTCTCTTCCTTTTTTTCTTCAGGCTCTTTAATATCAGAAGAAGTAGTTTTCGCCTCCTGTTCAGCCGCTGTTTCGGATTCCCCCGAAGCAGGCGCCAATTTTTCCAGCTTAGACGTTTCCGAGGAGACTGTTGGGGTTGCAGTTGGTTGAGAAGCAACTGGTGGTTCAGGAGCAGCTGGTTCAATAGGTTTTTCTGAAGAAGGTGTCGGTAAATTTATTAATTTAGATACTGCCGACTCAACCGAAGGTGAAGCCTCAGGCGTAGGCTCTTTTGATTTCTCAACTTGAAAAGCAGGTTTTTCAAGTGGCTCGGTTTGGGGAAAAACAAAAGCTGTGTCTCCTTCCACAGCTGGTTGAGAAATTGAAGGGACTCTTACCTCTGGTGAAACTTCAGCCGGGTAAACCGCACCAAACTCTTCATAAGTTTCTTCCTCGAAAGTCTCTATTGGTAAGCCAGCTGAAACAATAGTCAGGCTATCCAATGGCAAAAGCATTTCTGAAACAAAAATTGTTTCCTGTCCTTCGCTCACCCAAACATTTGTTAAAATCACAAACTCCCCGGTTGGATCGAACTGCTTGAAAACTCCTTCGTAACGACGACTGGCATCCCAGGCAACAACAGATTTGCCTTCAGACGCAGTTTTTCTGATAAATTGCTGATAGATTTTTTTTGAAGACACTTTTCACCTCAAAACATATAAATTAAATTAATTATAACACCTAAATGCAACTAAGAAAATTAAATAGAAGTGATATCCTGGTCAGTAAGAAGTTTAAAACCTTTCCCGCTCAAAATCCGGATAGCTTCTTCAATGTTTTCTGCCCGCATTACATCGATTGCCCGATTTGAGCTATGCCCGACAAAACAATAAAGATACTCAACATTAATCCCCGCGTCCTTTAAAACTTCAAGAACCCTAGCTAATCCTTTTGGCACATCTGTGCACCTTAACAGCGATAACCTCAGTTATGGCAACTGTAAATCCTGCTTCCTTAAGTGCCTGATAAGCGCGGTTGTAATCTTCAACAATCATTCTGACAATTCCAAAGTCGGCAGTGTCAGCAACCGAAAAAGCTCTAATATTCAAGTTATTTTTCTCCAAGAGGTTGTAAACTTCATAAAGTCTTCCTTCTTTATTTTCTAAAAAAACTGAGATTTGCTTCATTTTAACCTCCTTCTTAAATTTCCCGGCGATCAAAAACTCTTTTAGCTTTGCCTTCGCTTCTCTGAATACTTCGGAGTTCAACTAACTTTACTTTAGTTGCCACCCCTAACTGAGATCGAATTTCATCCTCCAGAGTTCTCTCTACTTTTTCCAAATTTTTAACTTTGTCTGAAAAAATATCTTCGTTTACCTCAACCCAGATTTCCAGCGAATCAAGAGCCCCCTTACGATCAATAATAATCATATAATGAGAAGCGGTTTCCTTTGGCTTACATCAAGATTTGCTTAATTTGAGAAGTAAAAACATTTACGCCACGGATTATTAACATGTCGTCAGGACGACCTCTGACTCTTTCCATTCAAGCTAAGGTTCGGCCACAAGGGCATGGCTCATAATTAAGAGAAGTAATATCGCGAGTGCGATAGCGAATTAAGGGAGTGGCTTCTTTAGTTATAGTGGTTATTACCAGCTCGCCAACTTCACCCGGACCTAAAACCTCACCTGTCTCCGGATTGATTATTTCAGGTAAAAAATGGTCTTCGTAAAGATGCAAACCGCTATAATACGAGCACTCAGTCAAGACACCCCGCCCAATAATTTCACTTAAACCATAAAAGTCAAAGGCTCCAAGTCCCAGCTTGGTCTCGATTTCGCTTCTCATCTGTTCCGACCAAGGCTCAGCTCCAAAAACTCATGACTTTAGCCGAAAGTCGCTTTTGGGATCGTAACCTAATTCTTCAGCCGCCTCGGCTAAGTG
Organism: uncultured Actinomycetota bacterium; assembly: GCA_964426525.1. Classification (GTDB taxonomy): domain Bacteria; phylum Actinomycetota; class Aquicultoria; order SKW223; family CALKMS01; genus CALKMS01. The sequence continues at coordinate 20,269 of CAYRQL010000009.1, read as the reverse complement.
AAGAGCATATGAAGGAGCGCAAGTTAAAACAGTAGTGCTGAAATCCTTCATTATCATTATTTGCCTTTTAGTGTTACCACCAGAAATTGAAATAACCGTCGCCCCTAATCTTTCAGTCCCATAATGAAATCCCAACCCACCGGTGAACAAACCATATCCATAGGCGTTTTGAACAATGTCATCAGGCATAGTGATGCAAGTAGTGTTGCAAGAAGCCAGAGTACGAGCCATTAACTCTTACCACAAATCAATGTCATTTTTAGTGTACCCGACTACGGTAATCTGGCCAGTTGTACCAGAAGAAGCATGAACTCTCACAACCTCGCTTAAGAAAACAGCAAAAAAATTAAAAGGATTGTGAGCTCTTAAGTCATCTTTCTTGGTAAAAGGAAAGTTCTTTAGCTCTTTGTGGCTTTTAATTTCCGGTTTTAAGCCAGCTTGATCAAACTTTTGCGATAAAAGCTCTGTCGCTCATAAGCTCTCCTCAAAAGAGAATTTAATCTTTCAAGCTGCAGTTATTCAAGTTCGGAACGAAACATTTTATCGGCTTTTTTGTCCCAAATCAACCTCTCCACCCCCCTCTTGTTTTTTCTAATAGCCTAATACAAAAGGTTTTTTTGTCTATAAGCACGACTGATAAAAGTGGTTCTTCCAGCAATTCAAACCTCAAGACTTGTTTTAAAGTTATTATTGAAAAAATTTATTATTAATATTAGAATATTTTATAGTTTAAAGGGGGAGGCGGCGCTGGTGCGCCCCGTGGGCTGCAAACCCATTGGCCTTGTCTAAAAAACAAGGAGGAGGTTCAATTCCCCCCTCCCCCTCCTGAAATCTTAACTTAGATGAGCAAGTATGAATAAAAGAAATTTAATTGTTGCAGTTGCCGGACATGTCGACCATGGCAAAACAAGCCTGGTAAAGGTTTTAACTGGCACTGATACTGATCGCTTGCCAGAAGAAAAAAAGCGCGGTCTCTCTATTGAACCAGGCTTTGCTTGCCTTGAGACCGCTAATTTTTTTTTTCGATTTTGTTGACATCCCCGGACATCAAAACTTCTTTCCCAATGCTCTTCGCTCACTTTTCGGGCTTGATCTCGCCATACTAACCATAGCTGCCGATGACGGAGTGATGCCCCAAACAATTGAGCACCTGGAAGTGTTGAAAGGGCTAAACCTTAAAGAAGGTTTTGTTGTGTTAACTAAATGCGACTTAGTTGATAAAGAGACCTTGAAGCTGAGAGAAGTAGAAATCGCCCAACATATAAAAAACTCGCCCTTTCAAAATAAACCAATTGTTCGATTTTCTTTAATTCAGAATTTAGGAAAAGAAGAAATTATCGCTCACCTTGAACAATTAGCTTTAAACCTGAATAAAAAACCTGATGGCAAGCTTTTTCGTTTCTTTATCGACCGAGCCTTTATCTTGAAAGGTAAGGGAAAAGTAGTTACTGGTCTGGCTACCTCTGGAAAGCTTGAAGAAGGCGAAAAGCTTCAAATTTACCCTCAGGAAAGTTTAGCGGTAGTTCGAGAAATTGAGCGTCATGGGAAAAAAATCGCCAAAATTCAAGAAGGGGAAAGAGCCGGACTTAACCTCTCAACTAAAGAAGATTTAAAAAGAGGTTTTGTTTTGGGTCGAATAAACGAACTCAAAACTTCCAAAATAGTTAATGTAAAGCTCACTGTTTTTCCCAGCTCTCCTCGCTCCCTCTTCAATCGAGAAAAAATTTTTGTCTATCACTATTCTGCTGAAACCACTGCCAAAATAATCCTCTGGAAAAAAGAGGAGCTAAAGCCTGGAGAATCAGCCATGGCTCAACTGAGATTAACCTCGCCAATTATCCCTTTCTTTGGCGACTCAATAACCATCAGATTTTTCGCTCCCAGAACCACAGCAGCAAGCGGAACAATCATTGACGCCCACTCTATTAAGCTTCGCCAAGGAAATTTCTTTTACTTTGAAAATATTCAAACCCTTCAAGCAGAAAAAGAAAAAGCTTTTTTGGCCCCACTCGCTCGCTCCTTTACTCTCTCGCCCATTGAACTTTCCCAACAAACTGGCTTTACCCTTGACGAAGTCAAAAAAAATCTTAGTTTCCTGGCTGAAAAGAAAAAAGTAATTCTCGTTGACAAAAATACAGTAATTGCCAGAGCTCGCTTTGATCAAGCAAAAGAGAATTTAATTAAAAGGCTCACGGAAATCCAGAAAAACCCCTCCACCCCCTCGTGTATGACCCTCCAGGAACTCTACACCCGAGTTTCACCACCTTTTACTCTCTTAATCTTTAAATTATTAATTAAAGAAACCCAGAACGAGCTTGGGCTGGAGTTTAAAGAAAACCAGTACTGGTTTAAAAACCGCCTTTTTGCTGAAAAACAAACTTACCTTCGAAACTTGATTTTAGAACGATTTACCACTGGCTCGCCTATACGGGAAGCTGAAATTCTCTCAATTGACGGTTATCAGGAAAAAGACCTATTTTTAACCTTAAAATCACTTTTAAAAGAAGGCAAGGTTATCAAGTTTAAAGACGGCGCCTATATGGAGAAAACAGGTTTTGAAAAGGCAAAAGATAAAATAGTAGATTATCTCATAGTAAACAACGAAATAAGTACGGTTGAAGCCAAAAATCTACTGGGTTGGGGGCGGAGAGCTACTATATCTTTTTTGGAGCACCTTGACCGATTAAAAGTTACCAGCAGAAAGGGAGATAAAAGAAAGCTTTATTGAAAGGTTGCCTAATTATCTAAGTTCTCAGCTTCTAAAAGTTGACTAAAGTTAACTTTTAGAATTATATAAATAACTATGGTTTACGGTTTATTAGCTTTTTTAGTTCTTCTCATTCACGCTTTCATTGTGTTAACAATCTTTCTTGGAGCGCCGCTTGCTCTAATAGGTAAGCTTAACCGAACGCCCTGGCTAGAAAAGATTTATCTGACTGCTGGTTTTTTTGTCGTTTTGTCTTATGTTTTTCTTGGAGCTTGTAACCTGACCCTGCTTGAGCAGAGTTTATGGGAAAAAGCTGGTTCAAAATTTGCATATAAAGGCGGCTGTATCTCCCATTATCTTAGCTTTTTAGGTTTAAAAGTCTCTGATGATGTAGTTTTCTGGTGTATAGTTACCAGCCTGGTTATTGGGTTTAGCTCCTCAATTTATTATCATTTCTTTCCGAAAAAGCTGAAAACAAATAGAGAAAAGTAAGGCAAGGTATAGATTTGGACCGATTCTGCCATCTAAATTTAACTAAAAAGTGGGCTCTTGAAGAAGGCTATTCTTTAACCCAATCAGAAGAGATTGCCAGGGCTTGCTGGCATTTTGACTGCCTCTGGTGGTCTAAACCCTGGGCTCACTTTTTTCTTTTTGGAGCAAATTTGTTTTCTTGGCTCTTTTTCTGGTTAGCTTTAATTTTTAAAACCGAAAACCTCCTGGGTTATTCAATTCACACTAAACAAGACGCTATTGCTCATGGTTTAAGAATGCCCTGGAACCACCGTAAATATTCATCGAAAATTGATAGCTGGGAAAGCGCAGATGAAGATAAAAGAGCTCGACTTGAAAAAGCAACTCGAAAACTATTAAAAAAAGCGCAACAACGTTTAGTCCAAAGAAATTAGTTTTCAGAAAGTCTTAGCTTTCTGTTAAGATAGCAAAGTGATGATGGATTCAAAAGTCTATCTTGAACTTGGCTTAAAAGAGGAAGAATACCACAAAATAGTTGAGTTTTTGGGGCGCGAGCCTAACTACCTTGAACTTTCGATGATCTCAGTTATGTGGTCAGAACACTGTGCTTATAAGCACTCCCGACCCCTACTAAAGCTTTTGCCCACCAAAGCTCCTTATGTTCTCCAAGGACCAGGAGAAAACGCTGGTGCAGTTGATATAGGCGACGGCTTAGCTGTTGTCTTTAAAATGGAAAGTCATAACCACCCTTCGGCTATTGAACCTTTTGAAGGAGCCGCCACCGGCGTTGGTGGAATAGTGAGAGATATTTTTGCTATGGGAGCAAGGCCAATTGCTCTACTTGACTCTTTACGCTTTGGCTCTCTAAAGTCAGGCCGGGTAAAGTATCTCTTTGAACAAGTAGTAGCTGGAATAGCTCACTATGGAAACTGCATTGGAGTGCCAACCGTTGGTGGTGATGTTTACTTTGAAGAAGCCTACGAGGGTAACCCCCTCGTTAATGTAATGTGTGTGGGTTTAATAAAAGCAAAAAACTTAATCAGTGGTAAAGCTCAGGGAGAAGGAAATTTGGTCGTCCTTTTAGGCTCAAAAACTGGCCGAGATGGGATTCATGGTTGCACCTTTGCTTCTGAAGAATTAACCGAAGCTTCTGAAGAAAGAAGGCCTTCAGTTCAAGTTGGCGACCCCTTCACTGAAAAACTTCTGATTGAAGCCTGTTTGGAATTAAAAGAAAAAGAGCTTTTGGTTGCTTTACAAGATTTAGGAGCAGCTGGCTTAACTTCCTCTTCTTCGGAAATGGCAAACCGTGGCGGCGTAGGTATTGATATTGATGTTTTAAAAGTTCCAAGGAGAGAAGAAAACATGGTGCCATATGAAGTAATGATTTCCGAGTCACAAGAGCGTATGCTGGCTATCGTTAAGCCGGAAAAACTTTCTTCAGTCGAAAAAGTTTGCCGGCGCTGGGGAATAGACGCCACCACTATTGGAAAGGTTACAAACTCCAAAAAAATCAGAATTTTCGAAGGAGAAAAACTTTGCGGAGAGCTTCCAGTTTCTTTATTAACTGAAGAGGCCCCTATTTATCAACCTGAGGCTTCTTTCCCTGCCTATCTTAAAGAGGCATCTTTAAAGAATTTTGTAATCAAAGAACCAACTGATTATAACAGGGTTTTGTTGCAACTTGTTTCCTCACCCAATCTTGCAAGCAAAGAATGGATTTACACTCAATACGACCATATGGTTCAAACCAACACAGCTTTACTTCCTGGAAGTGATGCCACTGTTTTAAGAATAAAAGACACCAACAAGGCTCTGGCAATAACTGCTGACGGAAATGGGCGCTACTGTCACTTAAATCCTTACCGTGGAGCTCAAATAGCAGTAGCTGAGGCTGCTCGTAACTTATCGGTAGTGGGAGCTAAACCTTTAGCTATCACTGACTGCTTGAACTTCGGCAATCCTGAAGACCCTGAGGTTTTTTGGCAATTTAAAGAAGCAATCAAAGGTATTGGTGAAGCCTGCCAGGCTCTTAATTTAGTAGTGGTATCAGGCAATGTCAGTTTTTATAATGAGTCCGAAGGGCAAGCCATCTATCCAACTCCGATAATCGGAGCAGTTGGTTTACTGGAAAACGCAAATAATCTTCTGGATTTTGGCTTTACTGAAGAAGGAGCGCTAATTGTATTAATTGGGGAGACCTTCTCTGAGCTTGGTGGCAGCGAGTACTTAAAAATAGTTCAGGAAGAAGTAAAAGGTGAGCCACCAAGGCTTGACCTTGAAAAGGAAAAAAGACTTCAGAATTTTATTCGAGAAGCTAACAATGAAGGTTTTCTGCTTTCAGCCCATGATTTATCTGAAGGAGGACTGGCGATAGCTTTAGTCGAGTCTGCTATAAAAGGAGGATGGGGATTCAAAGTCGAACTTGATGAAAATCTTTCACCCGTCGAATTTCTTTTTAGCGAAACTCAATCTCGCGTAGTCGTTTCCTTAAACGAAGAAGATTTGCCACGCTTAAGAATGCTTTCTTCTAAATACCAGATTGAATGCTTTGTTCTTGGGCACATAACTGGAAAAAACGCTATCTTTGGTGATATAATAAATTTACCCTTGGCCGAAGTTAAAGCAGCTTGGGAAAACAGCTTAGAAATCTATCTTTTGTGAAAGCAGGGAAGTTTTGAAAGACAAAAGTTTTAGGTGGCGTGAAGAATGCGGTGTATTTGGAGTTTTTGCTCCAGACGAAGATGTAGCCAGAATGGCTTACTTTGGCTTATTTGCTCTCCAACATCGGGGCCAGGAGTCAGCCGGTATTGGAGTCGCTGATGGGCGAAGCTTGATTGTTTATAAAGATTTAGGCTTGGTCAACCAGGTTTTTAATGCTCAAAATCTCTCTTCCTTGAAAGGCTACTTAGCTATTGGCCATGTTAGATATTCAACTACAGGTTCACCAGTTTGGGAAAACGCTCAACCTTTTTATGTGGCAAACTCAAGGGGTTCAATAGCCGTAGCTCACAACGGCAATCTTTTAAACACAGCTGATTTGCGAAACAAACTAATTGCTCAAGGCGTTGAATTTTCTTCCACCAGCGATACTGAAGTAATAGCAAACTTAATCGCTCAAAAGGACGGTCAAGAGCTTGCAGAGGCCATTAAAGAAACAATGAAAGTTATCAGAGGTGCTTACTCGCTGGTTATTGCCTCTGAAAACGAACTTTTTGGCGTGCGCGATTCTTACGGAATCAGACCTTTAGTCATCGGGAGACTGCCTTCCGGCGGCTATGTTTTAGCCTCAGAAAGTTGTGCTCTGGATATTGTTGGCGCCGACTATGTTCGGGATGTTGAGCCAGGAGAGATTGTTCAGATTAACGTTGATGGTTTGTTTTCTCATCAAGTAATGCCAATTATCAAGCCTTCCCTTTGTATTTTTGAATTTATTTACTTTGCTCGCCCTGATAGCCTTCTTTACAGCCGCAACCTTTATCAAGCTCGTAAAGAAATGGGAGCTAAATTAGCGGAAGAAGCGCCTATTTCCGCTGATGTAGTTTTGCCTGTCCCTGACTCAGGAACGCCAGCGGCCATTGGTTTTGCTGAACATTCCGGCATTCCTTTTGGCGAAGGATTGATTAAAAATCGTTATGTTGGAAGGACTTTTATTCAGCCTACTGACGGCTTGCGACAGTTGGGAGTAAAAATGAAACTCAATCCTATGAAAGATGTAATAAAAGGAAAGAGATTAGTAGTAGTCGATGACTCGATTGTGCGGGGCACTACCAGTCGGAAAATTGTCAAGATGCTGCGGGAGGCTGGGGCCAAAGAAGTGCACTTCCGAGTATCCTCGCCACCGGTTCGCTTCCCCTGCTTTTACGGCATAGACACTGCCACTCTCGCTGAACTAATTGCTTCAGACAAAGAAGTTGAAGAAGTAAGGAGATACATTGGTGCCGACACACTGGCTTACCTTTCTTTAGAAAGCTTAGTTGCTTCAACCGGCAAAAATGGTGAATTCTTCTGCTCAGCCTGTTTAGATGGTAAGTATCCCATTCCCATTCCGGAAAAAGTCAAACTGGGAAAGCTTTTGCTTGAACGCTGATTTTATCGAAATCCACTAAATATCTACTCTTAAATTAAACTTTTGCTTCCTTTTTTATTTTAAAAAAACGAAACCCAAAACAAAGTTGTAAGCTTATGTTCGTTTTTGCAGTGAACTACAAGTCTTGCCTAATGTGTCTTTTGGTGGCAAGGTGGGCAAATTAAGAACAATAAGTGGGCCTAATGAAGCAGGTAAAACTGCCACTTTAAAGTCAACCATCGGATTGGCGAAAAAAAGGTCTGGTTTTTTCAAATAAACTGATCTTAGGCGCAAACTGGTAGAGCTTGAAAAGAAAATTGAAAACAAACTGGAGCAGATTTTGGGTTTGCGCGCTAAGGTCAAGTTAGTTGAACCAAGAACGATTGAAAGAACTACCGGAAAAGCTAAAAGAGTTATTGACAAGCGAGTTATTTAGCAAAATTTCTCAGGTCCTCAGCATTCCTGATATACATAAAAAAATAGAAAGCATAAAAAAGTTAGCTTCACAAAATAATTAATTGTTTTTTTCTATTCGCACTGCTACTGATTTAAGCTGAGGGATACTTGACTTTTGATCAAGCTCCTCGCCAGTTAAAAGGTTAACCAATAAGTCGGAAGAATGAAAGGTGGCGAAAAGAATGCCTGGAGGGACGGAATTAGAAAACCTGACGGGAGCATCAAGCTTCCCGTGTTTGCTTTCAACCCCCACCCTATCCCCCTCTTTTATTCCAAGATTTAAAGCATCGTCAGGATTTATAAAAAGAAAATTGGGGTCACTAATTTTAAATAAATGAGTCCTCCCGCTCATAGTCGAGCTATGGTAGTGATGAAGCATCCGGCCGGTAATCAAAACAAAAGGATAATCTTTGTTTGGTGCTTCAGTAGATGGTAAGTAAGGAACAGGGCTAAACAACCCTTTGCCACGAACAAAACTTTCTTGATGTAAACGAGGAGTTCCAGGATGTTCAGGTGAAGGACAGGGCCACTGAATACCAAAACTTCCCAGACGCTCGTATTTTATTCCCGCATACTGAGGAACGCAAAGATTTATTTCATCCATGATTTCTTTGGGGCTTTGAAAATCAAAACCAGAAGCCCCAAGTTTTTTAGCCAACTCAACAATTATTCTCCAATCCTCCTTTGCTTCGCCAAGTGATTCAATAGCTTTGTTAACTTTTAGAACCCTTCGTTCGGTATTGGTAAAAGTACCCTCTTTTTCCGCAAAAGAAGCCGCCGGTAAGACAACATCAGCCAGTTCAGCAGTTTCGGTCAGGAAAATATCTTGAACAACTAAAAAATCAAGCTTTTCAAGAGCTTCTTTTACATGTTCAAGAGCAGGGTTAGTAATCATTGGGTTTTCACCCATAATGTACATTGCTTTAACTTTTCTTTCTTTTGCTGCCTCCATCATTTTAACCACACTCAAACCAGGTTCACTGGGTAAAGTTACCCCCCAAAAATCTTCGAATCGTTTTCTTCCTTCACTACCAACCCCAGCGTAGCCTGGAAGAACGTTTGGTAGAGCCCCCATATCACAGGCTCCTTGAACATTGTTCTGTCCTCTCAAAGGCGAAAGCCCAGTGCCCGGACGCCCAATATTACCAGTCAACATTGCCAGATTAGCTAAAGAAAGCACATTATCAGTGCCCCTGAGTTGTTGGGTGACGCCCATTGAATAAGCGATAACTCCTTTTTCCGCTTGAGCAAAAGCTCTAGCTGCTTTAACAAGGTCTTCTTTTCTCACCCCCGTAATTTTCTCAACTTTTTCCGGATTATATTTTTTCAGGAGTTCAGAGTAAGCCTCAAAGCCCTCAGTTCTATTTTTAATAAACTCTCTATCATAAAGTCCTTCCCGGTAAATAATACTTGCTATGCCGTTTATTAAAGCAATGTCTGTTCCTGGTTTAAATTTCAACCAAACATCAGCATAATCCACTAATTTTATTTTTCTCGGGTCAGCAACTATTAAGCTAGCACCATTTCTTTTTGCCTTTTTTATTGCCAGGCCTGCAATAGGATGATTTTCGGTGGTATTTGAACCGATAACAAAAATAGCGTCAGCAATTTCAAAATCAGATAAAGAGTTAGTCATCGCTCCGCTACCAAAAACTGTGGCAAGACCTGCCACGGTTGGGGCATGTCAGAGACGAGCGCAGTGGTCAACGTTGTTAGTACTAAATGCGGCTCGAGCAAGTTTCTGAAAGAGGTAATTTTCCTCGTTAGTACATCTGGCTGAAGCGAGGAAAGCCAGAGAATCAGAACCATATTTTTTCCTGGTCGATTTAAGATTTTTTGCTACCAGTTCCAAAGCTTCATCCCAGCTTGCCTCAACAAACTTCCCTTTCTTTTTAATCAAAGGAGTTCTAAGTCTATCTGGATGGCTCACAAACTCCCACCCAAAACGGCCTTTAGCGCAAAGGTTGCCACGGTTGTGCGTTTCGTAGTCAGACTTTACCCCGACTACCTGATTATCTTTTACTCTTAAAACAAGCTGGCAGCCGCAGCCACAATAAGGACAGGTAGTAGTGACATTCTTTGTTTCCCAGCTTCTCGCTTTTCCTATTTCAATACGAGAAAGAATGGCGCCTGTGGGACAGGTAGAGAGGCACTGGCCACAAAATTCACAGTTTTCTAAGGAAAGAGGTCTATCGAAAGCCGTGCCCACCACAGCTTTAAAGCTACGATTTATAAAAGTATAAGTATTAACAGCTTGCACATCTGAGCATATCTGAACACACCTTCCACAAAGAATGCACTTTTCTCTTTCACGGAAGATTAAAGGATTGTGGTCTTTAAGTGGAAAACCTGGTTTTTCGCCGTCGAACGGATTGGTTCGTACTCCATATTTATATGCAAGGTCCTGGAGGCGGCATTCACCACATTTCTCGCAGGTAAGACAATCTGCCGGATGAGTGGAAAGTAGCAGTTCGACGATAGTCTTTCGAATCTGATGAAGGGTGTAGGAATCAGTCACCACTTCTATGCCTTCTTTTATCTGAGTGGCACAGGCAGACTGCAACTTCCTTTCACCTTTGATTTCTACCAGGCAAAGTCGGCAAGAACCAATGGGTTCAAGCCTTGGCTCATAGCAAAGATGAGGTATATCGATATTATTTTCAATAGCGGCCTGAAGTATAGTTTTACCTTCAGTGGAGATTATATCTTTTCCATTAATTTTCAGTTTAATCTCTATCAAGACGTTTCTTCCTCCGATATTTAAGTTCTGCAAAAACACAATCCACAAGATTTGAAAGCAAACCGGCAAGGTCTGAAACTGAAAGTATTCCTACCACTTTCCCTTTCTCGATTACTGGTAGATAACGAATTTCTAATTCTTCTAAGAGGACAGCAGCTTTATTAATATCCATTTCCGGGGGAACGGAAATGGCACTTTCCCACATAATTTCTTCAGCTTTTACATCGGATGGAAGTCGGTCTCTGGCGACTACTTCCAGAACCAACATTCTTTCAGTGATGATACCCAGGAGTTCATCGTTTTCAGTGACTACGAGAACAGAACCTACATTTTCTCTTTCCATCAGCCTGGCAACTTCTGCTGCCGAGGTTTTGCGGGAAACTCTTATCGGGTTTTGAGTCATAACCTCTGATACTTTCATTTAATCCCCCTTAAGCTTTATAAATAGCTTCGAACGAGCATTTTTCTTTGCATACTCCACATTTTACACATTTGTCATTTATGATCTGGTGGACTTTTTTTCTTTCGCCAACTATAGCTTCTACTGGGCATAATTTTTTACAAACCCCACAGCCGGTACACAACTTTTCGTTAATAATGAAGGAAGTGAGAGCAGTGCATACGCCCGCCGGGCATCTGCCATCTATGTGAGCTTCATACTCATCATGGAAATATCTGAGGGTGGTAAGAACAGGATTTGGCGCCGTTTGTCCCAGACCACAAAGTGAGGAAACCTTTACTACATCAGCAAGCTGGGCAAGCCTTTCCACATCATCGTGATTTCCATTGCCGGATGTTAATTTATTTAGTATCTCAAGCATCCTCTTAGTCCCCACCCGACAGGGAACACATTTTCCACAGGATTCTTTCTGGGTGAATTCAAGGAAAAAGCGAGCTAAATCAACCATGCATGAAGCTGTATCGGCTACTACCATGCCACCGGAGCCAACAATTGCGCCCGATGCTGTCAGAGATTCGAAGTCAATAGGAGTATCCAGGTATTCTGCTGGAAGACAACCGCCTGAAGGTCCGCCAATCTGAACCGCTTTAAATTCCCTTCCATCTTTTATACCACCACAGACATCAAAAATGACTTCTCTTAAGGTGGTTCCCATCGGAACTTCCACCAGGCCACTGTTTTTAATTTTTCCCGTCACGGCGAAAATTTTTGTCCCCTTGCTTGAATCTGTACCGATGGAGGCATATTCCTTAGCACCGTTTTTGATAATCCACGGGATGTTAGCAAGCGTCTCTACGTTGTTGATGCAGGTTGGCTTCCCCCAGAGCCCCTGGCTTGCCGGAAATGGAGGACGAAGTCGAGGCATTCCTCTTTTACCTTCTATAGATGCTATAAGGGCGGTTTCTTCACCACAAACGAAAGCTCCAGCTCCTTCTTTAATTTTTATGTCAAAATTGAAAGAGGAACCGAGAATGTTTTTACCCAGGAAAGTCTGATCCCTTGCCTGTGCCACAGCAATTCTTATTCGTTTTACCGCCAAGGGATATTCTGCGCGGACATAAACATAAC
>CAYRQL010000009.1:0-8201 GCA_964426525.1 uncultured Actinomycetota bacterium | reverse complement strand
GCAATTCTTATTCGTTTTACCGCCAAGGGATATTCTGCGCGGACATAAACATAACCCTCAGAAGCTCCAATAGCATAAGCTGCAATAATCATTCCTTCAATCACGCTATGAGGGTCTCCTTCTAGAATGCTTCTATCCATAAATGCGCCGGGATCTCCTTCGTCAGCGTTACAGATGACATACTTAGTATCACTTATAGCTTTTCTGGTTAGCTCCCACTTAAGACCCGTTGGAAAACCAGCCCCTCCACGACCTCGAAGACCTGAAGCCTTGACTTCTTCAATTATTTTTTCAGGTTTTTCTGAAAGAGCCTTTTCTAAAGCCTGATAGCCTCCATTTTTGATATATTCATCAATATTTTCAGGGTCTATTTCACCACAATTCCTTAGAACAATACGGGTTTGTTTTTTGTAAAAATTTATATCCTTAAACTCAGGAATTTTCTTTCCTGTCAGAGGGTCGGAATATAGAAATTCTTCAATGATGCGATTATTTTTCAAGTGTTCTTCGACAATGCGCGTGACCTGTTCCGGTGTGATCATCGGGTAAAAAATGCCTTCCGGATAGATAACCACAATCGGTCCCTGGCTGCAAAAACCGTGGCACCCACTGAGAGTGATGTCAACCTTTTTTAGAAGCCCTGCTTTTTTAAGTTCAGTCTCAAATGCTTTCTGAACCTCGGAAGAACCCGAGAGCATGCATCCGGTACCAGTGCAGATGAGAACCCTTTTTCTTTTAGAAGTTTTTTTATTGCGCATTCCTATCTTCCCTTTTTCTTCTTTATGATTCTTCGAACCTGCCTCGAAGTTAGTCTTCCAAAAGTTTCTTCATCAATCATCATCACCGGGGCGAGACCACAAGCTCCCACGCAAGATACGGTTTCAAGAGTAAAAAGCCTGTCATAAGTTGTTTCTCCGACCTTTATACCTAACTCGTCCGCTAAAGAGTCGGTTATATCTTTTGCTCCGCTAAGATAACAAGCAGTGCCGTGGCATACTTTAATAGTATGTTTACCATGGGGCTTGAGTCGGAATTGAGCGTAGAACGTGATAACGCCATAAATCTGACTCTCGGGGATACCTGTCTTTTCGGAAATCAAGCGCAAACCTTCCTGCGGGATATATCCAAGCTCTTTCTGAATTTCCTGTAAAGCAGGAATCAGAGATCCGTTTTCACCTTCGTGTTTTGAAGTTATTTTTTCCAATTTCTTTAGGTCAGCCTTTTTTGTTTTTTCCATATTACTCCCTCAAAAGATTCAATTATAAATCGTTAACCCCCTCTATAAACATGAAATCCTCTATTGCTGTGCTTTAAACAGTTTCTGTTTTCTTCTTAATCTAAATAAGACGGCGCGTAAAGATTTTCATTTCGCAAAACTTCAGCCGTTTTCAAAGTTTTCATCATTTCCTCATCAAGAGGATCAAGTATTGCAGCATCAAGGCCACAAGCCATTAACATTGCCAGTAGAGTCCGGTCAACCAACGGTTTAAGCTCCCTGGGTAAGGAATTTGATATGTTTGATAGCCCAACAACGGTCTTTGGAGGTGGGTCAGATAAGCTCTTAAACATCCTCAGTGACTCGAAAACCTCAAGCACATCCTTTTGAGCTACTGATAGTGGCAGAATGAGTGGATCGAGATAAATCTGGTCAGCGGGGACTCCAAGTTCCGCTGCTTTGGTAATGATCTCAGCTGCCACCACAAGTCTTTCATTAGCATCTCTGGGAATCCCTTCAGAAGAAAGGCAAAGTCCAATTATCAGTGCATCATACTTAGCTGCCAGAGACATCATCTTTTCGAGCCTTTCTGGCTCACCCGAGGCCGAGTTGATAAGTGCTTTTCCCTTGTGAACTTTAAGCCCTGCCTCCATTGCTTCGAAGTTGGTAGTATCCAGGCAAAGAGGAGTTTCGACTTCGTTCTGGATGGTAGTTACCAGCCATTCCATAAGTTCAGGTCCTTCTTTGGGAGCCGGTCCAATGTTTATATCAAGATAATTAGCTCCTCCTTCGATCTGCTTTCTTGCCATTTCAACAATGGGCATTGCGTTTCTTTCTTTCATTGCTTCGCCTAACTTTTTAGACATTACGTTGATTTTTTCGCCGATTACTAACATCCAAACCTCCTCTTTTAACTTTTAAGTTAACTTCACAAGCAGTGTTTCTAACTCGCGGGCAATTTTTCCGATCTCAAGAACAAATTCACTGTCAGCATCGTAAGGTGAAATCCCTTCAATATCGCTCTTCAGCACTTTTTCGCTATAGCTTACTCTTCCAAGGAAGGTAATCTCTTTCAATCTTTCTTTGACTTGGGCTAATTCTTCATCAGTATTAACTTTATTAACAACTAAGAATATGTTTTCGATACCTATTTCAAGGGCTAATTTCTTTATTGCTAAAGCAGTCTGGATACTTTTAAGACCTGGTTCCACCACCACTATAAGAGCATCTACAGATTCTGCAGTTCCTCTTCCAAGGTGTTCAAGGCCTGCCTCCATATCCATTATCACTACTTCATCACTCTCAAGAAGAAGGTGGTTTATCAGAGCTCTTAGGAGAGTACTTTCAGGACATACGCATCCGCCGCCTCCGTGTTCCACTGAACCCATTACTAAAAGCCTTATTCCATCCTTTTTAACTGAAAATCTTTCAGGAATGTCATCAACTTTTGGATTGAGCTTGAAAAAGCCTCCAATAGTGCCAGGCTCAGCACCGGTCCTCTCTTTAATCAAGTCCTTCATTTTGGAAAGAGGGATAATTTCTGTTCCTACAGGGATACCGATAGCCGAAGCAAGATTGGCGTCGGGGTCAGCATCAACTGCTACCACACGATAACCTTTATCTGCATAAAAACGAGCCATGGATCCAGCTATAGTAGTTTTTCCAACTCCTCCCTTTCCAGCAATTGCAATTTTCACCTGGATTTTTCCTCCTTTAAAAACGTTTACGATTTAGATAAAGGTCTTGGGTGTAAACCAGCCTGCTCGACAATTTCAGGAACTGCTTCTTCCCAACCTATTGCCATGATGTGGATTCCATAAACACCTTTCATTTTCTTAACCTCATTGATGACTTCGAGGCAAATTTTAATTCCTTCTTTTTTCTTATCATCTGCTTTTTCAAGTCTTTCAATCACTTCGTCAGGAACACTTACTCCCGGAACATGGTTTTTCATGTAATTCGCCATGCCAGGAGATTTAATTGGAGCAACACCAGCAATAACGAATGCTTTCTCATCAATTTTTCTCTCACGTATCTCAGATATCCATCTGCTGAATTTTTCCAGGTCGTAGACTATTTGAGTTTGAAAAAATTCCACACCACCTTCTATCTTTCTCTCCATCTGCATCATGTGTGCTTCGAAAGGCTCGTTGAAAGGACTGGCGGCAGCACCAATGAAGAACTCCGGACTTTTAGTTAGCTCACGATCATTCAACAGTCTTCCTTCGTCTCGCATTTTTTTAGTTGCCTGGATTAGCTGCTGGGAATCAAGGTCAAAAACTCCCTTAGCCTCTGGGTGGTCTCCAATTGAAGGATGATCTCCTGTGAGTAAAAGCACATTTCTAATTCCTAAAGCGCTGGCGCCTAAGAGGTCACTCTGAAGCGCCAGTCGGTTTCTATCACGGCAGGTTATCTGAAAGACAGGCTCGAGACCTTCCTGAATCATCAAAACGCTAGCAGCAAGCGAACACATATAGACTACCGCAGACTGGTTGTCTGTAACATTGGCAGCATCAACATAGGGTTTGAGAAGATAAGCCTTTTCCCGAACCTTATCAGGGTCAGCACCTCGAGGCGGTCCAAGCTCGGCGGTGACTGCAAATTTCCCTTCTCTTAAAACCCTTTCAAGATTACTTCTCACCTTCAAAAACATCCTCCCTTAAAAGGTAGCGTGGTTTTCTAACAACTTTACGTGGTTCTTTGATTATTTTCATCATTTCTAATTGATTTTTTTCTTTTAGGCGCGTAAAGATTTCTTCCCAGGCGCAGGGAATATCCGGCGATACTTCACATTTTCCTTCGTTGGAGCCTCCACATGGTCCGTTTAGAAGTCCTTTAGCACATCTGCTCAGGGGGCAAATTCCACCGGTAAGATGAAGGATGCACTCACCGCAAGCTACGCAAACTTCCTGCCAGAAACCGAGCTTTTCAGGTCTTCCAAGAAATGAAGTATTAAGTGCCGGAAAGACTTGCTTTTTAGGAAAAATGTCACTCACAGTTTGCACACCGATTCCACAAGAAAGACAAAGAATTGCCTCCACTTCTCTTGCATAATCTGACATTTCGGAGACCATTTCCGGTTCGCAAGCTCTTCTCACAATTACCTGCCAGAATGCAGGTCTTGGATTTTCTAAAGAAAGATCAAGCTGCGATTGTAAGAGTTCAAGCTCTCTCTTTCCCGACGAAAAACAAACGGCGGTGCAGGTGTTGCATCCTACAAGAAGAACTCCCTTTTTGTCCTTTACCATTTCTTTGATTTCTTCGATTGGCTTTATCTCAGCGACTATCATCTGTAATCTCCTTCAATCTTTCCAGGTAGAAATGCCCTTCTGGGTCTTCTTTTTGATGAAGCTCAACGATGTTTTCGTCCATCCCCATTTCGGGAAAGAAGCTTTTCAGGTAATTGATACGTTTTTGAGCTCTTCGAGAACCTGAGTGGAAGTGGCAATTTTCTTCAGGACAACCGACCATTAATATTTTCTTAATTCCCAAACCGAAGCTCTGAAGCAGAGAATTGAGGCTTATCTTCCCTAAACACGGATAACCAATTCCAGGAAGGGAATGAGCTGCAGCATATGAGTTGTAAACGCAAAAAACTCCGACAATTCCGCCATTATCACGTACCCGTTTTCTGACTTCTCGAATAAAATGTTCTTCCGGAAGAAATGAAAAGGAGATTGCCTTTGCCGGACATTCAGTGACGCAAAGTCCACAAGCCTGACAGTCCTCCGGAGATATGTAGGCGATGCCCGAGTCAAGCAACGTGGGTACTTCATAAGGGCACGTTCTGATGCACGTAAGACATCCGAGACAAAGCTGCGGATTAACCTCTGCTGATGCCATACAGTTTAAACATCTCTGAGCTTCTTTAATGGCTTCCCCGGCAGAATATCCTTTCTCAATTTCTTCAAAACTCTTAATTCTTTTTTCTAAAGGAATTGATGGCATCTCAGCCCGAGGTAACCTGGTAATATTCTCTCTGACATGAAAAGCAATTTGTGACGCAGGTTCGGCAGGTGGAAAAAGACTTGAAAGATCAACACCTTTTAAGAAAGAGTGAATGGAAAGAGCAGCTTTTCTTCCCTGCGCCATTGCTTCCACCACAGTTGAAGGACCGGTTACACCATCTCCTCCTGCGAAGACGCCTACCCAGTTTGTCATCATTGTTTGGGAATCAACCTGAATTAAGCCTTTTTTAATTTCCACTTTTCCGTGAGAAAAGCGTGTTTCAAGCACCTGACCGATGGCAATGATTATCGAGGTTGCCTGGATTTTGAAATTGGAACCTTCAATCGGGGAAACACGGGGGCGTCCGCTTTCGTCAGGTAGTCCTAATTCCATCTTTACACATTCAATTTCCTTAGTGTTTTTTGAATCAGTGATTCTTATGGGAGAGACTAAAGTCATTACTTTTATGCCTTCTGCTTCTGCTTCAGCAATTTCTCTCGGGTCAGCTGGCATTTCATCTCTTGACCGTCGGTAGATTAAAGTAACTTCAGACCCGGAAATCCTTCTTGCCATTCTGGCAGAATCGATAGCAGTATTTCCTCCTCCAACTACGACCACCCTGTCACCGAGGTCAGGTTTTTCTCCCTGGTTAACACTCTTAAGAAAATCAACGCCCTGATAGATCCCAGGAAGGTTTATTCCTTCGATGTTAAGGGTCACGTTCTTAGCAGCACCTACTGCTAAAAATACTGCCTGATACTCTTCAAGGAGGTCACTAATGGTAAACTGGGAATCAACTTCCTTTCCGGTTTCGATTTCGATACCAAAAGTTTTAATCTTTTCGATCTCTTTATCCAGGATAGACCTCGGAAGCCTGTAAAGGGGTATCCCCAAGCGAAGCATCCCTCCTATGAAGGGTTCTCCTTCAAAGATCTTTACGGCATAGCCGAGCTTCCTCAGTTCGTAAGCGCAGGTAAGGCCAGCAGGTCCAGAACCTATAACCGCAATTTTTTCGGAATATTTGATAGGCGGCGATTCGAGTGAAATATCAGCATTATCTGCTACGAATCTCTTCAGGTTACAGATTGCTACGGGTTCGTCAACAGTTCCTCTGCGACAAGCATCCTCGCAGGGTCTTGAGCAGATTCGCCCACAGACAGCGGGAATAGGATTTACCTCATAAAGAACTCGCAGTGCCTCTTCGAAGTTACCATGGGCAATTGCCTGCACATAACGCCTGGCATCCGTTCTTATGGGACATGCAGCCATGCATGGAGATAATTTTCCCATTTTAAGCCTTCCATGTCTTTAAAAATGCCGGGATTTCGGAAGCCTCTCGTGGACCTACCACAATTTCGAAGTCAGGCAATTCATCTTCTAATGAACCTTTCATCTGAGCTACAAGTCCCGGGATGACAATTCTTCGGTGATTCAATTTATCTGAGACCCTTTGCTCTTTTACAAACTTGCCAATATTTTCGGGGGTAAGCTTGCCCGCCGACCAGGCTGTAAGAACTGAGAGACCTTCAGTGTTTACCACCCCTAACCAGGCAGGTACTTTACTGGCTTCGATTTCAGAACTGACGATGAAGTAGGTAAGCGAGAAGTTTACAGTTACTAAAAATGGGGAGTCGCTGGTGGGGCTTCCAATGGCATAAACTTTTTGCTCGACTTGTAGTGGTCTTTGCGGGTCGGTAAAAATGTTTTGCCGAAGGACAAAAAGAGGCAGCGCTTTCCAGGCTTCAAGATTGGAAAGAACAACGATACCGCCATATTTTACGATAAAGATGGAAGCATTGATAAGTTCAGACCAGTCATCGCCATTTTTTGAGGTGGCAAAGGTCAGTACGGGATATCCTAATGAACTTACCTTTTTTTCAATTGCGCCTCTCCTTATTAAAACCAGGTTCTTGAAATTCTCAGACAGAACATCACTTTTGACTTCAACTACCATATCTTTTATTCCCAGAGCTTTTATTTTCTGGGTAAGGTCGGAAACTTCATCCAGTGAGGTTCCGCTAACAACCAGCGGAAGATTGTTTTCCTTTGCTATAGAAGCCATTTTTTCAAAGTTGCCAGAGGTGGCGGCATGCAGAAGCGGTTTTTCGCTTTTCACCGCGGGAACAATTTTTTCAAGAAATTCTGCAGGAGCTATCAGCATCATAGGTAATTTCAAAGGAAGAACAGTTTTTACCAGCTTATCAAAACTCTCAATGTCACCCTTCTTTGCTTCCAGCGCAAGCATGTTTGCAGCCAGTATCTGACCTACTCGCTCAAATCTGGATCTTTGAAATTCCTCAAGCCGGTGTTCGATTTGTTCTTTTTCCAGATCATCAGAAAGGAGAATAGTAATTAGAGTAGGATTAAAAAATGTCTTTTCGTGGCGATACATCACCAATTCGCCACCGATTTTTACAGCTTTCTCAGCGGTACCGATTTCAACAGTTCTGATTGGTGGTGCGGCAGCTTCAGAAAGCTGTTCTTTTATTTCGTCAGTGACGTAAGGGCAAAGGTCGATTTCAGCTTGGCCAGCCGCTAATTTCATAGCGAAAGCTAAACAAGTAGGGACGCCACATTCGCCACAGTTTTTCTTGGGTAAGAGCTTAAAAATTTCTAAACCAGTAAGCGCCATCAAACCTTCCTTACAAAACTGATTCCAGAGTCAAGGCAGGATGTCCCTTTTCCTGCAAAAAGGCTAAGACCTCCTCTTCAGTTGTAGCAACAGTTTCATCAGCTATCATATCAACCAAATCTGGGTAACCGAGTTCTTCCGCTCTTTTTTGAAGAGCCAGTCTCAACTCTTCCTTTAAATCCTTGGGCATCCAAACCAGTCTTAAAAGTCCACCATCGGCTGAAATAAATTTACGACTGGAAAGATAAGCTTTGCCAACGCCCATGAAGCCAGGGGATTGTTGACCTCCACCTACCATGCCAGCCAATGTTGAAAAAGTCATTCCTACCGGTGTCATTCCGGGGTAGCCCCTTTGAACAGCCATTATCCCATTGCACATTGGCAAAACAGCTAAAATAACTTCAA
>CAYRQL010000008.1:0-65001 GCA_964426525.1 uncultured Actinomycetota bacterium | reverse complement strand
CCAGAAAATGTTTAACTCTTGGAGATAGTATAACTACTATGGGTTAAAAAAAGCAACTAAAAAGCAAAAAAAAAATTATATTACTAAAATAATTGAAATAGTGTTTTTTTCGAAAGCTCGTTCTCTGTCTATGAGTTTGACTTTTCATTTCGGCTTAAGTTAAAATAAATAAAAATTATTTATGAGGTATTTTGCTAAAAAGTTACCTTTTTTTAATTTTAATTTTAGTTTTAATTTTAGTTTTAGCAACTGGGGTTGCGGGTTGCTCTTCTTATCAAACAACTGAAGCAGAACAACTTCTTGAAGAAGCTCTCTCTCATTACCAGAAAGCGCTGAATTTTCTTGATAGCTTCTCAAAAAGAACTCAAGAACAAAGCTCAAACCTTTCACTTTACCAAAAAAAACTAACAGAATCTCTGAGCGAACTGGACAAAGCAGAAGGAGAGCTTGAGGTGGCAAGTAAAAATATCGAGCGGATAAAGGAATTAAAGGTAGAGGATTGGAGAATAAAACATGCTGAACTCTTAACAAAGTCGATTGAAAAAGAAGAAGAAGCTATAAAGTATGCCCGCAACTATGCCCAGGGTCTTTTAACTATTATGAGTTCAGTTAACTTATTAGAAGCATCGACTAAAGAAATCCAGGCTGGACAAAAAAATTTAGACCAGGCTTCCACAGCTATCTCAAAGAAAAAATGGGCTGAAGCTGATTCTAAGATTAAGGAATCAAAGAAGCAGTTTGAACAAGCTTTAGATAAAGCACGCCAGCTAAAGACCTCGGGACTGGAAGGAATAAAAGAATACGAAAACTTTGTTTTAACCCTGATAAAACTAACTAACCAGTTTGACCAGTTAAATAAAGCACTAAAAAAATCCCAAACTTCGTTAGCCAAGAAACTTCTCAAACAAATCGAGGCTACTTCAAATCAGCTTAAAAAAATAAACCTCTCTGGTTTAAGCGCTGACAAGCTAATCGACACTTTTCTAAAGCAGTTCACCGAAAAACTAAATCGACTTGAGACTGAAGCTGAAAGCTTTAGAAACTCAGCTGATAAACTTTACCAGGAAAAAACGCAGTAATGCGGCAATAAGATCTTAAAGGAGGGAGAAAATGGACGAAGAAAAAGAATTTCAGTCCGAAGAAGAAAAAATAAAAGAAGGAGGGGAAGAAGCCAAACCAGAGTCTATTAGTGAACCGTCAACTACATCTCCTGAGCCAACTTTTACCCCTTCAGAAGAACCGCCAGCAATCTCACCAACACCACCAACCACCCCTTCTCAAACTCCGACTTACTTTCAAGAGCCTATTGTCCCAACAACCCCGCCTGTCCCTGGAGTTCCGGGCCCCACTGGACAAACCCTATCTGCGGAGTCTGAATACCAGGCACCAACAAAACCACCCGCAATCCAAGAGCCTCAAACTTCCTCTGAAAAAAACTTCTCCACCTTTTGAGCAACCTACTTTTCAAGAACCAGCAACTCAAACAGGTCCGCCTCAAACTACTTTTACTCCACCCACAGCTCCTGCTCCAAAGAAGAAATCCAAAAAATGGTGGATTTTAGGGGGCTGCGCTGGTTGTGGTTGTTTGATTTTGATTGCCCTGCTGGCTTTCTTTTTCATTGGTGGAGGGCTGACTCTCTTTAGCAGCCTTCAAGCGCCAGTGAAAGTAGTTGAAGAGTACCTTCAGGCCGCAACTTCTGGCGATTTTGCTAAAGCTTATACTTATTTAAGCCAGGAACTTCAAAAAGAAGTAGATTTAAGCGGTTTCACTGAGTTTGTCCAGACACATCCGGAAAATTACCAAGGAATTGATAAAATTAACACTAGTTCCGTTAAGATCAATAACAACCAAGCCAGTTTAGAAGGTAAAGTTATCTATAAAGACGGAAGTTCAGCACCATTAGAGGCAGCTCTGGTTAAAGAAGGGAATCTTTGGAAAATCCGTATTATTACAGTTAAAGCAAGGGAACAGTAGAACTTAGAGGAAGCTTGCTAAGCCTCTTTTTTCTATAGTAATGCAGCAGAAGATTGCAATAGCAACCGAAGCAATCCATTAGATTGACACGCTCTCTCTATAGTCGTCGCTCGTAATGACAATGGTAATCCCTCCCGGCCTCCCTTTAGAAAAGGGAGGAGTCTAATTTCTTACCCTCATTCATAAGCTCTTCTTTATCTCCCCCTTAGAATATTTCAACTATCTCTCCTCCTTATTTATAAGCTCTCATGTTTTCCCCCTTAGAATAAGGGGGATTAAGGGGGATTAAAAAAAAGAGGAGTCTAATTTCTCCCCCTTATTTATAAGGGGGATTAAGGGGGATCGAAAGGGAAGAGCTGGATTTCGAAAAACTAAAGGTTTCCACATGTTTTGTTGATAAGGTTTTGCTACTCGTAATGACATTTCCTTCCTCGTCATTGCGAACTACGCCTCTAGCGGGGTGAAGCAATCCCAATGTTAGAGAAATTACTTCACTGTGCTCGCAATGACAAAAAAAGCGACAGTCTCCCGTCTTAATAAGAGAAAAAACACTCAAAAAAATTGAAAATGCCAATTCAAGATGAGTATAATTAAAAAGGGGTAGAGTAAAAGTTGAAAGAAAGAGAGAGGGAAGTTGAAGAAGCCATTTCCAAGATGCTTCAGCTTCACCGTAAAATAGTACGCGAAGCCAAAAATCTTGACGAAGAAATTTCTATTTTGGAAAAAGAAATCGAAGCAATGCTTCCTTCAAAAGATGATCCCGAAATCTTAAGACAACTCCTCACTCGCTTTTGCCTTCTCTCTGAGCTCTGTGGAGCTAAAAGCTTTTCTGAAATGATCAGGGCCCGCAAACTCTTCCAGCAAAACTTCCCCGATTATTTTCAGAGTTTCCTTAAGCAAATCGATGAAAAAGAGTGGGAACTTAAATGGTCTGGCTGCCTTGAGTGCGTCCATTTTAGTTTTGCTTGTAGCTTAAGTCTTGCCCCCAAAGAAGTTATGAAAGAAGGGCGCTGGGAAATGGAATGCCCTTCTCTTGAAAAACGCTATCGGTAAACCCATCTGGATAAGAGATTTTAACCAAGAACAGTCCTTTGGGTGGCAGTGGAGCAAAAGATGGTTTCTCTTTCAAGTTTAAATATAAAGCTATTTCTTGCTGGGTAGTTTTACCCAGCCCAACTTGAACCAAAGTCGCTCCCACCATTCGCAACATATTGTGCAAAAAAGAAAGGCCAGAAAATTTTATTTCTACCAAAGCCCCATCTTTCACGATTTTAATTTTATCAAAAGAACGAACAGTTGAACGTCTTTCTTCGCTCGTAGTGAAAAGTTTAAAATCATGTTTTCCTAAAAAAAGTTGAGCAGCTGCATCCATTTTTTCCAAATCTAAAGGCAGAGGGCAATGATAAGTAAGGTGCTCCAAAAAAGGAGATAAATATGGAGAGTTGTTAATTAAATAAGAATAGTGTCTCATAACTGCATCTCGGCGAGGATGAAAAGATTGGTAAGTTTTGCCAATCTTTACCACTCTAATATCTTTTGGTAAAACAGCGTTTAGATGATAAAGAAACTCCTTCTCTAGCTCCATCAGAGAACAACTAAAAGTGACTACTTGTCCAAGAGCGTGAACGCCAGCATCGGTTCGCGAGGCCGCTTTAATCCTTATCTCTTCTTTTAAAATAATTGAAAGAGCTTTCTCTAACTCTTCCTGAATAGTATGACAGTGCTTCTGTCTCTGAAAACCATGATAATTAGTTCCGTTGTACTGAACAATCAAGCGATAATAGCTAACCAAGGTAGCTCCTTATAAACATCAGCCCAATAAAGAATGCTAAAGTAGCAAATAAAAAAGCGTAATCTGCTGCTTTTAATCTTGTGCGATTCTCCAGGAAAGGAGAAATTCCAAAACCCCTAACTTCCATAACCTCAGCCAGCCTTTCAGCTTTTTCAAAAGAATTCATTAAAAGAGGAATAGCAATCCAAATAGCTTGTTTAAAGCGAGCAATAATTCCCTTGCTCAAGTTTAATCCTCGAGCTTGATGAACTTTCCTAACTCTTTCGGCTTCATTTTTCAAGAGAGAAACATAGCGCCAGGCTAGACTGATGCTTAAAGCAATTTCAGCAACAGGAAACCGAAATCTTTTTAAAGGAGCAAAAAGGCCTTCAAATCCCCAAGCTAATTGAGCTGGTTGAGTAGTTTCAGTTAAGAAAGTTGCTAAACAAACCAGCGAAACCAGGCGAGCCAGAGTAAGCAAGCTTGCCTGCAACCCCAAATAGCTAACTTTTAAAAAAACAAAAGAAACAAAAGGCGGTTCAGCAGTAAAAAAAATTTGAGCTAAAAAAGCCATTACAAGAAAAACGCTTAAACCTTTAAGATTTTTTAACAAACTCTCGGCTGGCAAACCTGAGACAAGGTAAACGAAAAGGAAAAAAGAGCTTAAAAAAAGCGCCAGATTTAAAGGTAAAATCATAGTGATCAAAGTTAGGAAAAACAAGTTGAAAATTTTTACCCGTGGATCAATCTGGTTCAACAATTCTTTTAACATTTATTATTCCTCTCCCACTTTAAAGCCAGTTCAAAAGGCAGAAACTCCAAAGGTATCTTTTTCCTCAACCCAACTGAAGCTTGGGCTAACTCATTCTTATTCCCCCAGAAAACAATTTTTCCTTCAAAAATGTAGATAAAAACATCTGTCAAATCAAAAACTTCCTCAATGTGGTGAGTAGCTAAAATTAAAGTCTCTTTCGACAAACCCTTTAGAAACTGATAAAAATTGGCAATAGATTTTCCATCAAGCCCCGTCTCCGGTTCATCCAAAACAATAACTTCTGGTTCAAGAACAAACAAAGAGATCAGCGCAAGCATGCGCTTTTCCCCCTTACTTAAAGAAAAGGGTGATCTTTTAGAAAATTTATTTATATCAAAAGATAATACCTTAGCTAACTCACCAAGTTTTTTCTTCCCCCGTTCAAAACTTAGGCCAGCTTCCCGCAAAGTTAAAAAAACTTCTTCCTCAACCGTAGTAGCGATAAAGCTGTTTTCAGGAAATTGAAAAGCCATAACCACTTCGCCCGGCCGCCGCAAATTTAACCCCGGCTGGGAGCGAAAAAATATTTTTCCACTGGTTGGTTCTAGAAGTCCAGCTAAGATTTGCAAAAAAGTAGTTTTCCCCGAACCTGATGGTCCAATAACCGCCACTTTTTGCCCTTTTGCAATCCCTAAGCTTGCTTCCTTTAAAATAAAGTTCCCAGAAGGGTAAGAAAAGCTAACTTTTTCTAACTGGTAGAGCATAGTAGCTCCAGAAAATGTTGACGCGTCAATAAAGAAGATGGTTTATTACCAAGCCAGTCTCGAGCTCGAAACAACCAGTCCGGAACGGAAAGACCAATTTTGCTAAAATATTCAAGGTTTTTTAAAATCTCAACCGGCTTAAAAACCTCAATCTTTCCTTCTCTTAAAACACCTAACTGGTCAGACAAAAGAGCTTCCTCCAGAAGGTGGGTTGTGTGAAAAAGAGTAACTCCCTGTTTTTTGAGTTCTAAGAAAAGATAGTTAATTCTTAGCCTGAGCTGAGGATCAAGATAAGCAGTTGACTCATCAGAGATCAAAAGCAACGGTTTTTTAGTTAAAGCTCCAGCTAAAGCCAATCTTTGTTTCTCTCCCGCCGAAAGGGATTCAATCAAAGTTGAAGGTGATTTATTCAGGCCAACCAGTTCCAGTGCTTGTTTGATAACCTCCCGGGTTTCCTTCTGAGAAAAACCAAGAAAGCGAGGAGAAAAAGAAAGGTCCTCTTCAATTGATAAGCCAATAAAATGGTCGTCAACATTTTCAAAGACAACTGAAATCAGTTTGCGGTGCTCTTCGGTGAATGTTTCCCCGTTAAACCAGTACTCTCCTTGCTCAAACTTCACCAAACCCAACAACAAGCGAACAAGAGTAGATTTTCCCGAACCCAAAGGCCCCATAAGAACAAAGAAAGAACCTTTTTTGACCTCTAAATTTAGTTTATTAAATAGAGGCGACTGGGAATCAGCTTCAGAATAAGAAAAAGATATCTCCTTTAAAAGGAGCATAAGAAAACTTAAGTTAATTCGAGATAAACCAGAGAAGCATTGTCTCCCTGGCGATTGCCAACCTTAACGATTCGGGTGAAGCCACTGTTTTTATTTTCGTAACGGGTTGGCATCTCTTCAAAAACTCGATGAACCAATTCTTTGTTGCCCAAAATAGCTAACGCCTGGCGCCGTGAAGCAAGGTCTTTTTTACGAGCTAAAGTAATAACTTTTTCCACCATCGACCTCACTTCTTTAGCTTTTGCTTCAGTAGTCATAATTTTTTGATGTTCAAAAAACTGACGAGTTAAATTTCTCAATAAGGCTTCTCGATGCGAAGCTTCTCTTTTGAGTTTTCTGCCTCTCTTCTGGTGGCGCAACTTTACCTCCCTAGCTCTTTAAGGTTAAACCTAGCTTGGATAATTTTTCTTTAACTTCCTGAACCGATTTCTGACCCATATTTCTAATTCGGGAAAGCTCATCCTCACTCAGCTCAAGTAATTGCTCGACAGTGTCAACTCCTTCTTTCTTCAAACAGTTATAAGAACGAGCTGAAAGCTCAAGCTGTTCAAGAGGAGTGCTGTAAATAGATTCCGATTGGACCTTAACATCTCTAAACATAACTGGTATCTCTTCGCTGGCACGAATAAAAAGGTCGAGATGACCTTTTAAAATCTGGGCAGCGTGATTAGCTGCTTCAACTGGCTTAATTGCGCCGTTAGTTTCAATTTCTAAGGTCAGACGATCATAATCAGTCTGCTGCCCAACTCTTGTTTCTTCAACTTTATAGCTTACCCTTTTGACCGGAGAAAAGTTTGAATCAAGAGGAATTTCTCCAATAGGAGAATCCGGATCTCGATTTTTTTCAGCCGTTACGTAGCCGCGGCCTCGAGAAACTTTTGCCATCATTTCAAGGCTAGCTTTTTCATTTAAAGTAGCGATTGGCGTATCAGGGTTAACTATTTCTACTCCAGCTGGAACCTCAAAATCTCCAGCTTTAATCTTGGCCGGTCCCTTAGCTTTTAACCTTAAGACTGCTTCTTCCAAATCCGACTTAATAACCACTTCCTTTAAGTTTAAAAGAATATGAATAACATCTTCTTTAACCCCGGGGAGGTTAGAAAACTCGTGAGAAACTCCCTCGATTTTTACCGAGGTTATAGCCACCCCAGTTAAAGAAGAAAGCAAAACTCTTCTTAATGAATTTCCCAGTGTATAACCAAAACCTCTTTCTAAAGGTTCAACCATTACTCGAGCGTAATTATCTGAAATTTCTTCCCAGCGAATTTTGGGTTTCAAAGCTTCAAACATAATCTAAAAACCTCCATTTCTAAATTTAAAATCCGTTATTTTGAATATAGCTCGACAATCAAATGTTCTTGAACAGAAAGGTCAATTTGTTCACGAGTGGGAAGACTCAGCACTTTTCCTTCCATTTTTTTCTCATCAAAAGAAAGCCAAGCGGGAATCGAACCACGAAAAGGAGAGGAAAGATTAGATTTTATTTTATCCACTGATTTACCTTTCGAAGTAAGGCCGATGATCTCGCCGGGTTTTACCAGATAAGAAGGCACGTTAACCTTTTTACCATTAACAGCAATTTGGCCGTGGCTTACAAGCTGCCGCGCTTCCCGGCGGGAAAGAGCAAATCCCAATCGAAAAACCACATTGTCAAGTCTTCTTTCTAAAAATTGAAGCAGGATTTCTCCAGTTTTCCCTTTCTTTTTAGCCGCTATTTCATAGTATCTGGCAAACTGAGCTTCTTGAACTCCATAGATTCGGCGAGCTTTTTGTTTCTCTCTTAATTGTAAAGCGTAACCTTTTTCTTTTCGTCGCCGTCGCC
Organism: uncultured Actinomycetota bacterium; assembly: GCA_964426525.1. Taxonomy (GTDB): domain Bacteria; phylum Actinomycetota; class Aquicultoria; order SKW223; family CALKMS01; genus CALKMS01. Next base: position 57,133 of record CAYRQL010000008.1, on the reverse strand, counting down.
CGTGCTCCCCTGGAGGATAAGGTCTCTTGTCAAGCGCACATTTATCAGTGAAGCATTTTTCAGCTTTTAAAAAAAGTTTTGTTTCCTCGCGGCGACAAAGCCGACAAACGGAAGCCGTGTACCTTGCCATTTAACTACACTCTCCTCTTCGAGGGAGGACGACAACCATTGTGAGGCACAGGAGTAACATCAACAATACTAACGATATCAAAACCAAGAGCCTGTAAAGTTCTGATGGCAGTTTCCCGGCCCGAACCAGCGCCTTTAACCCTAACATCAAGCTTCTTCATCCCTAAATCTAGGGCTTTCTTACCCACAGCTTCAGCTGCTAATTGAGCAGCAAAAGGTGTACCCTTTTTGGTTCCGGAAAATCCAACGGTTCCCGCACTCTCCCAGACTAAAACATTTCCATCTTTATCAGAAATACTAACTATTGTGTTGTTAAAAGTTGACTTAATATTAACTATACCTTGCTCAACCCGGCGCTTTTCTTTTTTTCTACCAACTCGACGCCCACCTTTTTTAGCCAATTACACTACCTCCTACTTTTTGCCTTTCTTCGCCCCGATTGCCCTCCGGGGACCTTTTCGGGTGCGAGCATTGGTTCGAGTTCTCTGCCCCCTCACCGGCAAACCTCGAACATGTCTTATTCCTCGATAGCAACTAATCTCAATTAAGCGCTTTATATTTTGAGTAACTTCTTGCTTTAGTTCGCCCTCAACTTTAAAGTTTTCATCAATGTATGACCTTATTCGAGCAACTTCTTCTTCGTTTAAATCCTTAACTCTTTTGTCTTTATCCACTCCAGCTTGCTCCAAAATTAAGTGAGAACGGCTTCGCCCAATTCCGTAAATGTAAGTTAACGCTACCTCTACCCTTTTATTTTTTGGTAAATCAACTCCAGCAATTCGCGCCATTAATCCACCTACTTCCCTTGACGTTGCTTGTGTCTAACATTGGAGCAAATAACCATCACTTTGCCCTTTCTCTTAATAATCTTACATTTAGCACAAATTGGTTTTACTGACGGTCTTACTTTAATTTCAACCACCTACTTCTTTCGATAAGTAATGCGCCCCCGATTTAAATCATAGGGCGAGAGTTCAACAGTTACTTTATCACCAGGCAAAATTCTTATATAATTAATCCTCATCTTTCCCGAAATATGAGCCAAAACTATATGCCCATTAGGAAGCTCCACTTTAAACTGAGCATTAGGCAAAGCTTCCAAAACTGTTCCTTCCACTTCTATCTTCTCTTCCTTAGTCATCACCGATAAAACAAAAAGTCATTTTAACAAAAAAAATATTCTTAGTAAAGAACTATTTTGTTAAAATTAACGGCCCATTTTTAGTAATCGCCACGGTATGCTCAAAATGAGCCGACAAACTACCATCAGCTGTTACTACTGTCCAGCCATCAGACAAAACTTCTACCTGGTAACCGCCAGCGTTCACCATAGGCTCAATAGCAAAAGTCATTCCCTCTTCTAATTGAAGGCCTTTACCTGCCTCACCATAATTGGGTACTTGAGGGTCTTCGTGAAGTTGCCGCCCAATACCATGCCCAACAAGCTGCCTTACCACCGAAAACCCATTACTTTCCACCATCATCTGGATTGATGCTGAAATATCAAATAGATAGTTTCCTGGTTGGCACTGAGCAATCCCCGCCTGCAATGCTTCCTGAGTAACTTTTATCAATTTCTGAGCCAATGCTGAAATTTTACCTACTGGGAAAGTAGCTGCAACATCCGAAAAGAAACCCTGGTACTCAACTCCTAGGTCAAGACTGACTATATCTCCTTCAGTCAAAACTCTTTTTTCAGACGGCAAGCCATGAACTACTTCATCATTTATGGAAACGCATAAACCAGCTGGAAAACCACGATAGCCTTTGAAAGCTGGCCTTGCCTTCTGGTTAATAATGAAGTTTTCGGCTAATTCGTTGAGATAGCTGGTTTGAACCCCGGGCCGAATATTTCTTTCTAATATTTTCAAGGTTTTTGCCGCAATCTTGCCTGCTTGAGCCATCAAGCGAAGCTCTTGCGGTGACTTACAACTAATCATTATTTAAGCCAAGCACTTCTTTGAGCTGCCTATATACCTGGTCAGGATTTTGTTCGCCATTAACCTCCCATAAAATGCCTCGGCTACGATAGTAACTAATCAAGGGGGCGGTTTGAGCTAAATATACTTCCATTCGCCGCCTGACGGTATCTTCAGAATCATCACTCCTCTGAAAAAGCTCGCCCCCGCATTGGTCGCATTTTCCTTCAACAGCAGGAGGATTATAAATGATGTGGTATAAAGCACCACAAGTTTTACAAATTCGTCGCCCTGTCAGTCGTCGGATTATTTCTTTTTCGCTAACCTTAAAAAAAACAACAGCATCAATGCCTGAACCAAAAGAAGAAAGTTCAGCTTCTAGCTCCTGAGCTTGATTGACAGTTCGAGGAAACCCATCAAGAATAAATCCTTCCTGTGCATCTGGCTCAGCCAGTCGTTCTTTAACAATTCCTACCACTATCTCATCTGGTACCAGATCGCCGCGATCCATATATTCCTTCGCTCTAACGCCAAGAGGCGTCTCTTGTGCTACAGCTTCCCGCAAAATATCACCGGTAGCAATTTGTGGCCAGTTATACTCTTGAGACAACCGCCGGGCTTGTGTTCCTTTCCCTACCCCAGGCGGGCCTAAAAAAACAAGCCTCACTTTCTTTTCCCCCTTTACTTTAAAAGTCCTTCGTAATGTCTCATTAAAAGTTGGGCTTCTATTTGTTTAACAGTTTCCAGAGCAACCCCAACTGTTATTAAAATTGAAGTGCCACCGAAAAACTTAAAAAAGGGTATATTGGTCTGGGAAAGCAGAATAGTTGGGAAAAGAGCGACTATCCCCAAGAAAACAGCCCCAGGAAAGGTCACTCTTTTTAAAATGCGGTTTATATAATCAGTAGTTGGCGTTCCTGGCCGAACGCCTGGAATAAAGCCACCCCATTTTTGTAAATCCTCAGCCAGGCGAACAGGGTTAAAAATGATTTCTGAATAAAAGAAAGTAAAAAAAATTATCAGCATAAAATAAAGAAAAAGATAGAGAAAAGAGGTTTTTTCTAAAGAATTTGCTAAGTTCTGCAAAAAACCACTTGGCATCACTTTCGCCATTGCCGCAGGAAAGAAAAGAACTGAAGAAGCAAAAATTATTGGTATTACGCCAGCCGAGTTAATTTTAACTGGGAGGTATGTGCTAGCACCACCGTAAACCCGCCGGCCAACAATTCTTTTGGCATATGAAACAGGAATCCGCCTTTGCCCTTGCTCAATAAAGATAATCCCAGCAATCGCCAAGCAAACTACCACTACTACCAACCCGATATAAACAGGGCTCGCCACCTGGATGGTTTCCACAATAGCTTGAGGGAAGCGCGAAATAATGCTAACAAAAATCAAAAGTGACATTCCATTACCAATACCACGCTGAGTTATCAACTCAGCCATCCACATTATTAAAGCCATTCCAGAGACCAGAGTTAAAACGATTACCACTTTGTTGATTACTGGAACTTTAAGCCCCAATGAGTTCATTATAAAGAAAGATTGAATCAAAGCTAAAGCCAAAGTTAAGTATCTTGACCATTGAACAATTTTTCTTCTACCTTCCTCGCCTTCTTTTGCCCACTGCTCAACTTGAGGAATAACTACAGTCAAAAGCTCCATAATAATTGAAGCAGTAATGTAAGGCATAATTCCCAAAGCAAAGATTGCCAGATTTTCTAAGGCGCCTCCAGTAAAAATATTTAAGAAACCCAGGATAGCGCTTTCTTTGAAAAGTTTAGCGAAGATACCGCGAGGAACACCGGGAATGGGAATAAAAGAACCAAGTCGATAGAAAACTACAATCATTAAGGTAAATATAAGTTTTTTCCTTAAGTCTTCAACTCTAAAAGCATTAGTTAGTTCTTTAATCATTAATTAACTCTACTTTCCCGCCTTTACTAGTTATTTGCTCAACTGCTTTTTTGCTAAAAGCATTGGCTTTTACCACCAGCTTTCTCTCTAACCTTCCTCGACCAAGGATCTTAACCAGTTTTTCATTTTTCTTAATCAATTTTTTAGCAACTAGAGCTTCGCGGTCAACCACCGATTTATCCGGAAAAAGATTTAACTTATCCAGATTTACTTCGGCGTAAACTTTCTTAAAAGGGTTCTTAAAACCAGGGTAACGCGGTACTCTAAGATAAAACGGGTTCTGGCCACCTTCGAAATGAGGTCCTTTAGAACCACCAGAACGAGCTCTTTGGCCTTTGGTCCCCCGAGCGGCTGTTACCCCGTGACCAGAACCAAGGCCTCTGCCTAACCTTTTCTTGCGCTTGGTCGAACCAGGATTTGGTTTTAAAGCATCAAGCCTCAATCCGATACCTCCTCTACTTCAATAAGGTGAGATACTTTATTAATCATACCTCTAATGGAAGGAGTGTCTTCTTTGACCACTACCTGATTCAGTTTCCGCAAGCCAAGCGCCTTTAAAGTTTTTTTCTGGCTCTCTATCCGACCAATAGCGCTTTTAACCAATTTTATTCTTATTTTCATTCTTCTTCCTTACCAGTCTTTTTCTTTAAATTCCTAACTTCATCAGGATTAAGCAAGCTCTTCAGGCCCTTCTCGGCCGCCTTAACCATATTTATAGCATTTGCTGAGCCAAGGGATTTAGCAAGAACATCTTTAATTCCAGCTAACTCAAAAAGAGCTCTTATTGGACCACCAGCAATTACTCCCGTTCCTGGAGCTGCTGGTTTAATTAAAACTTTACTGGCTTTGAAATCGCCTAAAACAGCATGAGGAATTGTAGTCCCCCTTAGCGGCACCTGGAAAAGATTCTTTTTCGCCGCTTGTACTCCTTTCTGAATTGCCAGAGGAAGCTCGTTGCCCTTTCCATACCCAACACCAACTTGTCCCTTTTTGTCTCCAACTATAACCAGAGCAGCCATCTTAAATCTTCGGCCACCTTTGGTTACTTTAGCTACTCGATTTATGAAAACTATTTCTTCCTCAAACTGTTCCTGCGTTTCTAAAGACTTATTCATTTCCCACCTTTCCATTAAAACTCTAATCCTTCTTCCCTGGCAGCTTCAGCCAGAGCCTTTATCCGACCATGATATCTAAAGCCACCTCGGTCAAAAACTACTGCCTTTATTCCCTTTTTTAAGGCCTTTGCCGCAATAAGTTTGCCAACTTTTTTAGCTGCTTCAATGCTTTTCTTCCCTCTTAACTCTTTAAGTTCTTTATCTAAAGTGGAAGCTGAAATTAAAGTTACCCCTTTATTATCATCAATAATCTGAGCATAGATATTGTAGTTGCTGCGAAAAACTGAAAGCCTCGGTCGCTCTGAAGTTCCAAAGACCCTTTTTCGAATCCGTTGATGCCTTTTCTTTCGATTATAAACTTTCTCACTGGATTTACTTCGTTTCAACATAATCATGCCTTCCCTGCTTTCCCGGCCTTTCTCTTGATAAACTCGCCGGAGTACTTTATTCCTTTACCTTTATACGGTTCAGGACCTCTAATCGCTCTGATTTTAGCTGCTACCTCGCCTACCATTTGCTTGTCAATCCCTTTAACAATCACGGTGCTGGCGTTAGGAACTTCAAAATCAATACCCGGAATCTTTTTGAAAACTATTGGATGAGAGTATCCAACACTCAATTCAAGATCGCTTCCTTTCAATGCCGCTCGATAACCAACCCCTACTATTTCCAGTGTGCGGCTAAATCCTTGGGAAACCCCCTCAACCATATTAGCAATTAAGCGTTGGGTCAACCCATGAAGAGCTCGATAATACGGTTCGTCATTTGGTCTCTTAACCACCACCGAGTTGTCTTTAACCAACACTTGCATCTCAGGATGAATTGTCTGAGAAAGCTCACCTTTCGGTCCCTTAACTCTTACTAAATTCGGTTCTATTTCAATTGTCACATTAGCCGGTAAATCAATTATTTTCTTTCCTACTCTTGACAAGAAAGCCTCCTTACCAAATGTATAAGATTACCTCACCGCCAACGCCTTTTTGCCTTGCTTCTTTATCGGTTAAAAGGCCACGGGAAGTAGAAATTATAGCCGAACCTAAGCCACCCATAACCTTGGGAATTTCCTCTTTCTTGACATAAACCCTTAAACCGGGCTTGCTAATTCTCATAATCCCGGTTATAGCTCTCTTTTTGCTTGGTCCATACTTTAGTTTAACCTTTAAAACTTCGGCTGGACCTTTCCTTTCTACTTTAAAATCTTCAAGATAGCCCTCTTTTTTTAAAATCTGGCAGAGCTCTTTTTTGAAGCGAGCCGAAGGGATTTCAGTCCATTCATGATAAGCTCGACTTGCATTCCTGATTCTCGTAACCATATCGCCAACCGGATCTGTTAAAACCATCTTGCCTCCTACCAGCTAGCCTTTCTTAAGCCGGGGATTTCTCCCCGATGAGCTAGCTCTCTTAAACAAATTCGGCAAAGCCCGAAACGGGTATAAACCCCTCGAGCTCTTCCGCACCGACAACAGCGGTTATACTTGCGAACCGCAAATTTAGGTTCACGCTTTTGTTTAATTTTAAGCGCCTTTCGTGTCAACTTGACCTCCTTCAACTACTTTCTTCTCAGCCTGAGGTTTCTTCCGGAAAGGAAAACCTAAACCTTCAAGAAGAAAACGCGCTTCTTCATCATCCTCAGTAGAAGTGACAATACAAATGTCCATACCCAAAGCCTTTTCTGATTTGTCAAGGTCGATTTCGGGAAAAATATACTGCTCTTCGACTCCAAAGTTATAATTACCCCGCCCATCAAAAGACTCTACAGAAAGTCCACGGAAATCGCGAACGCGGGGAAGGGCAACATTTACTAAGCGATCGAAAAACTCGTACATTCGGTCACCCCGCAAGGTTACCTTGCAGCCAATAGCCATCCCCTGTCTCAATTTAAAACCAGAAACTGATTTTTTTGCTCGGGTAATGATGGGTCTCTGGCCAGTAATCAAAGATAGGTCTTCAACAGCTTGTTCCAGAACCTTCTCGCTCTGAGTAGCTTCGCCTATGCCAATATTTACCACAATTTTTTCCAGTTTCGGCGCCTCCATTATATTTTTTAAATTAAGCTCCTTGACCAGCCAAGGTCGAACCTTTTCTAGGTAAAGCTTTTTTAAGCGAGGTGTAGTTTTTTCCAATTTTTTTTCGCTTTTATTTGCCATTTTAGTCTATTTCACTCCCACACTTTTTACAGATTCTCACCCGACTGCCATCAGCTAGAATCGTTTTGCCTACTCGTGTTTTTCTGTTGCATCGAGGACAAATTAACATGACATTAGAAATAGGCAAAGGTGCCTCCATTTCAACAATCCCACCTTGAGGGTTTTTTTGCGTAGGACGAGAATGCTTTTTGACCACATTTGCTTTTTCCACAATCAATCGATTCTCTGTCGGAAAAACTCGTAGTACTTTGCCAGCTTTTCCACGATCTTTGCCAGCTATAACTTCTACTCGGTCACCTTTTTTTATTTTTACTTTAGCCACTTTTAATCCTCCTAAATCACTTCCGGCGCTAAAGAAACTATTTTCATAAAATTTTTATCTCTTAACTCCCTGGCTACTGGACCGAAAATTCGAGTTCCACGGGGATTACCCGTTTCATTTATCAAAACAGCAGCGTTGTCATCAAAAGACACACTTGAACCATCTTTTCTTTTGGTTTCTTTCCTGGTCCTAACAACCACTGCTCTAACTACATCACCTTTACCTACCGGTGCGCCGGGAACAGCTTCCTTAACAGTTGCCACAATTACATCTCCAACTCGCGCATATCGACGACGCGAGCCTCCCAACACCCGAATGCAGAGTATCTCTTTTGCACCAGTGTTGTCCGCAACTTTTAGTCTTGTCTCTTGCTGAATCATCTGTTCACCTCAGTCTTAATCAGCGGCTTTAATAATTTTTGTCACTCGCCAGCGTTTTTCCTTGCTTAAAGGGCGAGTTTCCATAATCTCAACCAAATCGCCAACTTTAGCCTGGTTCTTCTCATCATGAGCCTTAAACCGAGCTGTCTTTTTAATAGACTTACTTATTATCGGGTGCCTAACCATCCGTTTAACCGCCACTACCACTGTTTTATCCATTTTGTCGCTAACTACTTCTCCAACCAAAACTTTCCTTTTGATTTTTTCCATCAAAACTCCTTAAGCAGTTTTTCGTTCATTCTCTTTTAAAATGGTTAAAACCCGAGCAATATCTTTCTTGACCAATTTAATTCTTCTAACGTTTTTCAACTGCCCAGTAGCCAATTGAAATCGAAGATTAAATAACTCCTGACGCAATTCTTTAAGTTTTTCAATAAGTTCTTCATCGCTAAAATTTCTAAGTTCTTCGGCTCGCATTTTCACTCCCCCTCCCTCTGGACAACCTTCGTCTTAATGGGAAGTTTGTTAGAAGCTAACCTTAAAGCTTCAACAGCAGCATCTCGATCAATCCCTGCCAGCTCGAAAATTACTCGCCCTGGCTTAACCACTGCTACCCAATACTCAGGTGAACCCTTACCGCTCCCCATTCGAGTTTCCGCTGGTTTTTTAGAGATGGGTTTATCAGGAAAAACATTAATCCAAACCTTACCACCTCTTTTTAAATAACGAGCTATGGCAATTCGGGCTGCTTCAATTTGTTGGGCAGTCAGCCAACCGGGGGCCAAAGCTTTAAGACCGTAATCACCAAAGTGAAGAGAAGTTCCGCCCTTAGCTTGACCTTTCATCCGTCCGCGCTGAGCCCGGCGAAACTTAGTTTTCTTGGGTTGTAACATCCTCGCCCACCTCCTGTTTTAGCTCGTCTACCTCTACGCTTCCAGTTTTAAGAGCTACCGCTGTTTCAACTGATTCGGCTGATTCCTCTGCGCCAAGTAATTTTCCTGCTTCCTCTTCAATTTTTGGCTGTTCCTTCTTGAAAACATCTCCTTTGTAAATCCAAACCTTTACTCCAATTCGCCCATATTTTGTTAAGGCTTCAGCAAAACCATAATCAATCTGAGCTCTTAAAGTATGAAGAGGAACCCGGCCTTCCCGATACCATTCGCGACGAGCAATTTCGGCTCCGCCCAACCGTCCAGAACACGAAATTTTTATTCCCTTAGCGCCCATCCTCAAGGCTGAAGTTATTGCTCTCTTCATAGCTCGACGGTGAGAAACTCGAGCCTCAATCTGGTCAGCCACACTTTGTGCAACCAGATCAGCATCAAGCTCCGGAATTCTAACTTCTTTAATATCGACTTTTACTTTTCTCTGGTGAGTAAGTCTTTCTAATTGGCTCTTCAAAAGGTCAACCTCAGAACCTCTTCTTCCAATAACAACACCAGGCCGAGCAGTATAAATAGTAACCATAACTTCTTCGGCAGCTTTCTTGAGTCTGCTAATTTCTATTCTGGAAACCGCACCTTTTCGCAATTTTTTTCTTATATAATCTCGAATTAGTGAATCCTCAATTACGCCCTGGGTATAGTCCTTCCCACTGCTAAACCAATTAGAACGCCAGCTTTCAATAATTCCTATTCTAAAACCGACTGGATTAACTTTCTGGCCCACTACTCTTCCCCTCCAATCTCAGCCAGAACAATTTTAAAGTGTTTTACCATAGTTGCCCGGCCCATTGCTCGAGGGCGATAGCGTTTTAAAGCAGGTCCTTGATCAACCCGAGCTTCTTTAACGTAAAGGTTATCCACTTTTAAATGATGATTAAACTCAGCGTTAGCAGCAGCTGAATCCAGAACTTTCTTAACTATTCGGCTAGCCGCCCGGGGAGTGAAAGCCAAGATTGTTCGGGCTTCACTTAAACTCTTACCCCTTATTAAATCGACCACAGCCCGTGCTTTCCGGGGTGCTACTCTTATAAACCTTGCAACTGCTCTTGCCTCAGCCATTAAAAATAACCTCCACTATTTTACCTTAGTAGTTCGCTCACTTGCTCCGCTGTGACCTTTGAAAGTTCTTGTTGGAGCAAATTCTCCTAATTTGTGACCAACCATCGATTCAGTAATAAAAATCGGTATATGGCGACGGCCGTTGTGGACAGCAATAGTATGACCAACCATCTCAGGAATAATCGTCGAGCTCCTCGACCAGGTTTTAATAATTTTTTTCTCTCCCTGTTCGTTAAGTTTAGAAATTTTTTTTAAAAGCTTCTCTTCAACATAAGGACCTTTTTTTAAAGAACGCGGCATTGGGTTTTATCCTTTCCTCCTTTTGATAATATATTTATCAGAAGGCTTCTTTTTCCGAGTTTTGTAGCCATAAGTTGGTTTTCCCCAAGGAGTAACCGGATGGCGACCGGGACCAGATTTCCCTTCTCCACCACCGTGAGGGTGGTCAATTGGATTCATAGCTGTTCCTCTTACGGTTGGTCTTATTCCCTTCCAGCGAGAGCGTCCAGCCTTTCCAACTTTTATCAGTTCATGCTCAGCATTACCAAGCTGACCAATAGTAGCCCGGCAGTTAAGTTTGAAAGCTCTTATCTCTCCAGAAGGTAAGCGTATTTGAGCATATTCGCCCTCTTTGGCTATTATTTGAGCTCCAACACCAGCCGAGCGCACTAACTTAGCTTTTCCTCCCGGCTGCAAAGTTAAGTTATGAATAATCGTTCCAACCGGGATATCGCTCAAGGCCAAAGCATTTCCCGTTTTAATATCTGAGCCTTGGCCAGAAGAAACGGTGTCACCAACTTTAAGCCCTAAAGGAGCCAGAATATATCGCTTTTCTCCATCTGCATAATGAAGCAAAGCTATACGAACTGAACGGTTAGGGTCATACTCAATACTCACAACTTTAGCTGGAACACCGTCTTTATCCCGCTTAAAGTCGATTAAGCGATATAGCCTTTTATGGCCGCCTCCTTGATGTCTGACAGTTAAACGACCCTGCGAATTGCGACCTGCCTTTTTAGGTAAAGGTTTCACCAGAGATTTTTCCGGCTTAGACCTGGTAATTTCTTTAAAATCGGCAACAGTCATAAACCTTCTACCAGCTGAAGTTGGTTTAAGTTTTTTAATTCCCACTCAAAACCTCCTAAAGTCCCTCAAAGAAATCAATTTTCTGACCAACCTCGAGGGTCACAACTGCTTTTTTCCACTTTCGAGTTTTTCCCAGATATCGCCCATAGCGACGGGGTTTAGGCTTCACCCAAAGAGTATTTACCTTCTCAACTTTAACTTTAAAAGCTTTTTCCACAGCTTTAGCTATTTCAACCTTATTGGCTCCAGGATGCACTTCAAAAGCATACTTTCTCTTTTCAAAACCCTGATAAGTTTTTTCAGTTAAAACTGGCCGCAAAATAATTTCCCTTTCATCCATCAATCCAGCACCTCATTTAAGCACTCAAGAGCTGCCTTGGTAAAAAGTAAATATTCATTATTTAAAGCAAGGTAGACATTTATTCCAGACACCAAAACTACATTCACAAAAGGTAAATTCCGGAAAGAAAGATAAACTTTCTCCTCTTCCGGACTTAAAACCAGAGTTACTTTATTTTTATCTATTTTTAACTTACTTAGTAACTCAAAAGCTTTTTTGGTGCTAGGCTCAGAAATGGTTAGTTTATCCAAAATTAAAACTTTCTTTTCTCGAGCTTTAGCAGAGAGAACTGATTTTAAAGCCAGCTTCTTTTCTTTTTTGTTTACCTTAAAAGAATAATCGCGTGGTTTCGGACCAAATGTTACGCCGCCACCTTTCCAAAGAGGTGAGCGAATAGTTCCAACCCGTGCCCGGCCAGTTCCTTTCTGCCTCCAAGGTTTAGCACCACCGCCGCGAACTTCCGAACGGCCACGGGTATTGGCACTCCCTGCCCGCTGCGAAGCCAGATAAGCTCGACAAACCAGATGAACCAGGTTTTCCTTTGGTTCAACTGAAAAAATTCCCTCTTTTAAGTTTAGCTCGCCTTTTCTGCTTCCTTTTTCATCAAAAACTGGAGCCTTAATCAATTTCTTACTCCTTTTACAGTTGCTTTGACTGCCTGCTTTACTAATACATATCCACCAATAGGTCCAGGAACAGCACCTCTAAGTAATAGTAAATTATCTTCAGGGATCACTTTCACCACCTCAAGATTTTGAACGGTAACCCTTCTCCCTCCATGACGACCAGGCATTTTCATCCCTTTGATAACTCGAGCTGGAAAAGCAGCCATACCTATCGAACCACCAGCTCGGTGATAGCGAGAACCATGAGAGGCAGGAAAACCTTTAAAACCATGCCTTTTAACCACGCCGGCAAAGCCCTTACCTTTTGAAGTACCAACTATGTCTATTTTTTCGCCGGGCTTAAAAATATCTACCTTTAACTCTGAACCGACCTGATAGTTAGCCACTTCTTTCTCGTCCAGTCTAATCTCAATCAGTTTTCGACAAGGCTTCAGTTTATTTTTCTCGAAGTGCCCTTTAAGGGGTTTGTTAAGTTTGGTCTCTTTTACTTCCTCAAAACCGAGCTGAACAGCTGAGTAGCCATCTTTTTCTACCGTTTTAATCTGAGTAACCAGGCAAGGCCCAGCTTCAATTACCGTGACCGGAATTGCTTCTTCTCCTTCAAATATTTGAGTCATACCTAACTTTTTTCCAATCAAACCCTTTGGCATTCTTACTCCTAAATCTTCAGTTCTATATCTACACCAGCTGGCAAATCCAGTCTCATTAGCGAATCGACTGTTCGAGGAGTTGGGTCTAGTATATCTATTAATCTCTTATGGACTCTAACTTCAAACTGTTCACGTGAGTCCTTATCTTTATGAGGAGACCTTAATACTGTTACCAGACTCCTTTCAGTAGGTAAAGGAACTGGACCAGCTACTCGCGCGCCAGTTTTTTCAACTTCCTGGATAATCCAGCGAGCTGACTCATCTAAAACTTCATGGTCGTATGCTTTTAATCTGATTCTTATTTTTTGTTGCAATTTACTCCCTTACTCCAGAACCTTGGTTACACTCCCAGCTCCTACAGTTCGGCCACCTTCGCGGATAGCGAAGCGGACACCTTCTTCAAGAGCAATGGGAGCAATGAGCTCAACTTCAATTTCAGTGTTGTCACCAGGCATTACCATTTCTACTCCCTCAGGTAGTTTAATTGTTCCAGTGACATCAGTTGTTCTTACATAAAACTGAGGACGGTAGCCGTTAAAGAAAGGAGTGTGACGACCGCCTTCTTCTTTGGTTAAGACATAAACTTGAGCTTTGAAGCGGCGATGAGGAGTAATGGAACCGGGTTGAGCAACCACCATTCCTCTCTCAACCTCATCTTTGCCAATACCGCGAAGAAGGAGGCCAATGTTGTCTCCGGCTACTCCTTCATCAAGGATTTTTCTAAACATTTCAACTCCAGTTACTACTGTTTTGTGAGGTTCGTCAGAAAGACCAACCAGTTCTACTTCTTCTCCCACTCTTACTTTCCCGCGCTCTACTCTTCCGGTAACAACTGTTCCACGACCAGTTATAGAGAAGACATCTTCAATGGGCATAAGGAAGGGTTTGTCTATTTCTCTTACCGGTTCAGGAATGTAGTTGTCTAAAGCGTCTAAGAGTTCCCAGATACTTTTGCAGACTTCGCATTCTCTTTTTCCGCAACCACATTCAAGGGCTTTAAGAGCACTTCCTTTGATAACCGGGGTTTCCTCTCCCGGGAACTGGTATTCAGTCAAGAGGTCTCTTACTTCAACCTCAACTAATTCTAAAAGTTCAGGGTCATCAACCATGTCAACCTTGTTTAAGTAAACAATAATGTAGGGGACTTCAACCTGGCGGGCAAGAAGGACGTGTTCACGAGTTTGGGGCATTGGACCATCAGCAGCTGAGACAACTAAAATGGCACCGTCCATTTGAGCGGCGCCAGTTATCATATTCTTGACATAGTCAGCGTGGCCTGGACAGTCAATATGAGCATAGTGACGTTTTTCGGTTTGGTATTCAACATGAGCAATAGCAATGGTTATGCCGCGAGCTTTTTCTTCTGGAGCTTTGTCTATCTGATCAAAAGGAATGTACTCAGCAAATCCAATGTTAGAAAGAGCTTTGGTGATAGCTGCTGTTAAAGTTGTCTTGCCGTGGTCAACATGACCAATGGTTCCCACATTCAGATGGGGTTTTACTCTCTCAAATTTTTGCTTTGCCATTTTGGGCCTCCTTCCAAAATTGTTTAAAATTCATTAAATCCATATCTCCCTTCCTAAATAACTGCCTCCGAAGAATCGCCTTGAGCTTTTTCGATAATTAACTTGGCTATTCCTTCAGGAACAGCTTTGTAAGATTGGAACTGCATAGTAAACGACCCTCTCCCTTGAGTCAAGGAGCGAAGAGAAGTAGCATAACCAAACATCTCCGCCAAAGGAACATAGGCTTTGATTACCTGGGCATTTGCTTTCTTTTCCATGCTTTCAATATGTCCTCGACGCGCGTTTAAATCGCCCAAAACATCGCCAAGGTACTCTTCAGGAATAACAACTTCCACTCTCATTATAGGCTCGAGAAGGATAGAATGAGCCCGTCGCAAAGCCTCTCGAACAGCCATTGAGCCAGCAATTTTAAACGCCAGTTCTGAGCTATCAACCGGGTGATATGAGCCATCAAAAAGCTCAACCTTAACATCAACCACAGGATAGCCAGCTAAAACTCCAGCTTCCAAAGCTTCACGAGCTCCTTTTTCAACTGCCGGAATAAATTCACGAGGAATAACTCCGCCAACGATTTTGTCAAAAAACTCAAAACCTCTGCCAATATTTGGCTCAACCTTAATTACGACATGGCCATATTGACCTCGACCACCCGACTGACGAACATATTTTCCTTCAATATTTGTTACCGGACGGGTAATAGTCTCTCGATAGGCAACTTGAGGCTTGCCAACATTTACGCCTACCTTAAACTCCCTTTTTAGCCGGTCAACAATTATCTCAAGGTGAAGCTCGCCCATACCAGAAATAACTGTCTGCCCCGTTTCTTCGTCAAAACCAACCTGAAAAGTGGGGTCTTCTTCAGCTAGTTTTGCCAGAGCACCACTAAGCTTATCCTGATCCGCTTTGGTCTTTGGCTCTACCGCAACTGAAATAACCGGCTCCGGAAACTGCATTGACTCAAGAATGATAGGTTTATCAACTTCGCAAAGTGTGTCGCCAGTGGTAGTATTTTTTAAACCAACCGCGGCAACAATATCACCAGCAAAAACTTCTTTTCTCTCCTCTCTATGATCAGCATGCATTTGTAAAAGACGACCAATTCTTTCTTGATTTCCTTTAACTGAGTTGTAAACATAAGAACCGGCTTCAAGCTTGCCCGAATAAACTCGGAAAAAGGTTAACTTTCCAACATATGGATCAACCATTACTTTAAAGGCTAAAGCACAAAAAGGTTCATCAGCTCGAGGATAAAAAATCATAGTTTCGCCATTTTTAGGATTTACTCCTTCAACTGGTGGCATATCAAGAGGTGAAGGCAAGTAATCAACCACCGCGTCCAGTAAAGGCTGTACACCTTTGTTCTTAAATGAAGCACCACAAAGGACTGGATTGATTTTAGCCTCCAGAGTTCCCTTTCTCAAAGCTCTCTTGATTTCGTCAACAGAAATTTCCTTATCTTCAAGATATTTTTCCATTAAATCCTCAGAAAACTCAGCTACCGCTTCTAAAAGAAGATGGCGGTATTCCACAGCTTGAGTTTCAAGCTCGGCCGGAATTTCTTTTTCTTCCATCTCTAACCCAAGCTCATCAACCCAATAAATCGCTTTCATTTTTAACAAATCAACTATTCCAGTAAAACTGTCTTCAACCCCAACAGGAAGCTGTAAAACCACCGGTTGAGCACCCAGACGGCTTTTCATCATCTCAACAACATTGAAAAAGTCAGCGCCAGTGCGATCGAGCTTATTGACGTACGCAATTCGTGGAACACCATATTTATCAGCTTGACGCCAGACTGTCTCTGATTGAGGTTCAACACCACCAACCGCACAAAAAATAGCAACCGCTCCATCAAGCACTCGAAGCGAACGCTCTACCTCTACAGTAAAATCAACGTGCCCTGGTGTGTCTATTATATTAATTCGAAAATCTTTCCAGTGACAAGTAGTAGCCGCTGAAGTAATCGTTATTCCTCGCTCTTTTTCCTGAGGCATAAAGTCCATTGTCGCTGAACCTTCATCAACCTCGCCAATCCGATGAACCCGGCCAGTATAAAACAAAATCCGCTCAGTTGTAGTAGTTTTGCCGGCATCTATATGAGCCATTATCCCGATATTCCTAGTTTTTTCTAATACTGTCTTACTATCCATCATCTCCACCTTTACCATCGATAATGGGCAAAAGCCCGATTTGCTTCAGCCATTTTGTGAAGGTCCTCTTTCTTTTTTACTGCTGCTCCTTCACCTTTAGCTGCTTCCATAATTTCGTTTGCTAAAAGCTCGTACATTGGTTTACCTTCTTTAGAGCGAGCTATACTAATTATCCAGCGCAAAGCGAGAGTTATCCCTCTTCTTTCCTCTACTTCTACCGGCACCTGATAGGTTGCACCACCCACCCGTCTCGGCTTAACCTCTAAAAGAGGGCGAACATTATCAACCGCCGCTTTCAACACTTTCAGAGGTTCTTCTTTAGTCCTTTCTTTTATTAAGTCAAGAGTTTTATAAACTATTCTCTCAGCCAAACTTTTCTTGCCGCTACGTAAAACATGAGATATTAGGCGGGCAACAAGTTCGTCTCCATAAACTAAATCTGGCTCAATTATTCGTTTGGGAACCGGACCTTTTCTTGGCAATTACAACACCTAGCTCTTCGGCGCCTTGGCGCCATATTTTGATCGACCTTGACGGCGGTCTTCAACTGCCGCTGCGTCATAAACATTTCTTATAACTTTATATCTCACTCCAGGTAAATCTTTGACTCTTCCGCCCCTGACTAAAACAATCGAGTGTTCTTGAAGATTGTGCCCGATTCCCGGAATATAGGAAGTTACTTCCATACCATTCGTCAGTCTGACCCGAGCAATCTTTCTTAAAGCAGAATTTGGCTTCTTAGGTGTAGTGGTAGAAACACGAATGCAAACTCCTCGCTTCTGAGGATTACCCCCCAGAGCTGGAGTTTTGCTTTTCCAGCCTGTTTTCTTTCTACCTTTCCTGATTAATTGATTAATTGTTGGCATTTTACCTCTTCACAATAGTTATTACCTAGCAAGCTTGAGACAACAATCGCTGATTGTAACTCAAATTTCTTTAACTGTCAACTTTTTCTTCAGCCATAACTTGTTTTTCTTCAACTACCTCATTCTTAGAAGAAGCATTGAGACCACTGCTTAAAAGCTGTAAAGCTTCCTCAGCTTGTATTGCCTCCTCCCCTTCAATCCTTGGTTCTACTTCTCGATGCATCTTAAAGCCGCAACCACAGGGAATAATTTTGCCAATAATCACATTTTCCTTGAGGCCGACCAGGTTATCTATGTCTCCTTTAATTGCTGCTTCAGTTAGTACTCGGGTGGTTTCCTGGAAAGAAGCAGCCGAAAGCCAGCTTTCCGCAGCTAGAGCAGCTTTAGTAATACCCATCAAAACCTGCTTTGCTGAAGCTGGCTTGCCACCTTGCTCCTTCACCTTTTCGTTTTCTTTCTCAAAAATAAAGCGGTCAACTATCTGCCCGGGTAGGAAATCAGTATCGCCAGGATCAACAATACTTACTCGCCGCAACATTTGGCGGATAATTATCTCGATATGCTTATCGTTTATTTCAACCGCTTGAGAACGATAAACTTTCTGCACCTCCTCAAGTAAATACAACTGAACAGCTTGCAAGCCTTTTATTCTTAAGATATCCTGCGGCCTTAAAGAACCCTCAGTTAGCTGGTCCCCAGCTTTCACTAAAGCTCCATTGGCTACCTTGATATGTGCTCTTTTGGAAACAGTGTAAGTTTTTTCCCGACCAGTTTCAGTGTAAATAACAATTTTTTTAAACTTCTTTCCTTCTTTAATCTCAACTTTTCCAGAAACTTCACTCACCAAAGCCAGTCCTTTAGGCTTGCGAGCTTCAAAAAGCTCAACCACCCGAGGCAAGCCATGAGTTATATCCTCTCCAACAACCCCACCTGTATGGAAAGTCCTCATTGTCAGCTGAGTGCCCGGTTCTCCGATAGATTGAGCCGCTATTATACCTACTGCTTCACCCAATTCTACCAGCCGTCGCTCAGCCAGAGCCCAACCATAGCATTTTTGACACATACCCTGAGCTGCATTACAATATAAAACACTTCTTACTATTACCTCGTTCAAACCATCTCTTTCAGCCAGATTAACAATTTTCTTAAGCGCTGCCTCGTCAATCTCTTCGCCAGCATTAATAATTATTTCACCAGTTGCTGAATTAACTACTGGTTCAAGGGTTATCCGACCAATCAAGTTTCGATTCGGGTTTCCTTCATCATCAAAAACCGGCTTTGGTATTCCCTGATTTGTTCCGCAGTCTTCTTCTCTAACAATTACATCATGAGCAACATCAACCAATCTACGAGTCAGATAGCCGGAGTCAGCTGTTCGCAAAGCAGTATCGGCCAAACCCTTTCGGGCCCCATGGGTAGAAATAAAGTATTCCAGAACAGAAAGACCCTCTCTAAAATTAGACTTAATTGGCCGGTCAATAATTTCTCCCTTCGGATTAGCAACCAAACCTCGCATCCCAGCTAACTGCCGCACCTGTTTGATGCTGCCACGAGCACCAGAGTTTGCCATCAAGTAAATGGGATTGAATTTAAAAAAGTTCTTTTCCATTGCTTCCTTTACTTCATCGGTTGCTCGGTTCCAGAGCTCAACGACGCGTTTGTGGCGCTCACTTTCAGTTATCAAACCACCCCTAAACTGTTCTTCAACCTCGTCCGCCTTTTTTTCGTAATTTTCAAGAATTTCCTCCTTGTTGGGGGGGATAGCCATATCGTCAACACCAATGGTGAAGCCAGGCTTTGAAGCATATTCAAACCCAATCTCTTTAAGGTTATCGAGAATTTCACCTACTTCAGCCACATCATATAAACTATAAAACTCCTCGACCATTTCTATAATTTTCTTTTTATTAACTTCACAGTTAACAAAGGGATAATTCTCGGGTAAAGCCTGGTTAAATATCAAGCGACCAACTGTAGTTTCAAGCAAGCCTTTGGCTTTTTTAGAATTCAAGCGTACTTTCACTCGAGCTTGAAGGTGAACTTCACCCAGTTCATAAGCCTTAATTGCCTCCTCAGGATTGGCAAAAATCATTCCATTGCCTTTAACTTCTCGATCAGCATCGGCTGTTAGGTAATAAATGCCCAGCACCATATCCTGAGTTGGCGCTACTAAAGGACGACCACTGGCCGGAGAAAGGGCATTATTAACCGAAAGCATTAGAATCCTTGCCTCAGCTTGGGCTGCAACCGATAAAGGAACATGAACTGCCATTTGGTCGCCATCAAAATCGGCATTAAAAGGAGGGCAAACCAGAGGATGAATACGAATTGCTTTACCTTCTACCAAAACTGGTTCAAAAGCTTGAATCCCTAAACGGTGAAGGGTGGGTGCGCGATTGAGTAAAACTGCCTTATCCCTGATGACATCCTCAAGTACATCCCAGACAACCGGGCTTAATCGCTCGATTATTTTTTTTGCTCCTTTGATATTAAGAGCGTGCCCAAGCTCAACCAACCTTCGCATAACAAAGGGTTTAAACAATTCCAGAGCCATAATCTTAGGTAGGCCGCACTGGTGAAGTTTGAGGTGGGGTCCGACAACAATAACAGAACGACCAGAGTAGTCAACTCTTTTACCTAAAAGGTTCTGACGGAATCTTCCTTGTTTGCCTTTTAACATATCAGAAAGAGACTTGAGAGGTCGATTGTTGGTTCCCAAAACTGGTCTTGATCTCTTTTCGTTATCAAACAAAGCATCAACAGCTTCCTGAAGCATTCTTTTTTCGTTATTAACAATTATTTCTGGAGCTCCGAGATCAAGAAGTTTCTTTAGACGGTTATTTCGATTGATCACCCTCCGGTAAAGGTCGTTTAAATCTGAAGAAGCAAACCGCCCACCATCTAACTGGACCATCGGCCTTATCTCCGGGGGCAAAACAGGTAAAACCTCAAGAATCATCCATTCAGGACGGTTCTCTGACTTGAGAAAAGCACTGATTATTTTAAGCCTTTTGATTGCTTTAATACATTTTGGGCCTTTACTTCTTCTTATTTCTTTCTTTAGCTCTTTAGCTTCTTTTTCCAGGTCTATTCTCTGCAAAATTTCTCTGATGGCTTCTGCTCCCATTCCGCCAACAAAATAATCCCCATATCGATAACGCATTTCTCGATAAACTTCCTCATCAAGAATAACATCGCGTTCCTTAAGTCTCTCAAAGGTAACAAAAGCCTCTCTTATTCTCTTCTTTTCTTCTTCAAAAAACTCTTTTTTCTCTTCAATTAATGTTTCGTATTCCCTCCGCACTTTTTCTTCAACACTTTTTGAAATCCCTTTGCCTGTATCCAAAGAAGTTAGTTTTTCCTCTCTCTCCTTCTCCAGTCTTTTAATCTCTTCCAATAATTCCTCATCTAAAGATTTAATGTCGCTGGTAAATTCCTCCTTTAAAGTGTTCATGTTCTGAGCTCTTTTTTCGACATCAACACTGATAATGATAGGAGCAGCAAAATAAATAACCCGTTCCAGGTCTTTGGAAGAGATGTCGAGCAAATAGGCCATACGGGAAGGAACACCTTTGAAAAACCAAATATGAGCCACTGGAGCCGCTAACTCAATATGCCCCATCCGCTCCCTTCTAACTCGAGAGTTAGTTACCTCAACTCCGCATTTTTCACAGACAATTCCTTTAAACCGCACTTTTCGGTATTTTCCGCAGTAACACTCAAAATCTTTAACCGGCCCAAAGATTTTTTCGCAGAAAAGACCATCTCTCTCTGGCTTTAAAGTCCGATAGTTAATCGTTTCCGGCTTTTTGACTTCCCCATGCGACCAGCTTCTAATTCGACTAGGCGAAGCCAAAGAGATTTTTACCGCATCAAAAATATTTATATCCACAGACAAATCCCTCCAAAACCAGAATTTTATGAAATTTCATCTTCAGCCTGTTCTTCACTAACCAGAGCTTCTTCTTCATCGTATTGAGTTCGAAACTCTAATCCCAGTCGCCTTGCCTCCCGCATTGCAGCTTCTTCTTCTTCAGCTTCTTCTTTAACTTCCATGGTTTCGCCTTCTTCAGAAACTAATTCAACCGAGAGACCCAGGCTCTGCATTTCTTTAACCAGAACTTTGAAAGACTCAGGCAAAGCTGCTTCTGGAATGTTCTCACCTTTGACTACGCTTTGATATGCCTTCACTCGCCCCATTACATCATCCGACTTGACAGTAAGCATTTCCTGAAGTACGTTAGCTGCTCCATAAGCTTCCAGAGCCCAAACTTCCATTTCACCAAACCTCTGACCTCCAAATTGCGCTTTTCCACCTAACGGTTGTTGAGTTATTAGAGAGTAAGGGCCTATCGAGCGAGCATGAATTTTTTCATCAACCAGATGAATAAGCTTCATCATATAAATATAGCCAACAGTAATAGGTCGTTCGAAAGGTTCTCCAGTTCTTCCATCAAAAAGTGTAGCTTTTCCGTTAATAGGAAGGTCAGCTTTCTCCAAGATCTGCTTTATTTCCTCTTCGCGGGCACCTTCAAAAACAGGCGAAGCTACATAAACTGGCGCTTCTTTTTTCTTCCCATTCTCCCTCCAACCAACAGAACAAGCCCAACCCAGGTGAGTTTCTAAAACCTGACCAACGTTCATTCTAGAGGGAACTCCCAGTGGGTTAAGAATAATATCAATTGGCGTTCCGTCTTCAAGAAAGGGCATATCTTCAACCGGAACAATTTTTGAAATTACACCCTTATTACCATGCCGACCGGCTAATTTGTCACCAACTGAAACCTTTCTTAAATGAGCTACATAAACTCGAACCAACTTATTAACACCAGGAGGTAACTCGTCACCTCTTTCGCGGGAAAAAACTTTAACCCGGATCACTTTCCCGCCTTCTCCATGAGGGACTCGCAATGAAGTATCTCGAACATCGCGAGCTTTTTCTCCAAATATCGCCCTCAAAAGTTTTTCTTCCGGAGTAATTTCACCTTCGCCTTTGGGAGTAACTTTCCCAACCAAGATATCACCGGGTTTTACTTCAGCCCCAACCCTAACAATACCCTCCTCGTCCAGATTTTTCAGAACATCATCGGCCAATCCCGGAATTTCTCGAGTGATTTCCTCAGCTCCAAGCTTAGTATCCCGTGCGTCAACTTCGTATTCCTCAATATGAATTGAAGTTAGGGTGTCATCTTTTACCAGTCGCTCGCTGATAACTATTGCGTCTTCGTAGTTGTAGCCTTCCCAGGGCATAAAAGCTACCAGAAGATTGGCTCCCAAAGCCAGCTCTCCATGGTCTGAACAAGGACCATCAGCAATCACCTCACCAGCCGCAACTCTATCGCCTTCATTAACAACTGGCACCTGATTGATGCAGGTTCCTTGATTGGAACGTTGATATTTTTTAAGTTCATACCGATCTATTTCTCCCTTTGCTACCTCTACTTCAACTAAATCAGCCACAACTTTCTTTACTGTCCCACTCCTTTTAGCCAATATAACTTCTCCAGTGTCAACTATTGCTTTTCTTTCCATCCCAGTGCCAACTAGAGGAGCCTGAGTCTTAACTAAAGGAACAGCCTGTCTCTGCATATTGGCTCCCATTAAAACTCGATTAGCATCGTTGTGTTCAAGAAAGGGGATAAGGGCTGCAGCAACACTTACAATTTGTTTAGGCGAAACATCCATATATTCAACTTCTGATGCATTCACTAATTCAACTTTGCCTTTGTTTCTTGCTAACACTTGTTTATCTATTAACTTCCCAGTTTTAGGGTCAAAACGAGCATTGGCTTGAGCAATAACTGTCTCCATTTCATCATCGGCAGTAAGATAGACTATTTCATCGGTAACTTTTCCGTTAACTACTTTTCTATAAGGCGTCTCCAGAAAACCGAAATCATTTACCCGGGCATAAGTAGCTAGCGAATTTATCAAGCCTATATTTGGACCCTCAGGTGTCTCAACCGGACACATTCGGCCATAATGAGAAGGGTGAACGTCCCTAACTTCAAAACCAGCCCTCTCCCTCGACAAACCTCCAGGTCCCAATGCTGAAAGGCGTCTTCGGTGGGTTAACCCAGCCAAAGGGTTAGTCTGATCCATAAACTGCGAAAGTTGACCGGTAGCAAAAAAACTCTTGATAGAAGCTTCAATAGGTCGAACATTAATTAATAATTGGGGGTCTCTTTCCTGAGGGTCAGTGGTGGCCATCTTCTCTTTAACGCTCCGCTCCAACCTGGCAATACCAATTCGAAACTGATTTTGCACTAATTCGCCTACAGTCCGAATTCTCCGATTACCAAGATGGTCAATGTCATCAATGGTGAAATTTGGTTCTTCATTCCAGAGCCCCAGTAAATATTTTAAAGTAGCAACAATGTCTTCTTTTGTTAAAGTAGTAACAGTAAGAGGGAAATCTACGCCAAGCTTGCGATTCACTTTATAGCGACCAACTTTAGCCAAATCATATCTCTGTTTATTAAAATATAAGTTTTCTAAGTAAGCTTGAGCGCTTTCGGCTGTTGGAAGTTCGCCTGGGCGCAAGCGCTTATAAATTTCCAGCAATGCATCTTCTTTGCGGTGAATTGGATCTTTCTCAAGAGTTCTTTTTACCGCTACCGAATTTCCTAAAAGCTTCAAGATGTCTTCATTTTTACTCCAGTCAAGAGCTCTTAAAAAAAGAGTAGCTGGAAGTTTCCTCTTTCGGTCTATTCTTACATATATTACATCCTTGCTGTCGGTTTCAAATTCCAACCAAGCTCCCCGGTTGGGAATTATTTTGGCGTTATAAAGAAGCTTTCCGCTAGTTTTTTCAGCCTCAACACCAAAATAAACGCCTGGCGAACGAATTAACTGACTAACCACTACCCTTTCTGTTCCGTTTATTATGAAAGTGCCTTTTTCTGTCATTAAAGGAAACCGATCGTATAAAACTACTTCTTTTTCTCTGATTTCCCCTGTCTCTCGATTAATAAACCTCACTTCGACCATCAAACGAGCTGAGTAAGTCATGTCTTTCTCTTTGCATTCCTCCACTGAAAAGCGAGGTTCTTCAAAACGATGTCCCTTGAATTCCAAGGCTAAGTTGCCGGTAAAATCTTCAATAGGTGAAATTTCCTCCAGTACCTCTCTAACTCCTTCAGTCTTAAACCACTCGAAGCTTTTAATCTGAATATCGAGTAAGTTTGGAACCTCAAGAATTTCCGGGACCTTACCAAAACTAAAGCGCTCGCGCTTCTTTAAAGAGGGTTTCGTCAAAGTTAATTCACTCCCCTTGAAATGGTTTTCTAACTCTGATGTGGTGTCTCATAAAAGCAAATATAAATTATATCACACCAATAGAAGATGGTCAAATTTTTTTACTTTAAGCCTGATTTTATTTTACTTCGACCGTAGCGCCAACTTCTTCCAGCTGTTTCTTGATCTCTTCAGCCTCTTCTTTAGTCACTCCCTCTTTGACAGGCTTAGGAGCTGAGTCCACCAAATCTTTTGCTTCTTTAAGTCCCAGGTTTGTAATCTGTCGAACAACTTTGATCACCTGAATTTTCTTTTCGCCAGCTGCTTGAAGAACAACATCAAAAGAAGTTTTTTCTTCTTCGACAGCTGCTGGAGCTGTAGCTGCACCGGCAACTGCTGCCACTGCCACTGGAGCAGCTGCGCTAACCCCAAAAACCTCTTCAAGTTCTTTGACGAGTTCCGAAACTTCAATCAAGCTCATATTCTTGATTGCTTCCACAATTTCTTCTCGAGTAATTTTTTTCTCCGCCATTTTTCCTCCTTTAATTTATTTCTTGATAGCACTCAAAACTCTAACTAGCTGAGTAGAGGGTGAGTTAAACGACCATAACAGTCTTCTAACTGGTGAAATTAGTAAGCTTAAGAGTTTGGAAATAATTTCTTCTTTAGAAGGCAGAGAAGCCAGCAGCTTTGCCTTTTCCTTATCGATAAAGTCTTTCCCAGCTAAACCCGCTTTAACCTCTAACTGATTGTGCTCCCGAGAAAATTCACTCAAGACTTTAGCAACTTTAACTGGATCATCAGACCATAAAACGGCAGTTGGACCAGTTAAATACTCTTTTAAAAGAGAAAGTTCAACCCGATTGCTTTCTTTAAAAGCCAGGCTTAATAAAGTATTTTTAACAACCTTAAAAAAAACCTCATTTTCCCTAAGCTTTCTTCTTAGTTCACTGATTTCATGAACAGTCAAACCTTGATAATCGGCTAAAAAAACTGCCTCTGGGGTCTTAATTTTTTCTGCTATTTCTTTCACCAAAGCTGCTTTTTCCGGTTTCGCCAAGTTCCACCTCCTAAACTAAAAAATCCTCCGCAGTTTCAAGGAGGACTTCTTTATCCTGCCTCGGTAGGCCCTTGCGGTTTAAGCTCTCGCACCTACTGTCTGCGGCCGTTATCTTTATTTCTCAGCAACCATGCTATTATAAAAAAAACAAACTCTTTGTCAAGCTAAGCAATTGCTTCCTCTTCCGAAACCTCAAGGAATCGGGTGGGATCGACCTTAATTCCTGGTCCCATAGTCGAAGAAATCGTCACTGACTTAATGTAGCGGCCTTTAGCAGCGGCCGGCTTAACCCGAACCAGCTCATTCATTACCGTTAAATAGTTCTGCAACAAGTCTTTTTGAGAAAAAGATACCTTACCTATTGGTAGGTGGATTAGCCCGAACTTATCTGAACGATATTCAATCCTTCCTTTCTGAAGCTCTTTTACTACTTTTCCAACTTCATTGGTCACTGTCCCGGTTTTTGGGTTGGGCATCAAACCACGCGGTCCCAAGATTTTACCCAGACGAGAAACCACTCTCATCATGTCTGGAGTAGCTACCACTGACTCAAAATCCAGCCATCCACCTTCAATTTTTTTAACTAAATCTTCCCCTCCAACTTCGACAGCCCCGGCTTCCTTGGCTTCTTTTGCTTTCTCACCAGAGGCAAAAACTATAACTCGAATGGTTTTGCCAGTACCGGCCGGTAAATTAATCGAACCTCTAACCTGCTGGTCTGCCTGGCGCGGGTCAATTCCAAGGCGAACATGAAGCTCAACAGTTTCATCGAAGTTAGCTGCTTTCGCTTCTTTAACCAACCTAAAAGCTTCCTCAGGTAAACAGCCCTTATTTTCACCTATTTTTTTTAACGCCTCTTGATATTTTTTTCCTCTTTTCATCTTACCTCCTCTAACTTAACCGCTCCAATTCTACCTTTCGACCTCTATTCCCATACTGCGGGCTGTGCCTTCGATTATTTTCATTGCTGCTTCAACGTCATTAGCATTCAGGTCTTTTAGTTTTAACTCAGCAATTTCTCTAATCTGGTCCTTGCTCACTTTTCCTACTTTTTGTTTGTTAGGTTCGCCCGAACCCTTTTCTAAGCCTGCTGCCTTTTTCAAAAGAACTGAAGCCGGCGGGGTTTTGGTTATAAAAGTAAAGGAACGGTCTTCAAAAACGGTGATTTCCACCGGAACAATCAACCCCTTTTGGGAAGCAGTTTGAGCGTTATAGCTTTTACAAAACTCCATTATATTAATACCATGCTGCCCAAGAGCCGGTCCGACTGGAGGAGCTGGAGTTGCTTCGCCAGCTGGAATTTGAAGTTTAATTATTGCTATTACCTTTTTTGCCATTATTCACTCCTTTTCATCAAAGCTTGGATACCTGTTCAAATGAAAGTTCAACCGGTGTTTCCCGGCCAAAAATAGAAACCAAAACCTTCAATTTATGCTGGTCAAGATTGACTTCGGCTACTGTTCCTATTAAATCGGCCAGAGGCCCAGAAACTACTCTTACCTGTTCGCCCACTTCAAACTCAGTTTTTGGCTTGGGTTTTTCACTTTTAATTTTCTTCAAAATCTCATCCACTTCCTTGTCAGAAAGAGCAAAAGGCTTGGTTCCCGAACCAACAAAACCGGTCACGTAGGGGGTGTTTCTCACCACATACCAGGAATCTTCGTCTAATTCCATCAAAACAAGCATATAGCCGGGAAAAACTTTTCGGGCACTGACATTTCTTTTTCCACCTTTAAACTCAATAACATCTTCAGTTGGGATAACAACTTCAAAAATTTTACTTTGCAAGCCCAAGGATTTAATTTTGCGCTCTAAATTAGCCTTTGCTTTGTGCTCAAGCCCAGAGTGAGTATGAACCACATACCACTTTTTCATTAATTAACCTCCAAGGAAAAACTTGACCAACCTGATAAAAACCTCGTCGATAATACCAATAAACAAAGTAAAAGCTATAACAACTACCACCACTACAATTGTTGAAGTTATAATCTCCTGACGGTTAGGCCAGGTTACTTTTTTAAGCTCTGACTTTACGTCACTAAAATAATTAACTACAGACCTAAAAATATTAGCCCTTCTTCTAGTCGGTTTTTTGGCTACAAAAGGTATTACTTTGCCTTCTCGGGCTTTCTTTTTTTCTTTTTTCTTTTTAGCTCTTTCTGGTTTTTTACCCACAAATCTCCTCAATAGCCCCATTTTTTATTTGAAGAGGGGCTTTTTTTGATGGGAAAGACAAAAGGGAATTATAGCACACTAAAGAAAGTTGTCAATAAAAAACCACTACCACCTTAAGATTATTACTAATCAAAGCAAGCTAATAAACAAAAAGTCAGCTAAGACCACTGAACTTACCCAACTCTAAAAATTAAACCGAGCGATTTTATTAAACTGGCAGGCCCGGAGGGACTCGAACCCCCAACCCCCGGTTTTGGAGACCGGCGCTCTGACCAAGTTCGAGCTACGGGCCTAAGAATGTTTATCTCGTCTCTTTGTGAAGCGTGTGCTTTCCGCAGAAAGGACAATATTTTTTAAACTCTAAGCGGTCAGGGTCATTCCTCTTGTTTTTTGAAGTAGTGTAGTTCCTTCTTTTACATTCACCACAAGCTAATGTAATTATTATCCGCATACTCCCTTACTCCAGAACCTTGGTTACACTCCCAGCTCCTACAGTTCGGCCACCTTCGCGGATAGCGAAGCGGACACCTTCTTCAAGAGCAATGGGAGCAATGAGCTCAACTTCAATTTCAGTGTTGTCACCAGGCATTACCATTTCTACTCCCTCAGGTAGTTTAATTGTTCCAGTGACATCAGTTGTTCTTACATAAAACTGAGGACGGTAGCCGTTAAAGAAAGGAGTGTGACGACCGCCTTCTTCTTTGGTTAAGACATAAACTTGAGCTTTGAAGCGGCGATGAGGAGTAATGGAACCGGGTTGAGCAACCACCATTCCTCTCTCAACCTCATCTTTGCCAATACCGCGAAGAAGGAGGCCAATGTTGTCTCCGGCTACTCCTTCATCAAGGATTTTTCTAAACATTTCAACTCCAGTTACTACTGTTTTGTGAGGTTCGTCAGAAAGACCAACCAGTTCTACTTCTTCTCCCACTCTTACTTTCCCGCGCTCTACTCTTCCGGTAACAACTGTTCCACGACCAGTTATAGAGAAGACATCTTCAATGGGCATAAGGAAGGGTTTGTCTATTTCTCTTACCGGTTCAGGAATGTAGTTGTCTAAAGCGTCTAAGAGTTCCCAGATACTTTTGCAGACTTCGCATTCTCTTTTTCCGCAACCACATTCAAGGGCTTTAAGAGCACTTCCTTTGATAACCGGGGTTTCCTCTCCCGGGAACTGGTATTCAGTCAAGAGGTCTCTTACTTCAACCTCAACTAATTCTAAAAGTTCAGGGTCATCAACCATGTCAACCTTGTTTAAGTAAACAATAATGTAGGGGACTTCAACCTGGCGGGCAAGAAGGACGTGTTCACGAGTTTGGGGCATTGGACCATCAGCAGCTGAGACAACTAAAATGGCACCGTCCATTTGAGCGGCGCCAGTTATCATATTCTTGACATAGTCAGCGTGGCCTGGACAGTCAATATGAGCATAGTGACGTTTTTCGGTTTGGTATTCAACATGAGCAATAGCAATGGTTATGCCGCGAGCTTTTTCTTCTGGAGCTTTGTCTATCTGATCAAAAGGAATGTACTCAGCAAATCCAATGTTAGAAAGAGCTTTGGTGATAGCTGCTGTTAAAGTTGTCTTGCCGTGGTCAACATGACCAATGGTTCCCACATTCAGATGGGGTTTTACTCTCTCAAATTTTTGCTTTGCCATTTTGGGCCTCCTTTACCCTAAATAATTTACCCTAAATAATAAACTGGATAAAAAGAAATTTAACCACAAAAAAATAAAGAATACAACTGCCATACACAACAAAACCTGGGCTCAGGGCTTCCTGACCTTATTAAACAGGTGATTATATCTTTATTTCAAGTTTTTCGCCGCGTCACGATAATCACTTTTAAAAATTAAATAACAAGCCGAAAAAAGCTTTGGGGTAAAAAAGTAATTTCTAAGATCGCCATGCTCGTCTTTCGGTTCGCTCGTAATGACAAGAACAAAAAAGTGATTGTGAAATCAGGGAAAAAACCTGCCTTTTTTGTTACTGGTAGCGGTGGCAGGAGTCGAACCTGCGACGCCACGGGTATGAGCCGTGTGCTCTAACCACCTGAGCTACACCGCCATAGAAACCACAAATAGATGCCCGCTCCCAGCAAACTGGAGCCCACGACCGGACTTGAACCGGTGACCTCTTCCTTACCAAGGAAGTGCTCCACCTCCTGAGCTACGTGGGCAGTTGAGCACCTAATAATGAGTATTTCAACCGTTTTTAGCAAACCCTAACGCTCAAGTTCTGCAAATCATAGCTAAAATAAGTGGTGGGGGGGAGAGGATTTGAACCTCTGTAGGCATCGCCGGCGGGTTTACAGCCCGCTCCCATTGGCCACTCGGGCACCCCCCCATAAAAAATGGCAATAATTTCAAGGTTCAAAGCTTTTACCCGATTTTTGAATAATAAAAAAAGGAAGGGAAGATTGTCAATAAAGGCTAAACCTGGCCGCTTATTTCTTTAGCTTTAGCTATTGCGGCTTCAATTATTTCTTTAGCCGCAATTTTAGCTTCCTCGATTATTTTTTGCTTGGCTTGCTCAATCTCGGCCAAGCGCTTGTTAGCTTCCGCCTCAGCTGTTTTAGCTTTTTGAGCTTCCTCTTCAGCTTTTGCAAGCTTATTGTTAAGTTCTCTTAAAGTGAGAACAATTTCATCCAGAAATTGGTCAACTTCTGAAGTGTTATAACCCATCATTGAACGAGTAAATGCTTTGTTTTCTACATCTTCCGGTTTTAACATTTTTTACTCCTTCTTTTTTTAAATTTTAACCATTAATACTGCATATGTCAAGTTTTTTCTTTGCTTACCAAAAAAAGGAATTAAAATCGTTTTTTTAACAGCTTCTTTACCTGAACTGAGTATAAAAAAGCATTTCAAACAAGGTTTTTACTTAAACTTTTCCGCTCAACAAGAAGTGCCTAAGAAAAAAAGGGGAAAAGCAAGTAGAAAAATTTTTTAAAAAAATGGAGCCGGCGACCCGACTCGAACGGGTGACCTAGTGATTACAAGTCACTTGCTCTACCAACTGAGCTACGCCGGCTTAAGAAAATAAAAAAAGCCTTTTTATCTGCTTCATTATATCAAATTCCTATTTTTTTCTTAAGAGCCTGAAGTTTTCTCAAGCTTTCTTTGCTGATCCTGTCGGCAATCTTATAAGAAATTTCTTCCTGGGAATATTTCTTTTCCTTTTCCCTTTCTAAACTGAAAAGCTGGGACGGTTTTAAACAAATGACTTTTTTTAGTTGAGCTAAATCTCTCAAAGACCTATCTGAGGTTACTAAATACGAATATTTTTCGTTTGAGAGCTTTAAAATTTCTTGTTCAATCAACTTGTCAGCAGACTCGCCCAATTGAGGAAAAAACAATTTAACCCCACCCAAATTTTTCTCTTGCCTTTCCGGAAAAGGCCAGTCAAAAAAAACCTTTATCTCCAAGTCTTTCTCGTTTGCCAGTTTTATTAAGAAGTTCTGCAGTCTTTCCCGAGCTACTTCCAGAGGCAACTGGGGAAACAAAGCATGCAAACAGTTATTGCCATCAACGAAAAGCTGGATTTTCATTCTTTCTCCTCATAATCTCATAAAGCAAAATTGCTCCTGCAACGGCCACATTTAAAGAGCTAATTTTACCTTTTAAAGGAATGGAAAAAAGGTAATCGCACTCCTTTTTGACTAAACGACTAAGTCCGTGGCCCTCGCTTCCTAAAACTAAGACAATTTTCCCTTCAAGTTTAACATCGAAAACAGTTTTCTTTACTCCAGCTTCAGCACCAAAAATCCAAAAGCCTTCTTTTTTCAACTCCTTTAAGGAAGCAGTAATGTTATTAACCATTGCGATTGGAACTTTTTCGGCTGCCCCAGCCGAAACTTTGTAAACAGCTGTAGTAACCTTAACTGATCTCTTTTTTCTGATTATTATGCCGTCTCCTCCCAAGCATTCGATAGATCGCAAAAGCGAGCCAAAGTTTTGGGGGTCTTCAACTCCATCAAGGACCACTAAAACAACATCCTTCTTGGTGCCAATTTTTTCTAAAAGATCGGCCAATTCCAGGTAAGGAAACGACTCAACAAGGGCAGCCACCCCCTGAGTAGCAGGGTAGGGAAACCTATTGTAAAAATCTTTTCTTTTTAAGAAGTTAACTTTTATTTTCCTGGCTTTAGCCAATGAAACAACCTCGTCTAAAGCCCTCTTTTTGTCTTCAATCAGAAAAACTTCCTTGAGACGAGGAGAAAATAAAAGACTTTCCTTAACTGAGTTTTTACCAGCTATTACTTCCATTGCCTTCTAACATTTGAAAACGCCAACGGGGACCAAAAAGAGTGTCTTCAACCTCAACACCAATATCTTTCAGTTTATCTCTCAAAAAATCAGCTTCTATCCAATCTTTATTCATCCGAGCTTCTTCTCGACGCTCCAAAATCTCGGCAATTATTTCTTTGAGTTCTTCAGATTTTAAGCCAAGCTCTTGCTTGAGCCTAATTATCTCTGAACGCCGTTTCCCCAGGTAAACATCTTTATAGGTACCGAGCTGAAGACCAAAAATGTAAGCTGTTTGCGAAAAAAAGTCCGAAATTGAAGCAAACAACTCTCTTTCTTTAGCGTTCAGAGGCAGACGGCGACCTTGAAGGTAGCGATTCACCTGTCTAACTAATTCAAAAAGGGCTGCCAGAGCCCGAGCTGTATTTAAATCATTAGCTAAGCTCTCAAAAAACATATTTTTTGATTCTGAAAAGGCCTTTGTCAATTGCTCTAATTCCTCATCTTTTGAAATATTAATTTCACTTCTGCTATCAAGCTGAAGGAAGAATTGGAGACTATCCCAGGCTTGCTCTAATCTTTCCCAGGCTTTCACCGCTTCGATAATTTTTTCTTCAGAGAAGTCAAGTTGATTACGGTAGTTAGTGGAAAGGTAAAAAAATCGAAGAGCATTAGGATGATATTTTTTTATAACCTCTCTCAGTAAGATAATGTTGCCAACTGACTTTGCCATCTTTTCTGATCTAATCGTCAGCAGCCCGTTATGCAACCAGTAGCGAACAAAAGGCTTGACGCCACTGAAAGCTTCTGACTGAGCAATTTCATTTTCGTGATGAGGAAAAATTAAGTCTTCTCCTCCACCATGAATATCGAAAGTAGGTCCAAAAAAAGTTGATGACATCGCACTGCACTCAATATGCCAGCCCGGTCTTCCTTTTCCCCATGGACTTTCCCAATAAGGTTCGCCGGGTTTAGCGCTTTTCCAGAGAGCGAAATCTAAAGGATTTTCTTTTCTTTCATCAACTTCTACTCGAGCACCAGCTAAAAGCTCGTCTTTGCTGCGACCGGAAAGTTGACCGTAGTCGGGAAAACTATCAACTCGAAAATAAACATCGCCCCCTACCTCGTAAGCAAAACCTTTTTTAATTAATTCTTTAATTATTTCAATCATTTTGTCGACAAACTCGGTAGCCCGAGGGGTGTAATCAGGTTTTTCCACCCCTAAAGCTTCCATATCTTCCTTGAAAGCCGCCTCATACTTCTGGCTAATTTCCAAAGGAGAAACACCTTCTTCCCGCGCTCGATTAATTATTTTGTCATCAACATCAGTAAAATTCTGGACATGAATCACTTTATAACCTTGTGACTTTAAAAAGCGTTTCAGTACATCGAAAACTACATAACAGCGAGCATTCCCAATATGAATGTAGTTGTAAACGGTAGGTCCGCAAACATACATTTTTACTACCTTTTCTTCCAGAGGTTGAAAATCTTGAACTTCGCGGCCTAAAGTGTTTAAAAAGCGGATTTTCATTTTTTCGTTCTTTTTTTCTTTTTCTTTCCTTCCTTCTTCTTTTCTCCTATCGCTTCTTCCAGGAAGTACTCCAGTTTATCAAGCCTTTTAAAAATAGTGCCAAAAGTTTCCAAAACCGGGTCGGGTAGTCTCTCATGATGTAAATCCAGCGGGTGTACCCTTCTGCCCTCTTTTCTTACCACCCGGCCAGGGACGCCAACTACTGTGGAGTTTGGCGGAACTGATTGAATTACCACTGCCCCAGCTCCAACCCTTGAATTTTCACCTATTTCTATTGGGCCTAAGATAGTAGCACCAGCTGAAATCACCACATTGTCCCTTATGGTAGGATGCCTTTTCCCTTTTTCTTTGCCTGTCCCTCCAAGAGTCACTCCTTGATACAAAGTAACATTTTCCCCAATTTCTGTCGTTTCGCCAATAACTACCCCCATTCCGTGGTCAATAAAAAACCCTTCGCCGATGGTAGCGCCAGGATGAATTTCTATGCCTGTCATCCAGCGAGCAAAATGGGAAATTAGACGGGGAATTGTTCTCAAACCCTTCTGATAAAACCAGTGACTTAGGCGGTGAAACCAGATGGCATGAAGTCCTGGGTAGGCAACCAAAATTTCCAGTGTATTGCTTGCTGCTGGGTCTCGCTCTTTAATAACCTGTATGTCCCTCTTAATTCGGGAAAAAAGGTTCATTTTCTACCCTTTCAAAACTTTCTTAAGTATATCTAAAGTTTTTTCTTTACCATAATAAAGCAAAATATCGGCTAAAGGTGGGCCTTCTTCTCTGGCTGTCAAAACTAACCTCAACAACTTTAACACCAGTTGCACCGGCTGTCCAAGTTCGGTTGCCAGCCTTTTAAACTTGCCAACTAGTTCTTCTACTGCTTCTTTACTGAATCTCTCTTCTACTTTAATTAAGCTCTCAATTCCTTGTAATATTTTCTGAGCTCGCTCAGATTTTATTAAGTCCTTTTGCTCCTGACTAAAAACTGTTTCTTCAAACAAAAACGTTTGAGCATAACTTTCAAGTTCTTTTAAGGTTGAAAGATTTTCTTTCACTAGTTCAAAAAAACAATCAAATCGAGGATGTTCAATGATCTTTTGCCACTCAGGCTCTTTAAAAAAAAACAAAAGCTCTCGAGCTCGCTCAGTTTTGATGCGACTAAGATGTTGGTGGTTCAACCATTTCAAACGAGAATAATCAAAGATGCTCGAAGCCTTGCCAACCCGTTCAAGAGAAAAAAGCTCGACCAGTTCATTAATACTTAAAACTTCTTTCCCTTCAATTCCTGTTGACCAGCCAGTTAAAGCCAGATAATTTAAAATGGCTTCTGGCAAGAAACCTTCTTCTCTTAACTGGCCAACGGAAAAACTTTTTTCTCTCTTTGAAAGTTTGCTGCCATCTTTGTCAACTAACAAAGAAAGGTGAGCAAATTCCGGAAGGGTGAGGTCAAGCGCCTGATAAAGTAAAAGATGGAAAATCGTATTAGTTAAATGATCTTCACCCCTTATTACATGAGTTATTTTCATTAAGGCATCGTCCACTACCACAGCGAAATGAAACGAAGGCTGGCCGTTGCTTTTCATAACGACAAAATCCCCAAAGTATGAAGAATCAACTTCTATAACTCCTTTGACTAAGTCTTTCCACTTCACTCTGCCTGAAGGAACCTTAAACCTCCAGGCGCAAGATGAGTCTTTAGAAAGCCGAGCTATTTCAGACTTGGTCAATTTCGAACAATCACAAGGCTGAGTTTTGCCAAGAGTCTGTTCTGGAATCTTTTCACTTAAACAAAAGCAAGGATAGACAACGCCTTTCTTCTTTAGTTCCTCGAGTTTTTGCTGGTAAATTTCTAAGCGCTGGCTTTGTCGATAAGGCCCATATTTGCCTCCAATATCGGGGCCCTCATCCCAGTTTAAACCCAGCCAGCGCAAAGAGAAGATTATTTCTTCGACCGCACCCTCAATTTGTCTGGCAATATCGGTGTCTTCAATTCTTAAAATAAAATCACCTCTTTGAGACTTAGCAAAAAGAAAATTAAAAAGAGCCGTCCGGGCTCCACCCAAATGAAGAAAGCCAGTTGGAGAAGGAGCAAATCTAACTCTAACCTTCATTTTTCTCCTGCAGCAAAACTACCGCCTGAGCTGCTATTCCTTCTTTTCGACCAACAAACCCAAGTTTTTCCGTAGAAGTAGCTTTAACTCCAATCCGCCCGGGTTCCAATCCCAGAACCTGAGCAATGTTTTCTTTCATTCTATCCCGATAAGGAGCCAGTATAGGCTCCTCTGCAATAATCACTAAATCAACATTAACTATTTGAAAACCCGTTGAAAATACTGTACTGACAACCTTTTTCAAAAGTTCAATTGAAGAAGCATTTTTCCATTTCTCATCTTTATCAGGAAAAAAATAGCCAATTTCTGGAAGGGCAGCTGCTCCCAGTAAAGCATCCATCAAGGCATGCAAAGCTACATCAGCATCTGAGTGCCCTCCTAACCCTAAAGCATAAGGAATTTCCACCCCAGCTAGAAAAAGCTTCCTTCCCGGAAAAAAAGGGTGGACATCAAAGCCTATTCCGACTCGCATCTTTCCCTTAAGACCGCTTCCGCTAAAAATAAATCGAGAGGAGTAGTGATTTTAAAGTTTGTATAATCTCCCAGCATCACTCCTACTTTATAACCTAAGGTTTCAACCGCTGTGGCTTCATCAGTAAACTCAAGATTCTCCCTTTCTACAACTCGGAAGACTCTAGTTAGAACTCTTTTCTTGAAGACCTGAGGCGTCTGCGCCTGCCAGATAAACCGCCGCTCTAAGGTTCTCATAACCAAGCCCTGACTAACTTCTTTCAAAGTATCAACAGCTGGAACCGCTACCACCAAGCCATCAAAAAAACTTAAATCTTTAACTGATCGAGTAATTATATCTGGCTTAATTAGAGGTCGAGCTCCATCGTGTATTACCACTACCTCCACTGCTTCAGGTAAAGCTTCAAACCCTTTTACCACTGAATCTTGCCTTCGCCGTCCTCCCTCAACAACTGTCACCACTTTTTTTAAATTTTCCTTCTGAATCATTTCAACCGCTTTACTCATCTCCTCGACATTTACCACTAAAACCAGGCAATCAACCGCTGCACATTTTTCAAAAGCTTTTAAAGTCCAGAAAAGAAGAGGTTTGCCTAATAAAGGCAAAAACTGTTTCTTCTTCCCCATTCTCTGACCCTGACCAGCCGCCGGTATTACTGCTCCAACCATTTACTCCCCTCAGCAAGCTTAGTAAAAACTATTTTACCGGAAGAGGTTTGAATTAGGCCGGTAACTATAACCTCAACTTCCTTGCCAATAAAGCGCTTCCCATCTTCAACTACTACCAGAGTGCCATCCTCAAGATAGCCAGCCCCTTGACCTCTTTCTTTACCCTCTTTCACTACCTTTATTTTTACTTTCTCGCCTGGTAGATAAACCTGTTTCAAAGCAACAGCCACTTCATTGAGGTTCAAAACCAGCCTCCCAGCCACTGAAGCTACTTTACTCAATCCATAATCGGTAGTGACTATGGTTCCGCTAATTTCAGCAGCCAGATTAATCAGTTTGTCATCAACACTTTCAATATGAGGGTAATCCTTGGCCTCAATTATTAACCCACCTTGAAGCTTGAGTCTTTCCAGAACTTCCAGAGCTCTTCGCCCCCGAGCTCGCTTTAAATCATCAAAAGAGTCAGCCAAGCTATGAATCTCCTTTAAAACGAAAGAGGGTAAAACCAGTTCACCCTCTAAAATACCCAGCTCTCTTAAGTCAGCCACTCGTCCGTCAACCACCGCGCTGGTATCAAGGATCTTCACTTTGGTTTCATTAACATCCTGCTTGGTATCGCCAACAAAACTCTTGAACTCAACTCGCTTTCTCCAGCTTATAAAAACACCTCCCGCACCAAAGAAAAAGAAAATTAAGAAAATCAAAGGATAGGAAAAGGAAAAAGGAGAAACAAAAAGAGGAAGCGAAATTAAAGCGGCTACTAACAAGCCAACCATTAAGCCAAAAACGATAACAATAAAATCAATAGCGGGAACTTTTTCTAAAGACTGTTCAAGCAAATTAGCCGTTCGATCAGCATGATAACCAACATATCCACCTAAAAGATAGCCAATGCCTAAAAAAAGAAGGACAAAGAGAATGTATGAAATATCTGGAGAGTAGAGTTTTTCAAAAAACGGAGAGAAAAAAGAGTAAATTAAGTAACATAATAAAACGAGAAAAAAAATTACTATCAGCCTGATAAGCTCTCTATACATGCTAGATTCCTTTATCCAAAAAGAAAGAAGCTGTGTTTGCCCCTTCTCTCATGCGTTCCAACCCCTGTTGTATTGCCCTAGCCCTTATCTCGCCTACCCCTTCAACATCATCGAGTTCATCGGTGGTTGCTTTAGAAATCTCTTGTAAGATTTTAAACTTTTCAACAATTTTATTCACAACTCCAAGCGGTAGGCGAGGAATCTTTCTTAAAACTCGATAGCCCCGCGGCCGCAAAGTTTCTTCCATTTTTTCCAGGTCACCATCATAACCTAAAGCTTGAGCAACTCGAGTCGGGTCTAAAAGTTCTTCCAGAGAAAAATTGGCTAAAGCTTTCAAAACTCTTTCTGAATTCTTTTCGTTCTTGACATAATCCTTAATTAACATCAACCTTTCCTCTTCCAAGCCTGAGACTAACTCCTCAAGCTGCATCTTAATTAGTCTACCTTCAACTCCCAGCTCAGCAACGTATCTTTCAACTTCTCGAGCTATCCGAGCTGCCATTTCTCCTCGCTGAATAGAGCTAACCACATCAGCCAGAGTTGCAACATCTGCAAACTCCAGTTGGGTTAAGTTTGAACTCATTTTGTCAAATCGCTCCCGATATCTTTCAAGGGTTTGAAGAGCTTGGTTGGCTTTACCCAACAAAACCTCAACTTGAGGCAAAACATACTTATAACCCTTTAAGTAAAGAGAGACAATGCTTCGACGCTGCGAAATAGCAATAGCTAAAGCATTGGTCTGGCGAGAAACTCTTTCAGCCGTTCTATGTCTCATTCCTGTTTCAGAGGTCTTTATTTTCGAGCTTGGGTTGAGGTGGACATTAGCCATTAAAATGCGGTCTTTTTTTTCATCGACTAAAATTGCCCCATCCATCTTAGTTAATTCAGTCAACCGGGCAGCTGTTAAAGGACAGTCAACTTTTATTCCACCGTCAGAAATTTTCAACACTTCAGGTAAGTCGCCTATAATTATCAAAGCTCCTGTCCGCCCGCTTAAGATTTGCTCAACTGCTTCTCTTAAATCTGTTCCGGGAGCTAAGAGTTCGAAAACTCCCCGAAAAATTTCCTCATTTGCTGCTTTGCCCCGATTAACCATTTTTTGAAAGAAACTCTAAAACCTCCTTAATATTCTTTTTAAAAATCATTTTTAATGATTTTGCAGCCTCAATTTTATCATATTTTGGCATAATAACTGATTTAAAGCCTAATTTCGCTGCTTCCTTAAGTCTTAAATTAATGAAAGGAGCAGGCCTTAAGTCTCCTCCCAAACCAACCTCGCCCAAAAAAACAATTCCTTCCGGCAAAGTTATATCCTGTAAAGAACTAAACACACTAACCAAAACTGCAAGGTCAGCTGCAGGATCGCTTAAGCGAAGACCTCCAGCGGTGCTCAAGTAAACATCATATTCAAACAAGCGAAGAGAGGCATATTTTTCTAAAATTGCCAAAATCAACAACAAACGGTTTAAATCTACGCCTAACGAAAGTCTCCGAGGATTGGGAAAGTATGTTCTATTAGTCAAAGCCTGAAATTCTAGCAAGAAAGGCCTTGAGCCCTCCATTACCGGAGCAATAGCCACCCCTTTCCTTTCCAAACTTTGAGAAATAAAGTGGGAAGTTGGATTTTTTACTTCTTGCAAGCCACTGGCTCCCATCTCGAAAATCCCAACTTCATCGGTTGAGCCAAAGCGATTTTTCACCGCTCTGATTACCCGGTGAAGATCTGAAATACTGCTTTCAAAGTAAAGCACTGTATCTACCAGATGCTCAATAATTTTAGGCCCGGCTAGTTGTCCTTCCTTAGTTACTTGGCCAATCAAAAAAAAAGTTATCCCTTGTTTTTTGGCAATTTCTACTATCTTTGAGGCAGTTTCCCGTAACTGGTTTGGGCTTCCAGGGAGCGAGGAAATCTCTGGAAAGTAAAAAGACTGAATTGAATCAATAATTACCACCTCAGGCTGGTTATCGTTGATGGTTTCAAGAGCAATCCGGGCATCGGTTTCGCATAAAAGATATACTTCAGGAAGAAAACTGCTCAACCTTTTAGCCCGCATTGCTACCTGTGGTGGTGATTCCTCTCCAGAAACATAGAAAACCTTTTTATTCTTTTTAGCTAAGTTAGAGGCTACTTGAAGCAAAAGAGTTGACTTACCAATGCCTGGCTCTCCGCCTACTAGCACCACCGAACCTTTAACCACGCCCCCGCCAAGAACTCGGTCAAACTCTAAAAAACCGGAACTAAAGCGGGGTTCTTCTTGAAAATCAATCTGGGATAAAGTTTTTGGTTCAGGTAAATCGAGATTGATCTTTTCTGACTTTTCTTTTTTTTCCTTAAAACTATCCCACTCGCCACAGTTTGGGCACCTTCCAAGCCAGCCTGAGGCTTGATAACCGCAAGCCTGACACTGGAAGATGGGGGAAGACTTCATTCTTCTCTCTCAACCGAAGTGGTAACTTTTTCTTTTTTGCTTTCCCTCACCCAGAAAAATATTTCTTTATCGGAAGCATCTACTACCACTGTTTGGCCCGGTTTAAAGTTTTCAGCCAGCAAAGCCTCTGATAGCGGGTCTTCAACTAATTTTTGTAAAGCTCTCCTCAAAGGTCGAGCTCCCAAAGATGGGTCAAATCCTTCTTTAATTAAAAACTTCTTGGCTTCCTTGGAAAGTTCAAGTTTTAACCCTTTATCAGCCAT
The DNA here is from genome assembly GCA_964426525.1 of uncultured Actinomycetota bacterium. Lineage (GTDB taxonomy): Bacteria > Actinomycetota > Aquicultoria > SKW223 > CALKMS01 > CALKMS01. The sequence goes on along the minus strand of CAYRQL010000008.1, from coordinate 16,726 downwards.
TCTCTCCTTAAGCCCCGAAAAAAGCATCTCGATAATTGATAGAATTTCCGTCTCGCTCAGCTCGTGAAAGACAATTATGTCATCTAAGCGATTAAGAAACTCCGGAGGAAATGCTTTTTTGGTTTCCTCTAAAAGCCTGGTTTTCATCTTTTCATAAGAAAGCCTACCGGAAGGCTCAGTGGTAGCAAATCCTAGGCTTACACCTTTCTGAATGTCTCGAGTTCCCAGGTTAGAAGTCAAGATAATAATAGTATTTTTAAAATCGACCGTTCGCCCCTGAGAATCAGTTAAGCGCCCGTCTTCCATAATTTGAAGAAGAATATTGAAAACATCGCGATGGGCTTTTTCTATCTCATCAAACAAAACAACCGAGAAAGGTCTTCTTCGAACCGCTTCAGTCAGCTGTCCACCCTCTTCATAGCCAACATATCCTGGAGGTGAACCAACCAGACGGGAAACTGAAAATTTCTCCATATATTCTGACATATCTAACTGAACCAGTGACTTTTCGTCACCAAATAAATACTCAGCTAAAGCTTTGGCAGTTTCCGTTTTTCCTACGCCAGAGGGTCCGAGAAACATGAAAGAGCCGGTTGGGCGTTTAGGATCTTTTAAGCCAGCTCGAGCTCGACGAATAGCCTTAGATAAAGCTTTTACTGCCTCATTCTGACCAACAATTCTCCGATGAAGTCCCTCTTCCATCTTGATAAGTTTTTGAGATTCCTCCTCGGTCAAGCTGAAAACCGGTATTCCAGTCCAGAGAGAAGTAATCTCAGCTACTTCTTCTTCTCCAATCTTGGGAAAGAAAGATTCCTGAGCTTTCTTCCAAATTGCTTCTTTCTTTTTCCGTTCCAAGTAAAGTTTTCTTTCCTTATCTCTAATGGCAGCCGCTTTTTCAAAATCTTGAGACTTAATCGCTTCCTCTTTTTCTGTCTTCAACTGCTTAATTTTTTCGTCAATCTCCTTAATCTCAGGTGGTAATTGAGTTGCTTTTATTCTCACTCGAGAAGCCGCTTCATCTATTAAATCTATAGCTTTGTCAGGTAAATAACGGTCGTTTATATAGCGATGGCTTAAGTTCGCAGCGGCCACTATTGCCTCGTCAGTAATAACAACCCGGTGATGTGACTCATAATGACTGCGAAGACCTTTTAAAATTTCGATACTTTCTGCGATGCTCGGTTCTTCAACCATCACCGGCTGAAATCTACGCTCTAGAGCCGCATCTCTTTCAAAGTGTTTTCGATATTCATCCAAAGTGGTAGCGCCAATTGTTTGAATCTCGCCTCGAGCTAAAGCCGGCTTTAATATGCTGGCGGCATCAATTGCGCCTTCAGCCGCTCCGGCTCCAACTAAAGTATGAATTTCGTCAACAAACAAAACCACATTGCCTTTCTTTTTTATTTCCTTCATCACTCTTTTAAGTCTTTCTTCAAACTCACCTCGATATTTAGAACCGGCAACCAGTGCGCCTAAGTCAAGAGTATATATTTCTTTATCGTTAAGAATTTCCGGCGCTTCCCGTTTGGCTATTCGCTGAGCCAGCCCTTCAACAATGGCTGTCTTACCAACACCTGGTTCCCCAATCAAAACCGGATTATTCTTGGTCCGCCGGGTTAAAATCTGCATTACTCTTTCAATTTCTCTTTCTCTTCCAATAACCGGATCAAGCTTGCCTTCCCGAGCCAATCTAACAAGGTTCCGCCCATATTCTTCGAGTGGCGAACCTTTGGCTTGGCGGGTTTGCGGCTCAGGCTCAAGAGAAGGTGAACCAACATAACCACTAAGGGCTCGGATAACTTTATTTCTTAAATTTTCAAGGTCAACACCAAGCTCAAACAAAACATGAGCGGCAACGCTTTCCCCTTCTCGAACCAGGCCTAAAAGGAGATGTTCAGTGCCAACATAGTTATGGCCAAGCTGTAAGGCTTCGCGAAAAGCCAACTCAAGAACCCGCTTAGCCCGGTGAGAAAAAGGAATGTTTCCGGTAGGAAGCGAATCACCTCGCCCTATAAGATCCTCAATTTTTTGTCTGACTTCTTCCGTTTCGATACCAAGGTCCCCCAGTACCTGGACAGCCAGGCAACCCTCAACACGCAAAATACCTAAAAGCAGGTGCTCAGTACCAACATAGCTATGATTTAAAAGCCGAGCCTCTTCTTGAGCGTTGACAATAGCTCTCCTGGCCCGCTCGGTAAACCTTTCTGAATAGTTTTCACTCATTTTCTACAACCTCAAAATAATTTCAAATAATAAAATAATTTCTAATAATATATTTTCTCTCTGATTTAGGAGCTTTGTCAAACAATGCTGATTTGAAGTGGTAATTTGGAAAACTATTCTTCCGGGCGAAGTTGAGGAAAAAGCAAGACCTCCCGGATGGAGTAAACATCACTTAGAAGCATAACCAGTCTATCAATCCCTAAACCCAGCCCTCCGGTTGGTGGCATTCCATACTCTAAAGCTTGAAGAAAATCGCGATCATAAAGTTGAATTTCTTCTTCTCCTTCTTGCTTAAGTTTGGCTTGCTCTTCAAAACGTTCCTTTTGTTCTAAGGGGTCATTAAGCTCAGAAAAAGCATTGGCCAGCTCTTTTCCGGCTACAATAAGTTCAAACCTCTCAGTTAAATCAGGATTTTCAGGATGCCGTCGAGCTAAAGGAGAAATTTCCCGTGGATAATCAAGAACAAAAGTGGGCTGAATTAGTTTTGGTTCCACTAATTTCTCAAACAGCTCAGCAATTATCTTTCCCTTGCCCCAATACTTTTTAACTTCAATTCCTTCTTTCTCAGCAAGCTTTTTAAGCTCAGACCACTCTTGATCAAAACCAACTTCGATTCCGGCAAATTCTTTTAAAGCCTCAAGATAGCTGATTTCCGAAAAAGAAGTAAAATCTATCTTCTGCCCCTGATAGTTTATTTCTAAACTACGCCGTGCTTTTTCTACGACATACTTAAGCATTTCCTTAACCAGTTCCATCATATCTCGATAATCAGCATAAGCTTGATAAACTTCAAGCATAGTAAATTCGGGATTATGCTTGATAGATATTCCTTCGTTCCTAAAACTTCGGTTAAGCTCATAAACCTTTTCCAAGCCCCCAATTATTAATCTTTTTAAATAAAGTTCCGGAGCAATCCGCAAATAAAGCTCAACACCCAAAGCCTTATGATAAGTTGAAAAAGGTTTAGCTAAAGCCCCGCCGGGTAGCGGTTGAAGAATGGGGGTTTCTACCTCCTGAAATTCGCGCTCATCAAGAAATTCCCTGATTAATTTGATTATTCTGGTTCTTAACTCAAAAATCTGGCGAGCTTTAGGATTAACTACTAAATCTAAGTAACGCTGGCGATAACGTGCCTCAACATCGCGCAATCCATGCCATTTTTCCGGCCAGGGAAGAAGGGATTTAGCTAAAATCTTGAAATCATTCACCACAATAGAAAGCTCGCCTCTCCTCGTTTTTAACACTTCCCCTTCGAGACCGATAATATCACCCAAGTCAACATAGTCCAGAAAATACTGGTACTTCTCTCCCAGAGTTTGGGGAGAAAGATAAAGCTGAATTTTGCCGCTGCCGTCTTTTAAATCGGCAAAAGCAATCTTCCCATGGTCCCTCATCCCCATTACTCTACCGGCCAGTGAAAATTTCTCTTCAACTTTTTCGCCCGAATCAAGATGAGAATACTTTTCTCTGATTTCTCTTACCAGCGTATTCCGAGTAAAGGAAGTTGAAAAAACTGCCTCGCCTTGTTCTCTTAACTTCTCTAACTTTTCCAGTCGCGTCAGCTTTTCCTCAGCTTTTTTCAATCAACCACCTTAATTGCTAAAATCCGATATCTGACCTCTCCCGCTGGGGTGTTAACTAAAACCTCCTCACCAACTTTCCTGCCTAACAAAGCCTTGCCAACCGGTGACTTAAAAGAAATCTTACCTCTGGACGGGTCAGATTCTTCCGAGCCAACAATCCGAAAAGAACATTTCTCTCTGGTATCTAATTTCTCCAGCTCAACTTCTCTTCCAAGAGCAACTTCATCACTTGCTCCTGAAGCGCTGTCAATGATTTTAACTCTGGAAATCGCGGCTTTTATTTCAGCAATCCTACCCTCAATAAAAGCTTGCTCTTCTTTAGCATCCGTGTACTCTGAATTCTCAGAAAGATCGCCAAAACCAACGGCCTCTTTAATTCTCCGAGCCACCTCTTTCCGCCTTACCTTCTCTAACTCTTCCAGCTCGGAAAGCAAAGCTTGGTAGCCTTCCAAAGTTAAATAATTTTCTTCCCTGTTGCTATTTTCCATTTTAAATCCTCCAGAAAAACTTTAAAGTTTTTGAAATCTTAACTACTTGACAATTTTTGAAATAGGTATTTCCAAAATATCTTCAGCTCCTGCTTCCTTTAACCTGGGAATCAAAACATTCACCATGCTTTTATCTACAACTGTTACCACTTCATAATAATCAGATTTGTAAAGCTCAGAAACGGTCGGTCTCTTCATAGCTGGTAAAATATTAACCACCTTTTCAAGCCTATCAGCTTTAACATTTAAAGAAATGAGAACTCTGCCTCTAGCTTCAATCACCCCCAGAAGTAGAAGTTTTATTTCATCAATTGCTTTTTTCTTTTCAGGCTGTAAATAAGAATTCTTATTAGCTATTAACTTGGTTGAAGACTCAAGTAAAGTTCCGATTATCCTCAAGCGATTTTTTCTCAAGGTTTCTCCGGTTTCTGTCAAATCAACAACTGCATCAACAATATCAGGAACCTTAGCTTCCGTTGCCCCGTAGGAGTAATAAACCTTAACATTCATTCCCAAATTATTAAAAAAATCCTTAGTTATGTTTGGAAACTCGGTGGCGATGCGAGCGCCAGAAGGAAGGTCTTCTGGTTTATGATAGTCCGTTTCCTCAAAGACCGCTAAAACCAAACGCACTGGCTCAGAAGTCACTTTGCTATACGGTAAGTCTTCGAGAATCTCTACCTGGGCGCCTGTTTCCATTATGCAATCGTAACCTGTTATACCTAAATCAAAATAGCCTTCTTCTACCAAGCGAGGAATTTCTTGAGGCCGAAGAAGCCTTACTTCAGAAATTCTCGGATCGTCAACCCGCAGCTTATAAGAACGAGGAACTTTTTTGACCTCAAGGTCAGCTTGCTGAAAGAGTTTAAGCGTTGGTTCCTCCAGACTTCCTTTTGGTAAAACAACTTTAAGCATAATTTTTGACCTCCAGAAATTTATACTATTCTAACCTTTGAAAATAAGAGCGTCAAACCTAGGAAAGAAAACAATTAGCTAGGAGCTCGGGCGAAGCGGGCTTGGTGTTTTATTTCTTCAATTTTTTCCATAGGCAAGAGTTTTTCAAAACTTCTCAAGCCAGCCAGGGAAAAGCCATGTTTTTCTGCTAAAAGTTTAATCTCTTCTACTTGTTCAACCGTTATTTCTTTACCTATTGTAAATGATTCGTATCTTTCTTCCAGAGCCAAAATCATTGTTTCTGCCATACAAGCAAGAACTATTCCTTTTGGCAAGCCAAGATTAAAATCCATTTTTAACTCACCCGGAACCTTAACCACCCCTCCATCAATAACCAGTACATCATTTCTTGCCTGAGTTACTCTTTCTGAAACATCACGCGGGCGAGCTACATCGCAAACCACTGCCCCACTTTTTAGCCAGGCTGGTTCAATTAAAGCCTCTGAAGCACTGCTAACTGCTATTACAACCTCACCTTCCTTAACAGCTTCCAGCTCTGAGGTAGTAAAAACATTCTTGCCCCCCTTTTGCTCAACTTCTTCTTTAACCCTCAACAAATAGTCCTGGCGCCGACCAATTAAAATTATTCGGGAAAAATAAGAAGCAAGAATTAGAGAACAAGCACGCCCAATAGAACCTGTTGCTCCCAGCACCACCAGAGTTGAGTTTGAAAGGTTTATCTCCATAAGCCGGGCAGCTTCCAAAGTGCCATCAACCGCTGTTGCTACCGTATAGCTATTGCCGGTTGTCACTGGAATATCAACCATTGAGAGAAGTTTTTTACCACCTTCGCCTGGCAAAGCAGTAAAAGCTCCCAAGCCAATAATTTTTGCACCTTCTTTCTGAGCAACTCGACAAGCCCGAGCAATCTTTTTCAAAACTTTTTCCTCTGGAAGTTCAAAAAAATGAAATGGCAGTAAAGGCACAGCCACAAAATAACCTCGAGCTCTTGCTCCCGTTACCGAAACTATACCTTTAGCTTCAGTTAAAACAAAAGGTGGGCGTCGACGCAAAGCTGAGGCTACAACCCGAGGCGAAAGCTTCTCAGCCAAGCGGTACTTTTTAACTACATCGTTAAGGTTTAAGGGGTGAACTAAAAAACCAAAAACTCCCATTTTAATTCAGCTTATCAATAGTGGGTTCAAAATTTAACTTCTCGATTAATTCTAAATAGTCCCTTTCTTCAACTTCTTCTACTTTCTTGCCTAAGATTGCTATAAATAATGCTTCCATCACATTAGTGCCAAAAGACCTTCCTTCAAACCGTGGAGTAGTAGTGATCAGATACTCAACCCCCCGTCCTCTCAAATCTTCAATATCTTTAGCTGTTACTGTGTTGGTAATTATCCATTTGCCATTGAGCTCTGGAGGCATATACTTCCGAATAAATAAAAAATCCCCGGCAATAATATCAGCTTCTTGATAATACTTTGCATAGCGAGAGTCAGGTTCCTTTTCCTGTTTTTCTCCGGTCGGATAGAGAACTTGAAAAGGCATTTTAGTAACAATAGGCAAAAGAACGGTGGTTAAAACCTGAAAAGTTTGAAATGAGCGAATGGGGAAAGGTAAATTTAGTCCAAAAATTAAATCTCCGTAGGTAATTTCACAACCAGCTCGAAAAAGGCTTTCAGCCATTCCAAAACGATCAACTGCACTTACCATCAGGACTTTCTTCCCTCGCAATTGAAAACCCTTATCAATTAAATACTCTATTGTTTTTCTTTCGAGAGTATTCTTCAAACCGCTTCCGTCAACAACTGGAGTTTTTTCTACCACCTCCAATAGTCTAAGAGAGTCCCGAATAACATACCTGCGTTTAGCTCCATAAAGATAGATGTCGATACCTCCAAGGCCAATTGCTGCTACCTTGCCATCATAGTTCTTTAAAAGCTCAATTGCCTTTTCGAAATTACCATCGGTCCCAACTCGAGAAATTTCAAACTCTTCCCCCAGTAATTTAACTTTAACCTTATGATCTCTTTTTGAAGAGCCTAAGCTTACGCTGACGACCTTTTTCACGCCACACCTCCCACCTTTTCGTCTTAACTGCCTTTTCAAACAAAACTTCAAGGACATCTAAGTCAACAGCCACACTTTTCTGAATCGGAGATTTACCAAGCTGGTAGCCGATTATCCTTCGCCCTAAAATTTGTTCAAACTGAGCAATCCTTTTATCTGAACCAAGAAAAATAACAACATCAAAGTTGACTAAGTAGGAAAGCACATCTAACAACTCGTTAAAGACTTCAGCTGAAGTTTTCTTTCTCTCGAAAGATTTTCTCTCTTCCTGGCTTAAAAGATAGACAAACTCAATGCCTTTTTTTAGAGCTAGTTCTTCGATTTCCTTTTTATTGGCAACTGGAAAACCAACTAAAGCAACTCTTTTCCCTGAACGAACTTCGCCTAAACCTTCAAGATGAGAAATAAAAGAACGTTCAACACCCAAACTATTGGCCACATCAGCTTGAGTTGAGCCGCTGGCACGAAGTTGAAGAATCTTGCCTATCAGGTTATTAATTTTTTCCTTGCTTATAACTTTGTTGCCAACTCTAATAATTTCCATTTGTGCACACTCTTGTATACAAATTAAACCACTTGTTAAGCTAAAAAACAATCAGATTTTTATTGCTTGAATTTCCAGAAATCTTTTCCTATAATAAAACAACATTAATTGGGGAAGGTTAGCGTTGGTTTTCAACAACAATAAAATGGATGAACTCCTTAACAAGTATATCGTTTCTTTTATAGCCTGGGATATTATAGTTTTTTTCGCCCGCAACCCTGGTGCCTTTGATACTTCTGAAGGAATTGCCCGTCGACTGGGTAGGAAAGACGAAGAAGTTCAAAAAGAGTTGAAATATCTCTCTAAAATTTCTTTTTTAACCAGCAGAAAAACTGATGAGGGTGAAGTTTATTTTTTAGCATCAAATACCGAAAACCGTAAGTTTTTAGATGACTTCCTGGTCAAGATGAATAATCGCATCTTTAGACTAAAACTGCTTTCCCGCTTACTCAAAAAAAGAACTCAACAAGAACAAAACAGAAACTCGATTTAACTTTAGGCGTTCTTCGACCAAATAAACTTTAAACCCCACAAGGTCAAATCAGGTTCTACCCACTGAATAGTCTGGCAAAGTGGCTTCATTAGAAATACTAATCCACCCGTGCCAATAACTTTACTTTCAAACCCGTTTTCTTGCTGAATTTTTTTTACCATGCCGTCCACCAAAGCAGCAAAACCATGCAAAATACCGGATTGCAAGCTATGTTGGGTGTTGCGTCCAACCACTTTTGGAGGTGCGGTCAGTTCAATTTGCGAAAGACGAGCAGCCCGGGTAAAAAGAGCTTCAGCCGCAACTTCAACACCAGGAGCAATTGCTCCACCCAGATACTCACCAGCCGGCGACAAAACATCAAAAGTAGTTGCCGTGCCAAAGTCAACAACAATAGCCGGAGCTCCAAAAAGCTCTTTAGCTCCTACTGCATTAGCAATGCGGTCAGCCCCAACTTCCAGAGGGTTCTCATAAATAATAGAAAGCCCAGTTTTGACACCTGGTTTGACTATTAAAGGTTCAAATGTTAGATGGTTTTTCGCCAGCTCAATTAAGGCTTGTGTGCAATTAGGAACCACCGAGGAAACCACCAGCCCATCAATTAAAGAAAAACTTAAACTGGCCAGGGAAAGTAGTCCTTGGATGGTTACAGCCAGTTCATCGCCAGTTTCATCCTTATTGGTTGAATAACGCCAGGTATGAGCGAGGTTATCACCGTCAAAAATTCCAAGAGTAGTTTGAGTATTGCCAACGTCAATTGCCAATAACATACTTTATTATTTCATTTTTCTTTATCAAGAAGCAACGCTTGTTGTTAAATTCGATAAGGTTAAACAAAAACTAAAACTTAGTTTCCAGCTATTTCTGGGTCTTGATTACGCCTGTTCCTCTCAGTCTGAGAGCGACAAAAACAGCCATAGCTGCTTTAACTAAATCGAAGGGAATGAAAGGTAAAACTCCAACAATTACAGCTTTTTTAAATCCCAAAGCCATCACCAGGCTTAACTGGAGAGCCCCAAAAAGATAAATTAGTAAAAGACCTAAAACGGAAACTAAATAAAGCCTTACAAAGTTAGTTGTTTTTCCCAACAACCCTACAAAAAAAGAAGCAAAAACAAAACCAACTAAATAGCCGCCGCTCTTGCCTAATATTATTCCCAGACCGCCGGAAAAACCAGCAAATACTGGCAAACCAACTGCCCCCATCAAGAGATAAACTATCTGGGAAAGAGCTCCATCAACCGGACCTAAAACCAGGCCAGACAATAAAACAAAAAGAACTTGCAAAGTGAAGGGAATTGAAGAAAAAGGAAGTGGTATGGAAACCATAGCTCCAACTGCGGTCAAGGCGGCAAAAACTGAAATATAAGCTATCCTTCTCGCAGTCATAATTGTAAACCTCCTTAGTTAAATGGTTGACAATTTAAATTAGTTTAATTTAAAGTGCAAATGCTGTCAACACATTAGGATATTCTTCATTTCGCAGCCATAAGAAAGCGTCATTGCGAGCGACAGCCGCAGAGAAGAGAAAGCAATCTTAAAGATTGCCACGCTCGCCTTACGGCTTGCTCATAATGACAAAAAGAAAATCCCTCCCAACCTCCCTTTAGAAAAGGGAGGAGTTTAATTTTCCCCCTTACTTATAAGTTCTCATGTTTTCCCCCTTAGAATAAGAGGGATTAAGGGGGATTGAAAATCCCTCCCAACCTCCCTTTAGAAAAGGGAGGAGTTTAATTTTCCCCCTTACTTATAAGTTCTCATGTTTTCCCCCTTGTTTGTAAGGGGGACTAAGGGGGATTAAAAAATGTCATTGCGCTTGTCGGCCGTAAGCGGAAGCAGAGAAGCGACAAAGCAATCTCAGAGATTGTCTCTTTCCTTAAAGAACAGGATTGCTTCTCTTCGCTCGTAGCAATCAAAAAAAAGTCATCAGCTCGTAAATATGAAAAGAGGAGGTCATCGTTCTAAAAATTCCGTGGCTCAATTTCCCCGCTAGCCAGCCTCAAGGTCTTGCCCCTTTTTTTGACTACCAAATGACCAAAACTATCTATTCCAACAATCTGGACTTTATTCAATTCCTGATGAGTTCTCAACACTACCTCCTCTCCTTTAAACATTAGTTTTTGTTCAACTTTTTTCAAGAGCTGTCTTACTTTTCCTTTTATGTACAAAAGGTAAAACTCTTCAAACAACAATAAAAAATTCACCAGAATCTCAGCCCTTCTAAACTTTTTTCCAGTCGCTTCCCAAAGAGAGATAGCCGGATAAATTGTTTCTGATGGTGGCCTGTTGTTAACATTCAAACCAATACCCAATTGAACAAAGTGAACTCTTTCTAACTCGCTTTGGACTTCAGTCAAAACACCGCCAAACTTTTTTCCCCTTATTATCAAATCATTAGGCCACTTTATGCCGGTTTTCATTTCTGTTTCTTTTTGGACCACTTTAACCATTGCCAGCGCGGCTATCAGGGGTAAAAGTCCTAAACTTTCAAAACCAATTTTTTCTGGACGAAGAAGAAGGGAAAACCATAACCCGCCTTCCGGCGATGCCCATTCCCTTCCTAACCTTCCTCGACCTTTGGTTTGAACTTCGGCAACCACCAGAGCTCCTTCTGAATGCCCGCTTTCCCCCAGACTCCAGCAATAATCCTGGGTCGAAGTAATTTTTGGAAAGTAATAAACTTCAGAACCAAAAATTTTTGTATTAAGCAGGGACTTAATCTCAAAATCAAAAAGCACATCAGGAGCTTTTCTTAAACAGTAACCTCGATTTGGAACAGCTTCAATTTCGTAACCTAATTTTTTAAGCTGCGAAATATGCTTGTGTAAGGCTGCGCGGGAAATACCCAAGTTTAAGCCAAGCTCAACTCCGGAAACATAACTATTGCTTTCTCTTAAGCTTTTGAGAATCCTGTCTTTTATTTTGCCACCAACCTCCCAAAACTAAAACTATCACAAAAATTAAAAGACCCACATAGCCAGAACGCTTGACCAATTTTATTATCAAGTCAAGGTTTTGACCAAAATAAAAACCAAGAGAACAAATTGCACTTACCCAAATTAAGATAGCCGCCAGCGAATATAGAGCAAAGGAAAAAAAAGAAAGTTGATGAGCTCCGGCCAGGGTTGGCATAAAAGTTCGAATCCCGGCCGCAAAACGAGCTAGAAAAACCGCTTTATTCCCGTGTTGGGCAAAAAACTTTTTCGACTTTTCAAGGCTTTCTTCAGAAAAGGGCAAAAAAGTAAAAATTAACTCGCCTTTCCATCTCCCTAATAAGTAGCCAGCTAAATTACCGAAAAAAGCACCCGATGAAGCAACCGCAATTAATTTATAAAGACTTAAACCACTTTCTCGAGCTAAAAAAGAAGCCAAAAGAAGCACAACATCACCGGGGAAAAAAAGCCCGACAAGAATCAGATTTTCTAAAAATAAAACTAAAAAAACCAATAAATAACCATAGCTTTGAAAAAGGCTCGAAAGTAAATCCAGCACTTTAGTCTTTGCCTCTTTGAACTTCTGTCACTTCCAGAGAGAAGTCAATTGGCGGAGCAGACATCGTTATGGCGGAAAGTGAAATATAATCAACTCCAAGGGAAGCAATTTTTTTCAAACGTTCAAGACTAACTCCGCCTGATATTTCAATTTTTGCCCGGTCTTTTAGCATTCTTACTGCCTCTTCTATTTCTTCATCTTTAAAGTTATCAAGCAAAATCACATCAGGAAGCTCTGGTAAAAGAGTTTTTAGCTGCTCAAGACTTTCTACTTCTATTTCAATTTCCCAACCTGGTAAGGTCTTCCTTATTCTGTTAACTGCTTCACTTAGAGTCCCAAAAGCCTTCAAATGATTATCTTTTATCAGCACCCCATCAAAAAGTCCCAAGCGGTGGTTAACTCCTCCTCCAATCTTCACCGCTTCTTTTTCCAACAACCGAAGGCCGGGATGAGTCTTTCGTGTATCCCTGATAATAACCCCAAATGGTTCAACTTCTCGGACACATTTCCTGGTCAAGGTTGCTATACCAGAAAGATGAGATAGAAAATTAAGAGCTGTTCTTTCCCCTTTAAGAATCGTCTTCAAACTTCCTTCAATTAAAAAAATTGGTTGGTCAACCCGAAACTCTTCACCATTTTCTACTTTGTTCTCCACCGTTATCTTATCATCTAAAACCTTGAAAACCGCTTTTCCTAACTCCTGTCCAGCTAAAATTCCTTCCTGACGGGCAATTATTGCTGCTTGACCTTTCCAACTTTCGTCGGTAAATAAGGCAGTAGTTGTTAGGTCTCCCCTAACTCCTAAATCTTCCTCTAATGCCATTTTAACAACCTTTTCTATGAAACTCCACTTCAGTGCCATCCTTGCTTAACCTCCAAACAAAATGTCCAAGAAAGTCAGGGTCATTTTTTTCAGGAAAGTCTTCTCGAAAGTGAACTCCCCGTGACTCTCTTCTTTCTAAAGCCGCCCGACTAATTAACCAGGCAATTGTCCACAAGTTTGCCAATTCGAAAAAATCCCTGGAAATAAGTTCAGAGCAAAATATTTCTTTTCGAGAATTCAGAAACTCAATTAGTTCACTTAGTTGAGTTCCTTCTCGCAACGGTCCCGCTTTTTCCATCATCACTTCTCCAAGTTCAGCCCGAAGCTCTGATAGTTCTAAATTTTTCATTTTTTGGGATTTTTCTTCAAGCCCGATTTTAAACTCTTCAACTGCAAAAGATGATTTATCAGTTTCTAAACTTTCTTTAATTGTTTTTCCCATCCGCCAACCAAAAACCAACCCTTCTAAAAGCGAATTACTTGCCAATCGATTAGCGCCATGCAAATAAGTTGCAGCAACTTCACCGCAAGCGTAAAGTCTTTCAATATTTGTTCGTCCCCAAGCATCAGTTCTAACTCCCCCTAAGCAAAAATGAGCTGCTGGGCTTATTGGTATTAAATCCTTAGTCATATTAAAACCAAGTTGACTTAAATTTCGCCAGATGAAGGAAAATTTTGTTTTAAGCTTTTGAGCGGGAAGATGCCGACAGTCAAGAAACAGCTTATTGCCTTTCTTTAGCTCTTCCATCATTTTTCTGACAACTACAAATCGCGGAGCGAGCTCCTTTAAGTAGTGAGTTCCATCCATAATCCTTTCGCCAAGTTGATTTACCAAAAAAGCCCCTTCTCCCCTTAAAGCTTCAGTTAGAAGCAATCGTCGATGTTCTTTTTGGTTCAAAGCTGTTGGATGAAATTGAATAAATTCCATATCGGCTATTTCAGCTCCCGCTCTAAACGCAGCGGCAATACCGTCTCCGGTAGCAACAGCCGGGTTTGTAGTGTAAAGATACACTTCGCCTACACCACCAGAAGCTAAAACAACTGCCTTTGCCCAAATAATTTCTAATCTTTCGTCAGGTGTTAAAACTAACGCTCCGACTGCCCTATTAGAGATAGTCAACACCTCAACCAACATTGTTTTTTCTCTTACTTCCAGCAACTTCAAAGACTCAACCTGTTTTTTTAATCCCTCAATGATTGCTCTACCTGTCTGGTCAGCTTTATGGATTATCCGAGGTTGGGTATGCCCTCCTTCAAGAGAATAATCGAAGTCACTACCTAAACGGTCAAAATCAACTCCCATTTTTATTATTTCCTTAATTTTTTCAACTCCTTCTCTCGCAACAATCTCTACTACTTTTTCATCACTTAAACCATCTCCAACTTTAATAGTATCGGCAGCATGCTTTTTAAAACTGTCGGTTGGGCTCAACGCAACAGCAACCCCGCCCTGGGCATCGTAACTAGAGCTTTCAGTAAAGTTTCCCTTGGTTATTAAGAGAGTTTTTTGGCTCTTGCCAACTTCTAAAGCAGCTGAAAGGCCAGCAATTCCCGAGCCAACTATTACCACATCATAATAACTCGATTTCAACTTGGTAGTTGAAAAACCAATTAAATAACGAGAAAACATACTTCCCCTTCAAATTGATTTCTTATTTTCCATCAAAGAAAGCAACGTGACAAGTTAGAAAGATAAAGCAAAAGATATTTAGAGTCCGCTAACAGCTGTCAAACTCTGGTTGGTAAACTTTTACTTCCAGAAGATGATTTTTTTCGTCAACAAAAACCGTCAATGGTTGATGCTTTTTTGCTTCATCTTGGTCTAAAAATGCATAAGAAAGAACAATAATTATATCGCCAGGATGAACAAGCCGAGCTGCCGCTCCGTTGATGACCACCATTCCGCTCCCCGCTTTACCCTTTATTACATAAGTTTCCAATCGAGCCCCATTAGTCACATCAACCACTTGAACTTTTTCGAAAGGAGAAATCTTGGCAACTTTTAAAAGTTCTTCGTCAATGGTAATACTTCCCTGATAATGGATATCAGCCGATGTAACTTTTAAGCGATGAAGCTTGCTTTTTAAAACCTCTATTAACAATTTTTCCTCCCTTTTAGATTAAATTTTTCAAAACCGCCGATTTTTTTAAATAAACTAAAAATAGGTTTCGTTCCTTCCTAGTATTATATGGTCAATAAGGCGTGCCTTTCCAACTTTAATCGCTAATTGAAACAAAGCTTCTTTTTCTACCCTTGGAAGCTCTTCTAAAGTTTCAGGGTCCCGAACTTCAATATACTCCAAACTCAACAAAGGCGAAACTAAATGTTTTTTAGCTAAATCTATAAGTTTTTTAGCGTCTCTTTCGCCGTCTTCAAACGCCTGAATTGTCTTTCTCAGAGATTGAGGAATTAAACTTGCTGCTTTCCGTTCCTCTAAAGTTAGATAAGAATTGCGTGAACTCATAGCCAAACCATCTTCTTCTCTAACTGTCGGACAGCCAATTATTTTGATGGAAAAGTTTAAATCTTTAACCATTTTTTTTATCACTAAAAGCTGCTGATAATCTTTTTCGCCAAAATAAGCAGTATCAGGTTGAACAATATTGAAAAGCTTAGCTACCACTGTGGCTACACCTCGAAAATGCCCGGGTCGGAAACGACCGCAAAGTGGTTCACTTAGATTTTCCACCTCTACCCAGCTTAAATTAGTTTCAGGATACATTTCTTGAACTTCCGGAGCGAAAAAATAATCAACGCCGACTTCTTCAGCTTTTTGACAATCGCTTTTTTCATCCCGCGGATAAATCTGGTAATCTTCACCCGGACCAAACTGGGTTGGATTAACAAATGAGCTAACTACTACCACATTATTTTCTTTTCTGGCTAACTTCATCAAAGATAGATGTCCCTGGTGAAAAAAACCCATAGTTGGCACAAAGCCAATGGTCTTGCCTCCCTTCCTTTCTTTATTAAGGCAAGAACGGACATCTGAAATCCTTCTAATTACTTTCAACCTTTTTTCAGCTCCTCGAGAACTGAAGGACTTAAAGAATAGGAGTTTTCCAGTGTCGGAAACTTTCCGTTCTGCACTTCTTCAATGTATTCCACCACTGCCCGTTTAATTTCTTTGCCAAGTTCAGTGTATTTCTTGACAAACTTCGCTGCGGCTTCAAAATAACCTAACAAATCCTGAATCACCAGAACCTGCCCGTCGCAATAAGGACCCGCTCCAATCCCAATAGTCGGCACCGAAACTTTCTCAGTTATCATTTTTGCTAAAGGGTAAGGAACGCACTCTAAAACAATAGAAAAAACCCCGGCTTCTTCTAAAATTTGAGCATCTTTAATTAACTGGCGTGCTTGTTTAATATCTTTACCTTGAACTTTAAAACCTCCAAGCTGATTAACTGATTGAGGGGTGAGTCCTATGTGTCCCATTACTGGAACACCTCTTTTTGTTAAAAAATCGACTGTCTCAGCCATCAGCTCCCCGCCTTCAATTTTTACAGCTTGAGCCCCCCCTTCCTGAAGAAAACGGCCAGCATTTCTTAAAGCCTCAACTTTATCAGCCTGATAAGTCAGAAAAGGCATATCAGCAACAACCATAGCACTTTTTACCCCTCTAGCAACTGCCTTAGTATGATACAAAACATCTTCAATTGTTACTGGAAGAGTGGTTTCATAGCCTAAAACAACCATTCCCAGAGAGTCGCCTACCAAAATCAAGTCAATTCCCGCTTCATCAATAATCTTTGCCATTAAATAATCGTAGGCTGTAAGCATAGTGATTTTTTCATTTTTTTGCTTCTTCTCTCTCAAAGTCGCAACGGTCGTGTTCATTTATCCCCCTTTTTTGTCTTTTTTTTAGCCCATAATTAAAAAGCCTTCCGCCTGGGGGAAGACTTGAGTTGCTTTTAACATTTTATCTTCCGTCCCGGCTCAATTCATTGAGTCCAGGCGGTTAAAAACATTTTAAAGCAAAGAAATAAAATTGCCAACAATCGCTTTTGAGCGTCGTTTTCGCTAAGGAGCTATCTGGGCGCAGTTAAAGTTAAAGCCTCCAGTTGTGGAAAGCCAGAAGCGTTTAGGGGTGAAGGTGGTTCCACTTG
>CAYRQL010000007.1:0-68371 GCA_964426525.1 uncultured Actinomycetota bacterium | reverse complement strand
TTTATAAGGGGGATTAAGGGGGATTAAAAGGGGAGATTATTACCGATATTTTCCTTTTGGATGGCACAAATCGCAAAGGCCCCGACCATGGCAGCGAAAACAAAGTTCGCGCCGACCTGTTTTATGAGTCTGAATAAAATTCGGGCCGTGCGGCCATTCCCCCTTGCCCCCTAAACCTAAATGGCAACCACCGCAAAAACCAGGCTTTGGGTGGCAGCGGTAGCAGTTTTTCTTGTTAACAAAGGCTTCCCGAGCGTGCCTCCCTTCCCGCCAGCCTTGGGGGTGAGGCATTTCTGTCTGATGACAATAGTTGCATTTGTGCAAGGTTGCTGGCTGATGGCAATATTTGCAGTTTGGCCTTTTTGTCAGATGCGAGAGACGATAGTTTGAGAGATTAGCGTCAGGGTCATAAGCAATATCAACCCGATGGCAGCTCGAGCAGTTAAGTTTTTTACCTTTTTTCAAGTGGCAAGGGAAACAGAGCTCCATTATGGCAACCGGCTTTTCTTCTTTGTGTCCTCGATTTGGGTGGCATTCAGAGCAGTGCCTACCAGTAATTATTTCCTTGTGGCTCATTCTAATTTTCTTTCCCACTACTCTTGTCTTGATTTCCTGATGACAATCAAGACAGGCTATGTCAGAAACTCTTTTTTTGTAAGTTTTCTTTTGTTTAAAAATATAAAGCCGGAGATTTTCCAGCCCTTCAAGGCGGGTTTCTACCCATCCATCAATCCCTGGACTTTGATGGCAAGAAAGACAACTAACTTTAGAATGACTTGAGGCTTTCCAGGAAAGATAATAAGGCTTGATATTGTGGCAACTGGAACAAAATAAAGGTGAAGAAGAAAGCGAAAAAACCAGGACCAATAAAAGAAAAAGGACAGCCAGAGATGTAAGCCAGCTTTCTCTTTTTTGAAAAGCTTTTTCTTTTTCCTCTTCTTCCTTCTCTTTCCCTTTTTCCTCTCGTATCTTTTCTTCGGTTAGAAAATAAAAGAGCAAGGCCGAAAAAGCGACAATTAAAGTAAAAACCACTAAAATACTTAAAAGAAGAGCCGCTTCTTTCGGAGAAGAGCGGGGGTTCTGGAATACCTCAACCGCTCTTTTCCAGACTTCCTGTAGGATTGAGAAAAACTCGGAAAAGCCACCTTGCTTTGCTTGAAACAGCAAACCTAAAAGCATAATAAAAAATTTTAACACAAAGGATAGAGAAAAAGAGCTGATAAATGCTTGATAGGTAGTCTATTGCCTGCCTTATTCAGTCGTTACTTCAAACTTTTTTACTTTATAGTAATTAATTGAACTTTTTACTTCAAAATCAGCTGTTTCGCCTTTTTTAATCTTCACCATCTCAAAAGGCTCTTCAAGAACATTTCCAGAATCATCAAGAAGTTTAACTTTAACTAAGACAGAAGCGTCAGCGCTTCCTTCATTTTTTATCTTACCCTTTACCATTGCCATATTAGTTCCATTAGGGACCAACTCTTTACTGACAATAAAAACCTGGGTTTTTGGCTGACTGCAGCCAATTAAAAAGTGGGTTAAAGTGAAAATCGTAAAAACAAACAGAGAAAAAAACCAAGATTTTCTTTTCATTTTTTACCTCCTTTGTGTGAGGGTAGTATAGTATTAATAGTTACAAACTGTCAAGCGAAAAGACTTGGCTAAACCAACCAAAATGGGTTTTGCTGATATTTTTGTCCCTCATTGTTCAGATTTTCTTAATTTTCTTCAGCTATCTTTTTATTGGAAAATCTGTTAATAAAAGGAAAGAGCGAAAAATTATTTTTCTTTTCGGCGGAGCAGGAAGTTTCCTCTCTTTTAAAGAAAGCAGCTGAGTGAGTTTAAAAAGGGGATTTTCAAACTGCTTCTTTAAATTCTGTTTTTGAAAACTATAAATGAGAGCTAGGAAGCCAATTTTATTAGTCGTTGTTTAACTTTTTGCTCATTTAAAATAAATAAGGCTTGATTTTTAAAGGAAAATTTGTTATATTTGTTATTTAATAGAAACACAGAGAGAGGTTGAATGGCTGACCGTAGAACGCAGCTTGAAGCTTTAGACAAAATTCGGGATAACCTTTCCTCTCGCTTGGGAAGCGAAATGAAATTCCGAACAAATTTGGGGCGCTGTCGGGTCTTGGAAAGAATTGGAGTGCTTGAAGAAGTCTATCCTAACCTTTTTGTGATCAAAGTTGTTGAAGGTGATACTGTTCGCCGAATTTCCTATACCTATGTGGATGTCTTAACCAAGACCGTTGAGCTTTCTTCGCCTGGCGATGGAGAAAGCCTCTTCCCCTGGTTAAATTAATAGTAAACGAGAAAATGAAAACTCGAATTTCCCGGTGAGATTTAACCTTTTATCACCTGCGAAGCTTAATTTGTTTTTAAAAATTGGCCCGCGGAGACCGGATGGTTTTCACGATATTTTCAGTCTTTTTCAGACTGTTTCCTTAGCTGATGAGCTTGAAATAACTGTTTCTACTTTCGACCAGTTAAAATCTGATTTACCGTTTCCTCAGGAAGAAAATCTGGCTTTTAAGGCTCTAAAAAAACTGCGGGAGAAGGCAAAGTTCCCTCCGCTCAAAATCAAGCTTACTAAAAACATCCCTCCAGGTAGTGGTTTGGGGGGAGCTAGTTCTGATGCGGCTGCGATTTTGAAAGGCTTAAATAATTTTTTCGGTTTAGGGCTAAGCCAAGCGGAGCTAAAGGAGCTTTCTCTTTCAATTGGTTCCGATGTTCCCTTCTTTTTAATCGGGGGGACTTGTCTGGTAAGCGGGCGAGGAGAAGTTATTCAAAAAATTTCCGATTTGCCAGTCTGGCCGGTTTTGCTTTTTATTCCTGACTTTTCAATTCCTACTCGCTTAGCTTACCAGTGGTGGGATGATTATTTAAATTCAAATCGACAAACTGCAAACCTGTCAAGACTTGATTACAATCAAATTAAGTGGGGAGAAAATGATTTTGAAAAGGTGGTTTTTGAACGCTTTCCGATTTTAAAAGAAGTCAGGGAATCAGCAAAGGAAGTTAGGGTTGAGTTTGCAGGTTTAAGCGGAAGTGGTTCGGCAGTCTTCGCTCTGTCGCGGGAAACTGAAAAGCTAAAAAAATTAAAAGAGGTCTGGCAAAGTTTCCCAGGAAAGGTCATTGAGACTTTTTTTGAGAGCTCAGACCAGGATGGGAGTTTGAGATGTCAATCCCGGTAGTGGTTTTAGGCGGGGGAAGTTTAAAAGAAGGCGAGCAACCGAAATCTTTGATTTCTTTAAAAGGTCGCTGGCTTATCGAGTGGACTCTGGATGCTTTAAAGTCTACTCCCGAAATAGGCGAAATAGTTGTCCTTTTGCCTTATGCTAAATTAAAAAAGAAACTTTCAGGGGTGAAAGTCAAGTTTTCTGACAGCAGTTTGCTGGAAAAACTCAAGGAAGGAGTAGAGTTTTTCCCAAAAGCTGAATGGTTGCTTTTGATCTCGGGCGACCTTCCACTTTTAACTTCTGAGTCGCTAATAGACTTTTTGAAAAGAAGTTTTTACTTCCCGGCTGACGGTTACTACCCAGTACTTTCGCAGGAAACAATGGAAAAAAAGTTTCCTGGAACCCGGCGGACCTACGGAAGACTTAAGGAGGGTTGCCTTACGGGAGGCAATGTTATTTTACTTCGCCCTCAAGTTTTAATTGACAACTGGGATTTAGGGGAGAAAATATTAGATGCTCGAAAAAAACCTTTCCAGCTCGCTCAAATTTTAGGCTTTAGCACAGTCTTTAAGTTTTTAATTCGCTCTTTAATGGTTAAAGAGGCCGAAGAAAGGCTTTCTTATCTAACCGGTTATAATTTGAAAGCAGTTTTTACTCCCTATGCTGAAATTGGTTTGGACGTGGATAAAGTGGAAGACCTGAACCTAGTAAAAAAATTTTTAAAAAGGGGGGCTGATGATTAAAATTTTTACCGAGGAAGCACCAGAACCATTAGGTGCTTATTCTCAGGGCATTAAAACTGGTAATTTAGTTTTTACTTCCGGTCAATTAGGGGTTGACCCCTTGAGCGGAGAGCTGAGGAAAGAGTTTGAAGAGGAGGTGAGGCAGGCTTTTAAAAATTTGGAGGCAATTTTGAAAGGAGGTGACTCGGACTTAAAAAAAATAATTAAGTTGACTGTTTTTCTGACTGACCTTTCTCTTTTTCCCCGCTTTAATCAAATTTGCGAGGAGATTTTTGAGAAGGTCTATCCAGCGCGGGAATGTGTGGAAGTTTCAGCCTTGCCTTTAAAAGCCCGGATTGAAATTTCCGCTATTGCCTGGTCTCAAGCTTAACTTAAGGAGGAGTTTATGGAAATTACTAAAGTAAATTTGCGCTTGGTGGAAAACATGAACAAGGTTCGGGCAATTGCTTCGGTGACTTTTGACGATGAGTTTGTGGTTAATGACATTCGGCTGGTTGAAGGCGACAAAGGATTTTTTGTAGCCATGCCCAGCCGGAAACTACCAGACGGCAACTACAAAGATGTTGCTCATCCGATCAAAACGGAAATAAGGAAAAAAATACAAGAAGCAGTTCTGGCTGAGTATGAAAACAAGAAGAGCGGTTAGTCTTTTGCTTAGCTAGACTTGATATAGTAAAATTTAAGTTTTGTTTTAATTGAAGTTTTAGTTTAAGTCGATTGGGGCGTGGCCAAGCTGGTAAGGCGCGGGACTTTGGATCCCGTAATCGGAGGTTCGAGTCCTCCCGCCCCAGCCAGTACTTGTGGGTAATCAGCTAAGCTGACAAGTCTTTTTCAATTTTCCACTTTTAAATTTATTTTTACTTATAAGTTGGATTTCTCCTGCGTTTTTCTCCTATTTATTAGTTGTGAGTGCGGAGGTTTAAAGTAATTCCATTTTTTTACACCTTTTCGTTAATAAATATAGAATGATTAGCAAGGAAGATGTAGAGGGAGTATTAAATCACCTGACTGAACCTTTAAGCGGTTTGTCTTTTATCCAGGCTGGTCTGATAAAAGAAATTTTTGTTGAGGAAAATAGGGTAAAAATTATTCTTCAGTACCCTTCCCCTTTATACCCGTACAAAGAAGAAGTTAAGAAGCTAATCGAAAACGAAATTCAAAGCCTCGATATATCTTTTGAAATATTGATTGAAGAAGCGGGAAAGGAAGTTTGGCTTTAAGGTTTTGACTGAATAACTTTTCAGACTCCTCCTATTGAACTCGCTGCGCTTAAGGTTTAATATCTTGGTGGCATTTTTCTTTTAGAGTGGAAAATGAAGTCTAATTTAGCCGTTATTGTTTTAGCTGCTGGCAAAGGCAAGAGAATGAAGTCAGCTCTTCCTAAGATTTTGCATCCTATTTTAGGAGAGCCTCAAATTAATTATGTAATCAGGGCTGTTTCTGTTCTTCAACCTGACCTAATCCTGGTAGTAGCGGGCAAAAAATCAGAAGAGTTAAGAAGAGTCTTGCCAGAAACAGTTAAAGTTATTGTTCAGCCAGAACCTTTAGGGACAGGAGACGCAGTTAGAAGTTGTTTATCTGAACTCGAGAGCTTTGAAGGAGAAGTGATGGTGGTAAATGGGGATACGCCTCTTATTACAACTGAAACCCTGACTTTTCTAGTTAGGGCTCATTTGGAGCAGGGAAATGAAGCCACTATGTTGACAGCTTCCCCGCCCGACCCGACTGGCTATGGAAGAGTAGTTAAGCGGGGGGAAAAAGTGGTAAAAATTGTGGAGGAAAAAGACGCTTCGCTAGAAGAAAAGAAGATAGATGAAGTCAACACGGGGTTTTATGTTTTTCGGAAGAGAGCCCTTTTTGATTATCTGAAAAAAATTAAGAGGGCAAATCAGGCGAGAGAGTATTACTTAACTGATTTAATAAGACTTTTAGTTGCCGATGGTTATAAAGTCGGGAGAGTAGCTGCTGAAGATTGGCGGGAAACAATTAATGTTAACTCCCGTCGTGACTTGATTGAGGCTCAAAAAGTGGTTCAAGAAAGAATAAATTATTTCTGGCTGAGTGAGGGAGTAACCATTGTCAGCCCTGATTTGACTTACATTGGGCCTGACGTCAAGCTTGCTCGAGATGTAACCATTTATCCTTTGAGTTTTCTAAAAGGAAAAACTGAGGTTGGTGAGGGTTCGATTATCGGTCCTTCGGTTGATTTAAAAGACTGCCAGATAGGCAAAAAAGTTGTTATCTGTTATAGCTGGGGAGAAGATGCTGTTATCGAGGATCAGGCACAAGTTGGTCCTTTTGCTCGATTGCGAGGAGGAGCTCACATTGAGAAGAAAGCTCGGGTGGGCACTTTTGTTGAGATTAAAAAGAGTAAAATTGGAAAGGAAAGCAAAGTTCCGCACTTAAGTTACCTTGGCGATGCCATAGTGGGACAGAAGGTAAACATTGGAGCTGGCACGATTACCTGCAATTATGATGGGAAAAGAAAACACCCAACCATTATTGAAGATGAAGCTTTTATTGGAAGCGATACCATGCTGGTTGCCCCAATAAAAATTGGGAAAGGGGCGGTTACTGGTGCTGGTTCAGTTTTAAATCGCGATGTTCCATCTGGCTCATTAGCAATTGAACGGAGCGAACAAAAAATAATTAAAGGCTGGGCTGAGAAGAAAAAGAAAAAGAGTTTAAAGAAAGGAGGAAATTGATTGAAAAAGGAAATGGAGTTACACATACCCCGACTAACTATTAAGGTTTTTAGCGGATCAGCTCATCCTGAATTAGGCAAAGAGATAGTAAATCAACTTGGCTGTGAGAGCGGAAAGGTTGAACTTGGAACCTTTGCCAATGGGGAAATTTATGTTCGGTTTTTAGAAAGTGTTCGGGGTGCTGATGTTTTTGTAATTCAAACTATCTTTCAGCCAGTCAACCGGAGCCTTATGGAACTTTTAATAATGGTTGATGCTTTACGGCGAGCTTCCGCTGAAAGAATAACTGCGGTTATTCCTCACTTTGGTTATGCTCGCCAGGATAAAAAAACAGCCGCTCGCGAACCAATTACGGCTAAACTGGTAGCCAATCTTTTAGTTACGGCTGGCGTCAACCGGGTAATAACAATGGACCTCCATGCTGGTCAGATACAGGGTTTTTTTGACCTACCGGTGGATCACTTAACTGCTTTGCCAATTCTAGCGGATTATTTTCGAGAGAAAAAACTTGCTGATTTAGTGGCAGTTGCTCCTGATGTTGGGAGGGTGAAAACAGTCAAAAAATTTGGTGATGTTTTAGGAGCTCCTTTGGTGATTTTACATAAAACCCGACCAGCTCATAATTTAGCTGAGATAACTCATGTGGTAGGTGAAGTTGAAGGCAAAACCGCAGTTGTAGTAGATGATATGATTGACACTGCCGGAACAGTGGTAAGTGGAGCTAAAGCCTTAATTGAAAAAGGAGTAAAAGAAGTTTATATCTGCGCAACCCATGGCCTTTTTTCGGGTCGGGCACAAGACTTGATTGAGGAAGCTCCAATTAAAGAAGTGGTTGTTACCGATACTGTGCCAGTAAAAGTTAAGAGCCCAAAGATAAAAGTTCTCTCAGTTGCCCGTTTGTTAGCCCAGGCGATTTCTAATGTTCATGAAGACTCTTCAGTGAGTGAGCTTTTTAAAGGTTTAGAGTATTAGAGTTTCAGGGATTATTTAACCAGCCACTTTTTAACTCGTTGTGAGACTCCTTGGCAATCTTTGGTATTATTACACTCGCCTTACGGCTCACTCGCAATGACAAAAAATCCCTCTCAACCTCCAATCTCTCCCAACCTCCCTTTAAAAAAGGGAGGAGCTTTTCTCCCCTTTTAAATATTCAACTGTGTTTCCCCCTTAGAATAAGGGGGACTAAGGGGGATTCAAAAAAGAACAGGTTTGAAGTGGTAATTTCTGCTTGTTTATTGAATTCTTAAAGTTTTTGCAGCATTTAATTACTTGATTATTGTGAAATTTGTAACGAGGAGACAAGACAAGTTTGAAAGTAGCAAAGCCCAGTCTTGTTTTAATGTTTTTAATACTTTTATGCTGACATCAAAACCAATCGGAATTTTAGCGTTGAATTTAAGCTCAATCCCTTGAATTTATCTTAAAAAAAAGAGATAATTACTGTTTTAGTTTCCAAGAAATAAGGAGGTTTTATTAATGAAATTTGCCGAGCTTCAAGTTGTCGCCAGAGACAAGACGGGTAAATCTGGTGCTCGAGCCTGGCGGCGTAAAGGTTATATACCTGGGATTATTTACGGACACGACATTGTACCTCAACCGGTTGGTGTTCCTTTGAAAGATTTTATCCACCTTACCCATCATTCAGGCCGGGCTGGGATTGTGGTCAAACTAAAACTTGAAGACAAAGAGCTAACAGCTTTAATTAAAGAGGTAACTTTAGATCCAGTAAAAGATAGCTTTCTCCATATTGATTTTCAAAAGATTCGCTTGGATGAGAAAGTTACCACTTTTGTTCCCGTAGTAACAAGCGGGGAAGAAGTCTCGCCTGGTTTAAAAATGGGAGGAGTGCTTCAGCACGGCATAAACCAGATTGAGATTGAAGCTTTGCCCAAAGATTTGCCGGAAAAATTTGAAGTTGATATATCTTCGTTTGAAATTGGCGACAGTTGTAAGGTGTCTGATTTGATCCCGCCTCCAGGAGTAACTATATTAGAAGACCCCGAAGAAGTTATTTTGACCATTCTCCCGCCGACTATCTATAAAGAGGCAGCCGAAGAGGTTGTTGAAGAAGAAGTTGTCAAGGAAGAAAAACCAGCCGCGGGAGCTCCTCCTACTGAAGAGTCTGCTGAATAATGTGGCTGGTGGTAGGGCTGGGAAATCCCGGGCCCGAGTACGCAGAAACTCGGCACAATGTTGGTTTTATGATTCTTGACCAGTTGGCTTTGAACTGGCAATTGGAGTTTAAAAAGAAAAAGTTCACTTCAGTTTATGCTTTTTCGCCAGAGAAAGAAGTTTATTTAGTTAAGCCATTGACTTTTATGAACCGAAGTGGAGTGGCGGTTAAAAAATGGGTGAAAGATTTGGCGCTTCCATTAAGCAATCTTCTAGTGGTTGTTGATGATTTAGACCTTTCTTTTGGGGAAGTTCGCTTGCGGATGAGAGGCGGAGGCGCTGGTCACCATGGGTTGGAATCGATTATTAGGGAGCTTCAAACCAGCGACTTTCCTCGCTTAAGAATCGGGATTGGACGTCCAAAAAAGCGGGGAAGTGAAGCTGAATATGTTCTCTCGCCTTTTAAAAAAAGCGAGAAGCGATACCTATCAGAAGCATTTGAAATTGGCTTAAATTTGATTGAAGGCTTAATAAAATCCGAAGACTTAAAGATTTGATCATTCTTATAGGTTGGGAAAATGGGGACTGATTTGAAGTCTTTGCTTTTCGATTCTTTTGAGCGGGGAATTAAAAACCTAAATATAAACCAAAAAGTAGTTTCCTTAACTGAAGCCAGCTTAGCGCTTTTTTTGAGTTATCTTTTCGAACAGGAGAAAAAAACAATCTTTGTTATTCTTCCGGAAGATAATTTAGCTGAGAGACTTTATTATGAATTTGACCAGCCTGAGAGCTCACTTTTTTTGAAAGAAAGACCTGTCCTGCCCTGGGAAGAGGGGAGGTCAGAAAAGGGTGAGATTGAACCCTACTCTAAGCTCAAAAATTTAGCCAGAGCTCGCTCTCCCTTTATAGTTTTTACCAGCTTTAATCAATCTTTGTTGGCTTTTCCCTGGAACTTTTCCTCACCTTTGGAATTGAAAGTGGGCTTTTCTTATAACCGCGATGAGCTAATTGAAACCTTGCAGAAATTTGGATACGAGCGAAACTATCTGGTGGAAAGAGAGGGAGAATATGCAGTTCGTGGGAGTTTAATAGACCTTTATCCAGTTGGCTTTAAACCTGTTCGCCTTGATTTTTTGGGAGAAACTCTGGAGTCAATCAAAACTTTTTTTCTTTTCAATCAGCGCTCAGCTGAAAATCTTAAGGAAGTTGTCATTTCTTCTCATAAGGAGGCGGTTTTGGGCAAGGCTGAAATTGAAAGATTAAAGAAACTTTCAGCTCCGCTTCCCGAGGAAGAAAGACAACGACTTTTACAAAGAGAGACTTTTCCTGGTTGGGGTGTTTACTGGCCTTATCTTTTTAAACTTAAGAACCTTGGAAATATTTTCCCTTCGAAAAAATCCCTTTTCATTCTAGTTGAAGAGGAGTTTTTTATTAAGAAAGGCAATGCGCAGGTGGATTGGTTAATTGAATCCTGGGGAAGAGCAATTAGAAAAAGAAATTTGCCTTTTCTAACTAAAAACTTGCCATTTGTAAAACCAAAAGAGTTATTGAAAAGGCAAAATTATTTTTCTGTTTCCTTGCTAAAAAAAGAAAAAATAACTTTTCCTTTAAGATTGCCTTTTCAGGTTTCAGAACGGTTAAATGAGATAAATAATTGGTTAAAAAAAGGTTACAAAGTGGTTTTAGCGGGCAAAGAAGAATATCGTTCCCGACTTATTAAAGAACTTAGGGAAAACGATCTAACTTTATCCTCAGAATTCAGAGAAAGTGGGGGATTGTTTTTTCTCCCATTCAATTTAGCTCATAGCTTTGGTTTTAGGGGAAACAATATTATCTGTGTTTCTATAAGCGAACTTTTTTCTTTTCCCTATAAAACAGAAAAAGTTGCTTATGAGCAGCCATTTTTCTCTTCTTTTGATATAAAACCTGGCGACCTGGTAGTTCATTCCCGTTATGGGATTGGGAAGTATTTGGGAATGGAAAAGGTTTTTCTTGATGGCACTTATCGTGATTATCTTGTTTTAGAATATGCAGATGGAAAGTTAAAGATTAGACCAGAAAACTTTACCGAGCTGACTTGTTATTATGGTGGGGAAGAAACTGAAGTTAAGCTTTCGTCTCTAGGCTCACGGGACTGGCAGAAAAAAAAGGAAAGAGCTCGAAAGGCTGCTCGAAAACTGGCGATCAATCTGGTTAGACTTTATGCTAAACGAAAAATTTTACCCGGATATAGTTTTTCTCCTGATACGCCCTGGCAAGTAGAGCTCGAAGAGAGTTTTCCATTTGAAGAAACCGAAGACCAGAAGCGGGCGATTGAAGAGATTAAAAGAGAGATGGAGTCACCGCAAGTAATGGATCGCCTTGTTTTTGGCGATGTTGGGTTTGGAAAGACAGAAGTGGCTATCAGGGCTTCCTTTAAAGCGGTAATGGATGGTTTTCAAGTGATGGTGCTGGTTCCGACAACCGTTCTGGCTGAACAACATAAGCAGACATTTAAAGAAAGATTAAACAACTTTCCTTTAAGAGTGGAAGCTGTTTCGCGTTTGTTAAGCAAAAAGGAACAAGAAAAAATTTTAAAAGATTTTTCGTTTGGTAAAGTCGATATCTTGATTGGAACGCACCGATTGCTTTCTTCCGATGTTAAACCTCGAAAGTTAGGCCTTTTAATCATAGATGAGGAGCACCGTTTTGGAGTTGGGCAAAAAGAAAAAATTAAAGATAAGTATCCTCAGGTCGATGTTCTTTCATTAAGTGCTACTCCAATTCCTCGAACCTTACAGATGGCTCTTTCGGGTGCTCGAGAAGTTAGTTTAATTGAAACTCCGCCTGCCCGCCGTTTACCTGTAGCGACTTTTGTTGAGCCCTACGATTTGAATTTGGTTAAATTGGCAATTCAGCGTGAGCTAAACCGCAATGGACAGGTTTTTTATCTTTTTAACAGGATAGAAGAGCTGGAAAAAATTACCCAAAATCTTAAGGAAATTTTTCCTGAGGCACGTTTTACTATTGTCCACGGTGAACTCAATCAAGAGGACCTTGAGCTGGCGATGTTGGGTTTTAGCCGGGGTGATTATGATATTATGGTTTGCACTACTATAATTGAAGCTGGGCTTGATTTCCCACGGGCTAATACTTTAATAGTTGGCGATTCAGAACGCCTGGGACTGGCCCAAATTTACCAGTTGAGGGGGCGGGTTGGGCGTTCAGATCGCCAGGCCTATGCATATTTTCTTTATAATCCGTCTTTACTTACGCCGGCTGGTTGGGAAAGGCTAAAAGCGGTTGCTGAGCTTTCTGATTTAGGTTCGGGGCTAAAATTGGCAATAAAGGATTTGCAGATAAGAGGAGCCGGCAACCTTTTTGGCCCTGAACAGCATGGTCATATAAAAACAGTTGGCTTTGACCTTTACACTCAACTAATTGAAGAAGCTATTAGGGAGTTAAAAGGAGAAGCTCCAAAGCCACCAGTTGTTATTTTGGACTTAGGCCTTTCGGCTTACATTCCTGAAAGCTATTTGCCAGACGAAAGATTGAGGTTGGAGGTGTATCACAGACTGGCTGAAATTAAAAAGGAAGCTCAGCTTGATGAGCTTAAAGAAGAACTCCTCGACCGCTTTGGCTCAATTCCTCAAGAGGTGTGGAATTTATTTGAAGTGGTAAAAATCAAACTCGCAGCTCAGCGGTTAGGGATTATGGAAATAAAGGTGAGAAAAGAGAAGATAGCTTTTAAAACATCAGAAGTAGATAGACTGGCTAAAGCTGTGCCTTCTCGCTATACTTACCGGAAAAGTTTTAACAATCTGATTTTAGATTGTCCTATTTCCTCGGTTGAGGAGAAAACTATTTATTTAAAGTCTTTTTTAAATGATATAATGCAGGCAGTGATAAAGGTTGGTTAAGAATTTAAAAGTTATCCTTTTTTTTCTGATTTTATCCAGCTTGCTTTCTTTGCTGACTGGGTGCGAGAAAGACGAGCGGCTGGCTAAAGTAGGAAAAATTGAGATAAAAGCTTCTGAGGTCGAGGCAATTGTTAACCGCTTAAAAGCAGAGCATGCTGCCTTTTTTGAGCGAAAAGGTTTTGAGGAAGAAGTTAGGAAAAAAGTATTTGAAGGATTAATTGTTGGAGCTCTGATTGAAAACAACTTAGACTATCTGGGCTTGGAAGTAAAGAAAGAGGAAGTTGACGCTGAAGTTAGAAGATACAAAAGTTTTTACGGAAAAAGATTTGCAAAAACTTTAAAGGATTTTGGTTTCACTGAAAGAAGTTTTCGTTACGCAGTCTTTCGCAACATTTTATTTCGTAAAGCGTTGAAAGTGGTAGAAAAAGAAATAAAACCAGTTTCGGAAAAGGAAATGAAAGATTACTATCAAGAACACAAAAAAGATTTTTCAGTAGAACCTCTTTATCGAATTTTTCTGGCTGGGATTGCTTCAAAGAAAGATGCTCAGAAAATTGAGAAGAAAGTAAAGAAGAAAGTTGACGCTTATAAAATTACTTTAGAATTTAACCTCCAACCTTTCCAGGGTTTTCCTGACTTTGATACCGGCTGGAAAAAAGAGTCTGAACTACCGGGGGCAGTTGTAAAAAAGATAGTCAAACTTAAACCTGGTCAAACAACCTTGCCTTTTAAAGTTGACAATAAATGGTGCCTGGTTAAGTTAATAAGTAAAAAAGAGAAGGGCATCAAAACTTTCTCTGAAGTCAAAACTTACATTAACAACCTCCTTTATCAGCGCCACAAGGAGCAGGCATGGGAAGAATTGGTAAAAAAGTTGAAGAAAAGAACAAAGGTCCAGATTTATCAGGAGATATAAAACTTAGCGAAGCTTTTCTGCGCTTAACCAAAACAATGGAAATTTTGCGAAGTCCTGAAGGTTGCCCCTGGGACAGAGAACAAACTCATTCAACTATTGCTGAAAATTTGGTTGAAGAAGCTTATGAGGTCTGTCAAGCTATTGCTGACCAGGATGACAATTCTTTAAAGGAAGAGCTTGGTGATGTTTTGCTTCAGGTAGTTTTTCATTCTCAAATGGCTAAGGAAAGAAAAGCTTTTGACCTTGTTCAAGTAATTGAAACCCTTTTGGGCAAACTTTACCAACGACATCCGCATGTTTTTGGTTCGGAGAAGCTGGACACAGCTGAAGAAGTCTTACAGAATTGGGAAAAGTTAAAGAGGAAAAAAGAGGGCAAAGGACTTTTTGAATCTTTACCACCAGCCCTTCCGGCCTTACTTCAGGCAAAAGCTGTTCAGGAAAGAGCTCGCCGGATAGGTTTTGACTGGCCGACTGAAGAAGGGGTAGTTGAGAAGGTGATTGAGGAGTTGAAAGAGTTTGCTCAAGCCAGGAATAAGAAAGAACTTCAAGACGAGATGGGAGACATTCTTTTTTCCCTTGTTAACCTGGCTCGAAAGAAAGAAATTAATCCTGAAGAAGCTTTGCGTCAGGCAATAGAGAGGTTTAAGAAGCGTTTTGCCAAAATGGAAAAGGAGGCTGAAAAAAAAGGAGTAAAGTTGGAGAATCTTACCTTAGAAGAATTGGACAGCCTTTGGGATAAAGCTAAAGAAAGCGAGAGGAGGCAAGATGGGGTTTGTCAGGGAAGTTAAAGCTCGGGAAATCCTTGATTCTCGGGGTAACCCAACCGTAGAGGTTGAGGTAACTCTGGATAGCGGGATAGTTGGGAGGGCGGCAGTACCTTCGGGAGCCTCAACTGGAAGTCGGGAGGCTCTGGAGTTAAGAGACGGGGATAAGAAGCGGTATCAAGGCAAGGGTGTTTTGAAAGCTGTTAACAATGTAAATGAAGTCATTGCTCCTCGATTAAAGGGTTTTGAAGTTTTTAAGCAAGAAGAAATTGATAAGTTTCTAATTGAACTTGATGGAACGTCAAACAAGGAAAAATTAGGGGCGAACGCTATTTTGGGGGTTTCATTAGCTGTAGCCAGGGCGGCAAGTTTAGCTTCTAACCAGCCACTTTATCAGTATTTGAATAAAGGAGAAGATTTACTTTTGCCTGTTCCCTTAATGAATGTTTTAAATGGTGGAGTTCATGCTCAAAACAGCCTGACTTTACAAGAGTTTATGATTGCTCCAGTTGGTTTTGATAATTTCAAGGAAGCTTTTCGGGCCGGAGTTGAAGTTTATCATTCTTTGAAAGAAGTTCTTCAAAAACGCAGCCTTTCTACTTCGGTTGGTGATGAGGGAGGGTTTGCTCCTGATTTGAAATCCAGTGCTGAAGTTCTCGATTGTTTAGTTCAGGCAATTGAGCAGACAGGATACAAGCCGGGGGGAGAAATCTTTTTAGCCCTTGACCCAGCCGCAAGCGAATTTTACGAAAATGGTTTTTACCTTATCAAAGAAGAAGGTCTTTCTCTATCCTCAAAAGAAATGATTAACTACCTGGATAAACTGGTTAATAACTATCCTATTATTTCTATTGAGGACGGTTTAGCTGAAAGTGACTGGGAGGGCTGGAAAGACCTTACTTTGAGCTTAGGAGATAAAGTTCAACTAGTTGGAGACGATATTTTCGTTACCAATGCGACTATTTTTAAGAAAGGCATTCAAGAAGGAATTGCCAATGCGATATTAATTAAAGTAAACCAGATTGGTACTTTGACTGAAACTCTGGAAACAATTCGGTTGGCGAAAGAAAATAACTACCGCTCAGTAATATCGCATCGCTCGGGGGAAACGGAAGATGCTTTCATTGCCGACCTGGCTGTGGCTGTTGGTGCTGGCCAGATTAAAACCGGTGCGCCAGCACGTTCTGAGAGGGTGGCTAAGTATAATCAGCTTTTGCGGATTGAAGATCAGCTGGGAGAAAAAGCCATTTTCGCTGGAGGGAAAGCTTTCGGGCGGTGAATTTTGGTTGGTGAAGAAAAAAAGTCGAAGCTGGTTTAAGGTTTTTATTTTTTTTATTTTAGTTCTATCTTTGACAGTTTTTCTTACTTACCCGGCTTATCGCGATTGGCAAAAGCAGCGTAAGTTAAGGGATAAATTAGAGCGAGAGCTAAGAACAATAGTTGAAAGGAATAAGGAAATTGAGCGTGAGATAAGAAGGCTGCGTTCTGAAAGTTATATTGAAGAAATTGCTCGTCGAGATTTTGGCCTAGTTAAGCCTGGCGAAAAAGCTTATATTTTAATTGAACCTCAAACTCAGGAAGAAACTACTGAAAGTAAGCCACTAAAGCGAGAAAAAAGCTGGTGGGAGAAGTTTATTGACTGGCTTAAAAGGGAGGTTTATTGACACCTGCCCTTTCAGGCTTTAAAATCAAAGTTAAATCCAGAAGAAAGGAGTTGTGTGTTTGGCTTTTCAGGTTGGTCAAGTCGTCGAGGGCAAAGTAGTTAAAATTACTAACTTTGGCGCCTTCGTCGAACTTGATGACGGTACTCAGGGGTTAATTCATATCTCCCAGATTTCCCGTAATTTCGTTAAGAATGTTTCTGACTATCTTCGAGTTGGCGAAGTGGTTCGGGCGAAAGTTAG
Source organism: uncultured Actinomycetota bacterium (assembly GCA_964426525.1). Lineage (GTDB taxonomy): Bacteria > Actinomycetota > Aquicultoria > SKW223 > CALKMS01 > CALKMS01. The sequence goes on along the minus strand of CAYRQL010000007.1, from coordinate 52,146 downwards.
AGAAATTAAGAGCAACGGCAAAGTAGATCTTTCAATTAAGGAGCTGGAAAACGAAAAAAGCCGCCCGACGACTCATGTCAAAAAAGGTTCTAATCCTGATTTTGAACAAATGCTTCGTTCATACTTGAGAGCCAGCGAAGAAAACCAGAGCGATTTAAAGCGCCGTCGCGATGGTAAACGCTGGTAAAGAAGGTTTTCATTCTGACTACTTAGTACTGGCAAGACAACTTAACCGCAAGCCTCGCGGGAAAATAACTGTGGTCAAACGTTGCGATTTCGGTCGTCCTTTGGTGATTTTAGCTCACTTCAAGTTTAGCCATAAGAGTTATTTTTCCAACCTTTTCTGGCTTTCCTGTCCCTGGTTGGTCAAGGAAGTGTCTAAGTGGGAAGCTGAGGGGTGGGTAAAAAAGTTTCAAGAAAGACTGAATAAAGATAAAACCTTTGCTCAGGCTTTTCGCCAATCTCAATCAATTTTTTATCAGTTCAAGGAGCGCTTGATTGAACTGGAATCTAATTTGCCAGAAAAAGTTAAAAAAGATTTACTTAAGCGAGGTATCGGCGGAGTCTCCGATTGGGGAAAAGTAAAATGTCTGCACGCTCAGTATGCAAATTGGTTGGTTTTTGGGGTTAATCCCATTGGATTTTATCTTCACCGCCGAATTTTTTCTTCTTGCTCTCAAAGGTGCGGCTAATGAAAGTAGCAGCCATTGATATTGGCACTAACTCAGTCCGTTTGGTTCTGGCCAAAATCAAAGACAAACAATACTTGCCATTAAAAAAACAGACAGTTATTACTCGTCTGGGGAAAGGGATAAGCTCTAGCCGCCAACTTAATAAGGGCTCAATAAGGCGAACAATTAATGAGGTAAAAAGGTTTCTGGAAACAGCAAAAAAAGACCAGGCTGAAATAGTAGTTCTGGCTGGTACTCAAGCCTTAAGGGAAGTCAGTAACAGCTCTCTTTTTTTAAAGCAATTTGAGGTAGAAACTGGCTATAAATGCTTAATCATTTCGGCTAAAGAAGAGGCAGAGCTGATGTTTAAAGCTGTTTCCCAAGCTTTTGCTTTGCCGCCGAATTCGGTAGTTTTTGATATTGGAGGGGGCAGTACTGAATTTGTTGAAAGCGGTAAGGACGATTTTAATCGAGGAAATAAGATTGTTAGTTTACCTCTGGGTTCGGTTCGCTTAAGCGAGCTTTATCTTATTTCAGACCCACCAACCAGAGAGGAAATAGATAGTTTGCGAAGAAAAGTGAGGGAAAATCTAAAAGAACTTAAAGGCTTTTCACGGGGAATTCTTTATGGAGTGGCCGGAACAGTAACGACACTGGTAGCTGTGGCTAATGAGCTTGAGCCATATGATCCTGAGTTTGTTCACGGATATTATTTAAAAAGAGAGGAAGTTGATGAAGTTGCTACTTTCTTAGCGTCGCTTCCATTAAGTAAGAGAAAACAAGTTAAAGGCTTAGAACCAAAAAGGGCTGATGTAATAGTGGGGGGAGCTTTTCTGACTTTGGAAATAATTGATTTTTTTGAAGCTCAGGGCTTGATTGTAAGTGAGTGTGATTTACTTGATGGTTTAGCCTTAAACTGGGGAAAATATGGTCAGCCGGTAGTTTAAATTTTTTCGCAACTTTATTTATATTTTATTATTTATATGTATCCGTGTTCTTTTAAGAATTTCCAGGTAATGTAGGGAAGTTTGGGTAGATAATAAAAGCTGAGACCAGCAATTTTTTTCCAGAGACGAGGGTTAGGTATTTCCTTATCTAATGGTTCAAACACACCGTTACGATAAGCGTTGTCCAGAGAGAGGTAAGTTTTTCTCAAACCCATTTTTTGGTAGGCATACCAGACTGATTCCGCCGGAGGCTGCAAAAAAAGCTCTTTTGAACAGGGAAAATAATCGTAAAGATCTCGATAAAGAAACTCAATATCTTTACAGTAACCGTAATGGATAACCTTTTCTCTCAACTCACGGTAACGCTGGTAATCAAAAGGAAAGATTTTGTCAAGTTTGACAATAGCTTCAATTAATTGAAGCACTATTTCCAGGCGGTTCAGGTCCCAAATCGGGTCAAAAACTCTTATTTCAATGGTTTTGAGTCGTCGAGAAACAATCAAGTCCTGAAAGCGAGAAAAAAAATCTTCTTCTTTTAGTGAGCCAATAGCAAAAGAGTTTGCTAGTCGATAGGAGGGGCCAAAGTATTTTCCATTGTAAGCTGGGGAATTGGCGGTGGCCAGAATTAACAAGGGAAGAAAGTAAGCCAGGTTTTTATAAGTTTTATCAATATCTTCAACTCCTCCAATATGCACTTGAAGAGCACAGGTTAGGGTTGGAGCGCTAAGATGAATTAATGAACCTAGGGGGATTATTAGGCAATCGCTCTGACAAGCTTCAATCAAATCTTTCCGTCTGAGTTTCAAGTCTTCAATTAATTCCAAAGGGCTGTTTTTAACTTCAGTGGCAATTTCAACCCCGCCCATTAGCGAGATTTTTATGTCTTTACCATGGGTAAAATTGGAAGCAGAGTGGGTAAAATAAAAGCGAGGGTTTTTTTTAAGAAGTTTTGCTAAATAATAAAGGGATTGTAAGCTTGGCTTTTCTTTTTCTAAAAGGAAGACCTCTTCCTCTAAGCCAAAAGTCAGCATAAAGATTTATCACCTACCAAAAATGCTCAGAAAATTTCCTTCTTCCCAGTCGAACAAGACTTTAGCTTGTTTATTTCTTTCACTTAAAATTTTGTTCTTCAATATTTTTAATTTCTTCTTCCCGCCGAAGATACTTTGGATCAGTACTTGGAGGGGTGGTAAGCCAGGTCCGTATTAGATGAACTGCTAAACCAGGGTCGAAGTTCCAGGCTGGAAGACAGATGACATTGGGAAAATCCCGCTTGGCAATATGTCGCATATCGTTAGGGTTGCCAACTACGGCCGCTCTAATTCCTTTGAATTTGTTAGCAACCATTGCCATTCCACTTCCCGAGCCACCAATTAGAATTGCTCGGTTGAACTTTCCTGAACAGATATTCTTGATCGCACCCTGGGCAATTAGGGGAAAGTCATCTTGAGGCCCGCAGTCTTTATTGTAAAGAACACCTTCATGCCCTTGAGCTTTTAAAAATTCCACAATAGCCCGGGAAATTCTCATTCCTCGGTCGGTGTGGTCTGAAGCAATCACAAAACTTAACTTTTCTTTTTTCATAAACTAAAACTAATCCTAATAAATATTTTAACTCATACCTTTTCTTAATTCGAGTAATTGGGGTCAAAGTTTCTTTACCTCCTATTACAAGTATGCTTAAAACCTTATTTTTAAATTTTTTTTCTTCATTACTTCTTTTAAAAGGCTTTAAATCTTCCCTTCTCTGGGTCGCCTTCAGAAAAAGTGAACAATTGGAATAATCAAGTAAGTCAAAATGGGGATTTCCTTGAGAAGTTCGGATTAGCTTAAGAGGCCTAAACTCTAACATAATTATTGGCAATAATTAGGCAAAAATTAATTGCTTATGTATTATAAAAAAGCCAATTCGTTTAATCGAAAGTTTTTTCTCAAAAGAGGGTGCAGTGATGATTTTTATGGTATTCAAAAAATGTCAGCCTATACTGACTTTTATTGCGGCTTTGTTTTTGGCTTTGCTTTTTGGTCATTATCGGCAAACCCTTTCTCAGGCAGAATCTGTTCATTTTTCTTTAAATTTCCCGGCTAAAACTGTAAAAGAAGCCGGGGGTTTAGGTCCGAGAGGACATGAAGGCATTGTTTTCGTAAATTTAACGAGGGTAGGTATTTTTAAACGTCTTATTCAACCAGATGTTGTCAATATTTCCAGCCATTGGATTAAGAATGTCAGTAAACGACCCATAAGAATAAAAATACGCTTAGTTAATTGTGATTTTCCTGTTTATGTTTCAACACCGGAAAAAAGTTGGAATGATTCGGCTAAGACTTTCGAGCGCAAGATTAACCCAGGCGAAATGATTAGTATGGACTGGAATATTGTTCTTCCAAGTGAAGTTTTACAAAAAAGAGTTATTCTTAATTCGGCCGTTGAGGTCATCGATGCTGAGGCGGGGCAACAAATTAGCTACTTGCCGATAAAGATTATTAATACTGAGGATAAAAAGATTACTGACAAGGTTGATTGCTGTGCTCGGTAAGCTCAAAAATGATGTACACTCTTTTAAAAAAACGATGCATCACCTTAAACGGATTGCCGGGTTTTTAATTGGGACTTTATTGTTTTATGCGCCCTTTGCGATTTTACTAAGAGGCGCAGCAGTTGTTTTCCCAAACTCGATGATAGCGACAGTTAATGGAGATGCACACCATGCCTGCCTGCGCATGCCGATTACCTGGCTAGTCCAACCTTGGCTACTTTTATATTTGCTCCGCAATCCACTTTACTTTCTGGCAATTCTAGTGCTTCCTGCCATTGCTTTTTTCTTTGGGCCTCTTTTTTGTGGCTGGCTTTGTCCAGCTGGGGGGTTTACAGAGTATTTGAGCCGCCTTATTCCCTCAAAATTAAAGTTTGACTTACTTGGTCTGATTGATTTTAGTTCTGCTCGCTATGGTTTTCTTGCTGGTCTTTTGATTGCTCCATTTGTCACTGCAAACTTTTGCTGCTCGCTTTGTAATTTCACTTGGATGCAAAATATTGTGAGTGCTAGCTTCGGTGATTTTTCTGGCTTTGCTTACTTGAGCACGACATCAATCATTTCACTGGTTGTCTGGCTACTTTTACTGGGAATGTTTACTAAAGGCGGCCGTGGTTGGTGCAATTTTCTTTGTCCAGCTGGAGCAATACAGTCTTTATTTAATAAATGGGGAACCAAATTCTCATGGACATTTAAAGTGCGCCACAATAGAGCAGCTTGCAAAGGTTGTGCTGATTGTGAAGATGTTTGCCCCACACGGTGCATCGAAAACTCTGATGGCAGCATCAGCATCAATCAAAATATCTGCAATTCTTGCCTTGACTGCGTGGTTAATTGTCCGAACGGTGCACTTTCTTACAGGAAGGGGAGACTAAAATGAAAAATAAAGTAGTTATTTTTACCGCCTCAGCAGCCGCAATTATATCAGCTTCATTTTTTTCGCGACCCTGCATGGGCAGATGCTTGAAGTGCTATTTTTGCGTGTTCACACTCACTCCATTATTTATTCCCCTCTTGTCTATGGCTAAAAAAGTTAAAAAGCCAGAATGGTAGTTTTATGGTAGGTCCGAAAGTTAATTTTTTTAGCTTCTTTTTTTAGCTTCTTAACTAACCTTTGGCAAAGTTTTTTTATTTTTTTAGCCTATTTTTGATGACTAACCAGGATTTAGAGCATTAATTTACTCCCATTTGTCAGCCTATTTTTTACTGATAAGTTTTTTCAAGTTAGAGCAAAATGGTTCTTGGGGCAGGACTCCTTTTCCTAATATGTCTTTTGCCACCAAACTAGTTGGTCGGGGTGGCCGGACTTGAACCGGCGACCTCCGCGTCCCGAACACGGCGCGCTAACCAAACTGCGCTACACCCCGACTAAGAAATAAGAGTAATCTTACCTTCTTTTATTATTTTTTCAATCATAAGTTTGCTTTTCAACCCTCGCAAAAAAGTGTTTGATACTTTATAACTTCTTAAAGTGTATGAATAACAAACTTAACGGAAAAACCTTAAAGCTGCTTTCAGATGCAAGAGGGCAAGCAAAAAGGAAGACTTCTGTAAAAAGCCAGAAAGCGAAAATTTTGGACAGTCACAAAACTTACATTTGGTTACCTTAAAGTGGTGGGCCGGGCGGGAGTCGAACCCACACGCCCAGAGGGCAGCGGATTTTAAGTCCGCGGTGTCTGCCAGTTCCACCACCGGCCCACTTTAAAACTCAAAATAAATTTTAGCAAAGGTAGATTAAGAGAAAAAGAGGGAGGAAAAAAGCAGTTTACTATTTTTGTGTTTCCTGGCATTTTTTGCAAAGTCCCACCAGGTTAAGATCGGTTTTTTCAATCTTTACCTTTAAGGTCTTTTCGGCTTCCCTTTTAAGCGCGCTCAAGGTTCTTGTGTTTAATTCTCTGATTTTACCGCAGTTAGAGCAGATAAAATGAAGGTGGTCAGCTTGTGTAAGCTCAAAATGCCGGTGAGAGCGGTCGTAGTTTAGGTCCTGGAGATAACCATTGTTTTTAAAAGCAGTAAGGGAGCGATATACAGTGGAAAGAGAAATTCGAGGATTTTTTTTCTTGGCTTTTAAATATAACTCCTCAGCGTCGAGGTGGCCAGTTTCCTGGATTATTTCCCAGATGACTTTTCGCTGAGCTGTCAGCCGCAACTCAGCAGGAAAATTTTTGTTTTTTTTCTTTTTATTCATTGTTTTTTGCCTCGCGTCGCACAAAGATTTCTCCCGCGATTTTTTCGTCCAAAGCCAGTCTGGTTTGATCTATTTTTACTAAGAAAGAAGGCTTCTTCTGAATAAGGGTTATTTCGTTTCCAGGAATGATGCCCAGGCTGATAAGGCGGGTTAGGCGAGTTTCATCTCGAGTTCCAATGTAAGCAATTTTCGCCTTTTCCTTTTCTCTTAACAAACTAACCGGGATTACCAGCGGCCGAACCTCTTTTATACCTTTAAGACAACATTCTCCAGGGGGAATTGGTTTGCCGTGGGGGCAAGTTCGGGGGTGTCCTAAAAGAATGCAAATGCTGTCAGCTGACTCTTCGGTCAAGATATGTTCGTAGTGGCAAGCTTGTCCTTCAACTTGGGCTTGTTCAAGATCGATAATGTCAGCAAAAAGTCTTTCAGCCAGGCGGTGGCGGCGAACGATATTTCTAGCTTTACTTTCTCCTTCAGCTGTTAGTTTGACCAATTTTTTTTTGAGGCTAATTAAACCCTGCTTTTCCATTTTTTTAAGCAAAGAGGCTTCTTTAATGCAGCCGGTAATGGGAAAGAATTCTTTCGAAGGAGAGCCTTCTTTTAAGAGCCACAAAGCTTCCAGCGCTTCATCAATTTTATGTTCTTCCATTTTCTTCCTTTGCTTTTGGAAATAACCTGGCAATAAAGTCAGTGAACTCTGCTCTTACAACGGTTTGATAGCCGCAGTTCGGACAGCAAACAACCTGGCATTTGCTTTTAAGCGGGCAGGAAGGACAAGCCTGGTTTTCGCCTGGATTGAAAACAAATCCACACACTGGACAAACTAACTTTTCATCCTGGTTTTCCTTTTTTTCTTCTTCCATTTACACCTCTAAATTTTAATTGACAGGTAATTCAGCAACCAATTTAGGGCTCCTCCAATTAGAAAGGCAAAGGGAAAAATAAAACTGACGATAGCCAGAGCTACTTTCCAGCCTCGTTCTTTTACAATAACTAAAAAATTAGCAATACAGGGGACAAAAAGGGTAATGGTTACCAGACTGACCAGAATTTGCTGCGGATTTAACAGGCCGGCTTTAGCTAGTTTATAAAGGCCAGCTGCCCCGTAATCCCGACGGAGGAATCCAAGAATGAAAGCGGTGGTTGCTTCAACGGGTAATCCGAGAAAAGAATTAACTACTGGGCGTGCCAGGTTTTCAATTATTTTTAAGAAGCCACTATAGTCAAGGAAGAACAATAGAGCTGTGCCTAGCAAGAATAGAGGAACTGCCTCTTTAATATACCATTCAACCCGATAGCTGGTTTTGAGAATAATGTTAGAAATTTTAGGAACCCTTAAGGGTGGAATTTCAATTAAGAAGTCGGAAGCATCCCCAGGGATTAAACGGGAAGCTAAAAAACCAACCAAAAGAAGCTGGGAAGCAATTACCAGGACAAAGATTAACAGAGCTTTAAAAGAAAGTCCGCCTAAAAGACCGGTTATCACTCCTAACTGAGCTGAACAAGGGATACCCAGGGCTAAAAGCAGGGTGGCAATAATTCTTTCTTTTGGAGTATCTAAAATTCTGGTAGTCAAAGTGGCCATAGTATCGCAGCCCAGGCCTAGAATCATTGGGAGAACAGCTTTTCCATTTAGCCCCATTACTTTAAAAGTGCGGTTAAGCAAAGTAGCTAATCGGGGTAGGTAACCAGAATCTTCAAGAAGAGAAAAAGCCAAAAAGAAAAAAAGAACTATCGGGAAAACAATAGCTAAGGCATAGGTAAGACCGGTAGTTAAAAGCCCGTAATTGCCTACCAAAAGTTCTTTTAGTAGTTTCCAGGGCAAAAATTCAGCTAATTTTATCCAAATGGGATTGATTAATTTGTTAAAGATGGTGTTTTCAGTAAAGTCAACGACAATCTGAGCACCGAGCACTCCAACGAAAAGGTAAACAAGATAGAGAACGAAGGCAAGGAGTAAAAAACCGAAAATTGGGTGGAGGGCAAGCTGGTCAAAAAAGGTTCTTTCTTTTTCCTCAGTTTTTTTCTCTTTCTGAGACAAAACTTTTTTAACTAAATTTTCAATAAAGTAGGCTCGGCGAGATTCAATAACAAATGCTAAGGGTTCGCTGTAGCTAGAAGCCAGTTCTTCCCGTAATTTTAGGATTTTATGAAAGGATTTCCTCTCTATTTTGTTGGCTAATTTGGAAAGATAAAAACGGTCGTTTATTAAAACGGCCAGAGCTTCATATCGGGTAGATGGTTGAGGCAAAAGACTGGCAAGTTCACTAATCGCTTCTTCAATTTTTTGGTCAAAGCGGGGATAAAAATCTGACTGCCGAGCCAGGCCTAACTTTTCTTTAAGTTCATTAACTCCTTTTTTTTCAATAGCTACTGTGGTGTTAACTTTGGTTTTTAACTCCTCGGAAAGTTTGGAAAGGTCAATTGAGAGGCCGAGTTTTTCAGCTTCATCAGCCATATTGAGGTTAAAAACAAAAGGCACTCCTATTTCTGCTAACTGGGTAGCTAAAAGTAGTCCCCGGCGGAGGTTTTTAGCATCAACAATTAAAATGACGGTTGATTTATCTTTGTTTTTTAAGACGATTTCTCGAGCAACCTCTTCATCAAGTGATTGAGGGAAAAGATTGTTTATACCCGGCGTATCCACAACTTCGGCAAAAGGGGGAAAATTAGCAAGGCCGTGGAAAACTTCGACTGTTGTCCCCGGATAGTTGGAGACTTCGACATACTGACCGGTGAGAATAGTAAAAATCACACTTTTGCCAACATTGGGAGGCCCGACTAGAAGTATCAGTTTTTCTTTGTCTTTTGGCTGGCGATGCCTTTTTCGGTGCCTATGTCTTCCTTTGCTGTGTTGATGCATTATCTTATCCTTTTTGCAAATGATTTTCATTTTCAATTTTATCCTTAAAAATTTTTGATGTCAAGCAAATCCCTCCCAACCTCCCTTTAAAAAAGAGAGGAGCTTTTTCTCCTCTTTCGAATATTTCAAATGTCTCTCCCCTTTAGAATAAGGGGGATTAAGGGGGATTCAAAAAGAGAGGAGTCTAATTTCCCCCCTTATTTATAAGGGGGATTAAGGGGATTATTAGAAGACTGCAGCTCAAATCGGTATGATTTCGCTTTTTATTTGCTTGCCTTCAATCTGTAAGAGGCCAAGGGAGTTTTGAGTGGCATAAACAGTATCGGTTGGCGAACCCGGATTGAAAAGCAGAATACCAGAAACAACTTGCTTGAAAGGTTCGTGAGTGTGACCAAAAACCAGGCAGTCTAAATCATCATTATTAAAAACCTGAAGTAGTCTTTTGGTAATTTCCCAGGGAGCACCTGATCCATGAGTTAAGCCTATTTTTACTTCTTCGAGCTCTAAGACCAATTTTTCTGGAAGAAAGCGGCGCAAAAGGAGGTCATCCATATTGCCGAAAACTGCTTTTACCGGAGCGAGCTTTTCCAAGAAGTTAATGACCTCAAGAGAGCCAACATCGCCAGCATGAAGAATTAAGCTTGCGTCTTTAAAAAGCTCTTCGGCTTTTTGAAGAAATTTTTGCTGTTGGGCGTTGGAAGGGTCAATTTTTGCTAAATGAGTGTCCGAAACAACCCCTATTTTCAACTTTTAACTTTTAACCCCTTTTCTTGGCTTCTGGTTTTATTATTTTTATTCTTCTTTTCTTCTTTTGGTAAAAGCCCTATTTTAAAGACCTCGTCAACTCGCTCAACCAGATGAAAATTCAGTTCGTCTTTAACGTGCTTGGCTACTAAAACCAGGTCTTTCTCGTTGTCACGAGGCAAGATGAATTCTTTAATCCCGGCTCGATGAGCAGCTAAAACTTTTTCTTTTATACCGCCAACTGGCAATACATGGCCCCTTAAGGTTATCTCTCCGGTCATAGCGACGTCTTTTCGGACTTTCCTTTTGGCAAGTGCTGAATAGAGAGCTGTTGCCATTGTTATACCTGCTGAAGGCCCGTCTTTAGGAATAGCTCCTTCGGGAACATGAATGTGAATGTCGTATTTTTCGGCAAACCTCTCATCTACTCCTAGGAGTTTTGCTTTAGAGCGAATGTAAGAAACAGCTGCTTGAGCTGACTCCCGCATTACTTCGCCAAGGTGGCCGGTTAAAATCAAGTTTCCTTTGCCTTTCATTAAAGTGGCTTCGACAAACATTATGTCTCCGCCTACTTCAGTCCAGGCAACACCGGTTACCACTCCAACTTCATCTTTTTGTTCAGCCATGCCATAGCGAAAGCGTGGTGGTCCCAAAAAGTCGGGAATTTTTTTCGGGGTTACCCTGATGCTTTTAGTTTCGCCTTCGACAATTTTTTTTGCTACCTGGCGACAGATAGCGCCAATTTCTCGCTCTAAATTTCGCACCCCTGCTTCACGAGTGTACTCGCGGATAATTTTAAACAAAGCTTCTTTGGTTATCATCAAATTTTTAGGAGTTAAACCGTGAAATTTAAGTTGTTTAGGAACCAGATAACGGTGAGCAATTTCAAATTTCTCGTCCTCGGTGTAACCAGGGTAATGAATTACCTCCATTCGGTCACGTAAGGCTGGTGGAACAGTATCAAGTATGTTGGCTGTGCAGATAAATAAAACTTCTGAGAGGTCATAGGGAACTTCAAGGTAATGGTCGGAGAAGGAAAAGTTTTGCTCCGGGTCTAAAACTTCGAGTAAAGCTGATGAAGGGTCACCGCGAAAGTCAATGCCAATTTTATCAATTTCATCCAGCATAAATACTGGGTTTTTACTCTTTGCCTGAGAAATAGCCTGGATTATTCTTCCAGGCAAAGCGCCAACATAAGTGCGTCGATGTCCTCGAATTTCGGCTTCATCTCTTATTCCACCAAGGGAAATTCGGATAAATTTTCGCCCAAGCGAGCGGGCAATTGACTTTCCGATAGAAGTTTTACCGGTGCCTGGTGGACCGACAAAACAAAGAATTGAACCTTTCACTTTGCCTTTAGTTAACTTATGAACGGCCAGATACTCTAAAACTCTATCTTTAACTTTTTCCAAGCCATAATGGTCTTGGTTAAGGATTTTAGCTGCTTTTTTGAGATCTAACTTCTCTTTGGTTCTTTTGCTCCAGGGGAGATTTATCAGCCAGTCAAGATAGGTTCGAACTACCGAGACTTCAGCCGAGTTCGGAGGCATTTTAGCGAAGCGGTCTAACTCTTTTAAGGCTTTTGCTTCCACCTCTTCCGGCATTTTAGCTTTTTTTATTTTTTCCCGGAGTTCCTCAATTTCAGCTTCTTGCTCGTCTACCATGCCCAGTTCTTTTTGGATTGCTTTAAGTTGCTCCCGCAAATAGTATTCTCTTTGAGCTTTATCCATTTGCTCTCGGACTCTGGACTGGATTTTACTGCCTATTTCCAGTACTTCAATTTCCCGTCCCAAATAAAAGCTGACTTTTTCTAATCTCTCGGTCGTATCAATTGCTTGCAAGATTTCCTGTCGCTCAGAGGTTTTAAGGCTCAAGTGAAAAGCCAGAAAGTCGGCTAATCTACCAGGGTCATCAATATTAGTTGCAGCCAAAAAGACTTCCCGCGGCACTGGTTTGCCTAACTGAGTGGTTTTCTCAAATTGGTTAACCACATTACGCATCAGAGCATCAGTCTTTTGATTTTTAACTTTAATGTCTTCTATCAAATCAATGCGAACTGAAACAAAAGGTTCTGTTTGTAAAAAATCAAGTACTCGAAAACGCTTAACCCCTTCAACCAAGGCTTTGGCTGCGCCTTCCGGTAATTTTAGTTCTTGCATGATTAGCGCGACACAGCCAAATTCATAAAGGTCTTCAGGCTTTGGGTCTTCAATCTCACCTTCCTTTTGCGCTACCAATGCTACATAGTGACTTAACTTCATTGCTTCTTCCAAAGCTTTAAGAGATTTCGGACGGCCAACAAAAAGGGGAACAACCAAGTGAGGGAAGACCACCATATCCCTTAAAGGAATTAGGGGTAAAACATCAGGTATTTCAAGTTTCTCTCGATCGCTCACTATTCTCACCTACGCTTTCCTAAGATCCAAAAAAAATGATAAGATTTTTCTTATGTCAAGCAAAAAATTAAGAGTACTAATCACTCTTTTATTTATTTTATTCTTTTTTTCTTTTCTGGTTAACCAACTATTAGCTGCGCCTCCAACCAGTCAAAAACCTTCTGTTAGCTTTTTTTTTGGTAAGCCCTTTTATAGCATAACCGAAAATTTTCAAGCTGTCATCCAGATAAACAATCGCTCGAGTAAAAATCTTTCTGCTTTAACTACTTTTGAGATAACAGACAAAAAAGGGAAAAAAATTTATCAAAAAAAGATTTGGGAAAATAAGTTAAAAATTGGCTTGACGCAGTATGAAATAACGGAGACAGCTAAAAATTTAAAGATAGCGGATGGAGTTTATCCGGTTAAGGTAGGTTTTTTTCTGCGTGGTAAAAAAACAGTTGACATTAGGACTAAACTTATAATAGTCAGCAAAACAGCTTACCCACTTCGCTTAGCTATAACTTCGGGATTTGAAGAGGGAGTTCGCCACGATGCTTCTGGTGTTTATCAAGATGAATCAATTCAGAGAGACCTGGATACCAATCCTACTGCTCCTGGTTTTATTTATGCTTTTGCTGACTTTCTTCTTAAACATCCAAACTTAAAGTTAAACTTCTTCCTTTCGCCAGTTTTAATTGAACAAATTAAAGACGTTATGGATGGTTATAAAGTGAAGGAGGGGGCAGAAGTGCTTGATATTTTGTCCTCTTCTAAGGAGGCATTAGACGCTCAAAAAACCTATCAGCTTTATCAGAAGCTAAATAAACAAGAACAGCTTGAATTTTTGGCAATGCCTTATGCTCTTCCAAACCTTAATGTTTTAGGAGAAATCAACTGGACCGGTGACCTTGAGAGGCAAGTAGAACTAGGCAAAGAAACTATTCAAAAGGAACTTGGGCTTGCTTATCCTCCAGCCGGCTTAAGACCGCCTGAACTCAATATATCTCCGAAAATAATTCAAAGCCTTAGCCGAACCTCTAACTACGTATTAATCGATAAAAGCTTGTTAACTTCAAGCTCCACTGTTACTCCTCTTTATATTCCTCCGCTCTCCTTTGATGATAAGCTTATCGTGATTCCTGTTTATAACAACTTTACTCAAGCCTTGAAGGAGAAAAAAGAGCCTCATCTTATTGTTCAAGATATCCTTGCTCAGCTAGCTGAAGTTTATCTTTTAGGTAATCAAGCCGAAAAATTAGTAGCTATTGAAATCCCTCCTCAGAGATTGGCAGTTTTCGAGTCGTTGCTCTACGCGGTTCAGAAAATACCCTGGATGAAGCTGGAAAAGCTTTCTGATGTTACTTATCTTTCAGAAAGCGCAGCCGATTTCGGCATAAGTAATCCTCCCAACAGCAAACTGGTTGAGCTTTTTAAAAAAATTGAGAAGCAGCGAGAAAAAATGGCTGTTTATTTGGAAACAACTTTTCAGGAAAATAAAAAAAGACGAGAAATAGAAAAGCTTTTTTTTGTGCTTGAAGGCTTATTAAGCAGAGAAGATAGCAATGAAGATCAGATAAATTCTTTTGTGGAAAAGATTGACTCCTATTATGAAAAACTTTGGGGGAAAATAAGTATTTCAGAGCAAAAGGTCACCCTCTCGAGCCAGTCAGGGAAAATTCCTCTTAACATCAGCAACAATTCTGGTGTTCCTCTCAAAGCAATCTTAAAAGTCCAGTCGACTCATCCTGAGCTAACTATTAAGAAAAGTAAGCGCTCCATAATCTTGAATCCTCAGGAAAGCACTTTTCTGATACCAGTAACTACCAAAAGACCAGGTGAGTACCTTTTAAAAGTGAAGCTTTTATCTCCCAAAAGTGGAATTCCTTTGGCTCAAACTAGAATTACAGTTGAGTCAAACTACTTTACTTTCCTCTCAACCTTTCTCTTTTTTGCTCTAATTGCTATCATTGCTTTAGCTTTAGTAAGACGTTATCGTCAGAAAGGATAGAATGAATAGCACGCTGGGAACTTATTTAAAATGGTTGATTTTTTTAGCCGTTCTCTTTACCGCGGCTAATGAAATAGGAAGAATTGGGATAACTTATTATTACTCATCAAATTTAGCTGATGAAATCGCTCAAGAAACTATCAATGGATTCATTAAATATCGCTCCCTTGGGGCGGCACGGAATATTGCCAGAAGAAAAGCTGAAGAGAAAGGCGTAGTTTTCAATGACCTTACTTTTCAACAAAATCCTACAAAAATGTTTGTTAGCATCAGCGTACCAGTTCAAGATACCTGGGTTATTCACCGTTTTGAGATAACCAAGCCTTATACAGTAATTACCATTCAAGGGGAAGCAACTCCTTCATATTAGTTAAATCTGGTAAAAGTTTACTGTAATTCTAATAAGGTAAAACTAAGGAAAAATTCATATTTTTAATGTGTTGGAAGTAAAGCAATGCTTGACGACCTGCTAGAAATTTGCTTAAATACCCGCAGAGGTATTACGATGAAAGAGGAAAGTGTAAAGCCCTTAATTAACCGACTTAAAAGAATCGAAGGTCAGCTAAGAGGCGTTCAAAAAATGATCGAAGAAAAACGTAGTTGTCAGGAAACTTTAACTCAGTTGGCTGCTGCTCGTCATGCACTGGATGAGGTCGGCATTCGCCTGATTACTGAAAGCATGGAAGAATGCTTAAAAGAATCACCGGCTAACTGCCAAGAAGCGGTTGAAAAAGCTTTAAAGATTTTTAACCGTTTATACAACTACCTGAGGTAAAAAGAGCTTAGGCTCTAACTGGGGTGACGGTTTAATGGCAAAAAACATCTTCAAAAACATTTTCGTTCTTGATACCAACACTCTTCTTTATGACCCTACGATATTTTCTACTCTCCCGCCCGGGGAGATTATTATTCCTCAGACGGTGTTGATGGAAATAGACAAGCTAAAGACTACCCATCTGGACCGAGAACTCCGTTTTAGGGCCCGCGAAGTCACCCGCGCTCTATTTGAGCTAGCTGAAAAAGGAGAGCTAACGAAGGGTGTAGCTTTAGAAAGCGGCAGTTTGGTTAGAGTAGGAATGGTTGATCCTGATCGGCCTTATCCACCTGGTTTAAATTTAAAAACCTCAGATGACCAGATTTTAGCTTTAACAGCTCAAATAGCTGAAAAAAATCCTTCCTCAAATGTTGTTATCGTTTCTAACGATTTAAATATGCTTTTAAAAGCTCAAATTATTGGAATAAAAATAAAGCGATTTGAGGAAAAACAAAGTTTTTTTGATAGTTTTAGTAAGTTTTTTCGGGTTAATCAGCGAGCAATTATAAGTTGGGCTGGGACAATTTCAATTGTTTTAATAGGTTTGGTGGCAATACTGCAACTTGGTCTGGGGAAACAGCCAGCTTCGACGCCTGAACTTCCTCCTGGCCTGGCCAGTGAGTTTGAGGCTTATCAGAATATTGAGCAGACTTATATTAAAGCTTTGCGAGAAAATCCTAACAATAAAGAAGCTTTGATAGGATTGGCTGACTTTTATTACCAATCAAAGTCTTACAAAAAGGCGGCTGAAACTTACAAAAAATATGTGAAGTTAGAACCAAAAAACACCAATATAAGACTAAAAATAGCTGACTGTTATTTCCGTCTTGGCCTTGATCAGCTTGCTTTAGCTGAACTAAATGAGATTTTAAATTATGAACCAAGAAATCTTTCAGTTATGGTTAGCTTGGGTAACTATTATTTTGACCGCCGGGAATACTTAAAAGCAATTAGTTACTACGAGAAAGTTTTAGATGCTAACCCCAAAAACAATGATGTCCGCACAGATTTGGCTATTGCCTACTACTATCTAGGGAAAGTAGACAAGGCACTTGATGAATTAGGTGCAGTCATCGCTAATGACCCGCGTCACGCATTAGCTTTCTATAACCGGGGAATTATCTTGTGGCAAGGGAAAAACGATCTTGAAGGAAGTATTAAATCTTTTGAAGAATATCTTAAAATATCTCCTAATGGAGAGTTTTCTGATGAAGCGAAGGCGAATATTGAAACAATAAAGAAAACCTTAAAGGAGAAATTATGAATTACGATTTTGCCATAATAGGAGGAGGACCGGCTGGTTTGACAGCTGGAATTTATGCTTCCCGAGCTCGACTTAAAGTTGTACTTTTGGAAAAAGGAGTTCCCGGGGGTCAAATTGCTACAACTGACAGAGTAGAGAATTTTCCAGGTTTTCCTGAAGGGATAAGCGGTTTAGATTTAGCTACCGCATTGGAAAAACAAGCTCGAAACTTTGGCTTGGAGATAAAAAGCTTAACCGAGGCGAAAACTTTAAGACCAGTCGAAGCTGGTTATGAAATAATTACTTCTGAGGGGACTATTTTTTCAAAAACAGTTTTAATTGCAACAGGAGCATCTCCTATCAGGCTGGGGATTAAAGGAGAAAAGGAGTTTACCGGACGAGGGGTATCCTACTGTGCTACTTGTGACGGAGCTTTCTTCAGAGAAAAAAAAGTAATGGTTGTTGGGGGAGGCGATTCAGCAATTGAAGAAGCATTATACTTGGCAAGGATGGCAGCGGAGGTTACGGTTGTCCATCGTCGTGATCAGTTAAGGGCAACAAAAATCCTCCAGGAGCGAGCTTTTGAAAATCCCAAGATTAAATTTGTCTGGAACTCTCACCTGATAGAGATTAGAGGCGAGGAAAAAGTTAACTCAGTAGTTGTTAAAAACAAACTCACCGGAGAAAAACAAGTATTAGAAATTGATGGGGTGTTCATCTATATTGGGTTGCAGCCAAACTCCTATTGGCTTCCTGAGGAGATTAAGCGTGATGAAAAGGGCTTTATTTTGACTGATGAAAATCTTATGACTAACTGGAAGGGAGTTTTTGCTGTTGGAGATGTACGAGCTAATCAATTAAAGCAAGCTATTACAGCGGCTGCTGAAGGAGCTTTAGCTGCGTATTTGGCAGAAAAATTTATTCTCGGATAATATTCTCGGATAAGGTATTTCTGATTAAAGGAGGTTTTGATGGGGAAGGTAAAAGAGCTTACACCTGAAAATATTGATGAGGCAATCAAAAGTCCAGATAAGCCGATTTTGATTGATTTCTGGGCTGGCTGGTGTGGACCTTGTAGGGTTATGGCCCCGATTTTAGAAGAAATTGCTGAAAAGTACGGCGATCGAATGGATTTTGGCAAGATTAATGTTGATGACTATCCTGAGCTGGGTGCCAGATTTCAGATTACCAGCATACCGACTTTTTTGATATTTAATAAAGGTGAAATAGTTGACACCATTATTGGTGCAATGACCAAAGAAGAGTTTATCGGGCGACTGGGTTTCTAATGGCAAAAACAATAATTGTTATTGACGGAATGGGGGGAAGTATCGGGCAGCAAATAGTTTTGAAGCTGCGCGAAACCTTCCCGAAGTGCAATATCTTAGCTTTGGGAGCTAATGCAGTTGCCGCTCAAAACATGATGAAAGCGGGCGCCAATCATGTCGCCAGTGGCGAGAATGCATTCAGAGTAAACCTGCCAAAGGCTGATATTATTGTTGCTCCATTAGCTGTTGCTATTCCTGACTCAATGATGGGAGAAATAACCCCTGTAATGGCTGAAGCAGTAGCACTCTCGGGAGCCAAAAAGTTTTTTCTTCCTCTTACAAATCCTAAGGTGGAAATTGCTGGTCTAACTTACCAGCCTATTCCTCACTTAATGGAAGAAATTATAGATAAATTAAAAGGTTTGGGGGTGGAATAAGTGTGCGAAGTGAAAGTTTTTGTGGAGAAAGCAGGCAAGAAAGAAGAGTTTATGGATAATGTGATAACCATAAAACCAGAAGGAGACAAACTATTATTAATAGACCTTTTTGGGACTCAAAAGCAGGTTGAAGCTGAGCTAGTAGAGCTAAAGTTACTGGAACACGAAGTAATAATAAAGGAAAGAGCATAGCCAAGTCTGCCTTGCTTTTAACTTGACAAAAACCGATTATATTTATATCTTTGTAAGAAAATAAAGTTTAATAAGCCGAAGCGAGGGCTCGAAAGCCACGGGAAAGCCGTGGCTTATTTATTTGAAAGGAGGTTTTATGTGTCGAGAAGGAGTAAATTTAACCCAGTTCAAAATGGCTATTAACCATCTGGCTGAAGAAATCGAACTTTCCCGAAAGGGTGTTTCGCAGTGGCAAGTTGTTTTGAGTTCAGCTTCTCTCGAAGAATTGAAAAATTTATTAATAGAAATTGATAAGTCTTTAAGCGAGTCAGCCAGCAAACTTCAAACGGTTTTAAAAAAAGCAAGTGAACTTGCAGATTCAGATATAGATGAAGTGGAGATAACTCCTTTGTAATTAATTCCTGAAGGAAAAATAATTCGGGAGGTATTATGCATATTCCTGATGGAGTTTTAGAACCAGGAACAATTGCTGTTTTAGGATCTGTTTCGGCTGGCACTTTAGCCTTAGCTGCCAGGAAAGTGCGAGAGGAGGTAGGGGAAGAAAAAGTTCCTCTTTTAGGTGTTACGGCTGCCTTTATTTTCGCTGCCCAGATGCTCAATTTTCCAGTTGCCGCTGGCACTTCAGGTCACTTAATTGGTGGTGTTCTGGCGGCTTTGCTTTTAGGCCCTTGGGCTGGCTTTCTGGTTATTTCTTCAGTTTTGATTCTTCAAGCTCTGCTTTTTCAGGATGGCGGTGTTTTAGCTCTTTCAGCCAACATTTTTAATATGGCGCTAATTGGTTCTTTCGGGTCTTTCTATGCTTATTACTTCTTAAATAAAATAATTAAAAACTCTTCAGTTGCCATTTTCCTGACTTCCTGGCTGTCAGTAGTGCTTGCTTCTCTTGCTTGCGCTACTGAACTTTATTTCTCAGGTTTAGCTGGCTTAATTCCTCTTCTGGTTTCAATGGGCTCGGTTCACGCTTTAATTGGGATTGGAGAAGGCTTGATAACCAGTGCCATTATTGGCTTTCTTAAGTCTACCAGGCCTGACTTGTTGCTAAGAGGGGTGTTAGCCAATGAAAAATAACTTTGGCTATTGGAAAATTTTGTTCGCCATTCTGGCTATATCTTTGTTATTAGCTTTTGTTCTTTCTCCCTTTGCTTCTCCTTGGCCTGATGGGCTGGAAAAAGTCGCCGGAAAGTTGGGTTTCGAGAAGTTAATGGAAGGTAAGCCTTTGATAAAATCTCCTTTTCCTGATTACAGCTTGCCTGGCCTAAAAAACGAAAAATTATCCACTGCTTTGGCAGGTTTTCTGGGCACTCTTATTACTTTTGCTCTAGTGTTTATTATTGGAAAAATTCTCAAAACTGGCAAGAAATGAAACACGATTTTTTGGACAAATATAGCGGGCTCGAAAGCCCCATCCACTCTTTAAATCCTCAAATAAAAACGGTGGTTGTCTTAGCGCTTTTAGTCTTTATTAGCTTGACTCCGATTGACCGCACTTTTTTTTATTTTTCTCTGATTTTTCTTTTTTTTGTTTTGCTTTTTCTCTCACGCGTTCCTTTTGTATTTATCTTTCTTCGATCTTTAATTATTTTGCCAATAATTTTAGTTATCTCTTTTTCTCTATTTTTCAGTAAAAGCGTGGGAAGTTTTAACCCAGGTTCCCATCTTATTTTTTTTAATCAGCCTCAACTATTTTTGTTTTTGAGCGTTTTACTAAAATCCTGGCTATCAATTTTTTATTTATCACTATTGGTTTCAACTACTCACTTTTCCGAAATTCTTAAAAGTCTGGAAAAACTAGGTTTGCCGCCGACTCTTTTAGGTGTCCTTTCCTTTCTTTATCGTTATTTATTTCTTTTTGTTGACCAGGGGGAGAGAATGGCTCGTGCTTTTTACTCTCGAGGAAAAACTGGGAAAGCAAGGTTTAATATAAGAATTTTCGGTAATTTGCTGGGCGTTCTTTTCCTCCGTTCCTATGAGCGTAGCGAAAGAGTTTACCAGGCAATGTTGGCCAGGGGTTACAAAGGAGATAATCTCCCTTCTTCTCCGCTTGCTTATATTAAGACTCACGAAGTCGCTTTTCTTGTTTTTGTCTTAGGTTTCTTTTTCATTTCTTCGTTGAGGTGGTGAGATAAATTGCCTTTAGAAATAATAAAAGTTGAAAATTTTTCCTATGTTTACCCTGATGGCACTAAAGCCTTGGAGAAAATCAATCTTTCCATTTTTGAAAACGAAAGTGTTGCTTTGATTGGGCCGAACGGTGCGGGAAAATCTACGCTTTTATTAGCTTTAAACGGGATACTCAAGGGAGAAGGGAAAATAACAATAAACGGTCTGGAGGTAAACCACCATAACCAGCAAGAGATCAGGAAAAAAATTGGCCTGGTTTTTCAGGACCCAGACGACCAGCTTTTCATGCCAACTGTTTACGATGATGTAGCTTTTGGACCTTTGTGTTATCAAGTTAAAACGGAAGAAGTAAAGTTAAGAGTTGATGAAGCGCTAAAAATGGTTGGTTTAGAAGGTTTTTCTTCTCGTTCTTCCCATCACTTGAGTCTGGGCGAAAAAAAACGCCTCTCCATAGCTACAGTTCTTTCTCACCTCCCAGAGATATTGATTCTCGATGAGCCGACTTCTAACCTTGATCACAAATCCCGACGCGAGCTGGCTGATTTGTTAAAAAAGCTTCCAATTACCAGAATAGTTGCCACTCATGATTTATTTTTTGCTTATGAGTTAACTGAGCGCTGCCTGGTTATCTACCAGGGGAAGATTGTAGCTCAAGGAGCAACTCGGGAAATTCTTAATGACAAGAGAATGCTAAACCGTTATGAACTGGAGTCAATTGAGCAATATCTTAATCCACTAAAACTCTGAGCTTCTTTCGTCTCATTCAGGAGCGCATAGGGATAAGAAATATAAACTCACCAGCTAATCATTACTGTTTATAGGCCGAGCTATTTAATAAGAGCAATTAAAAAATCCTACTAATAGAAGTTAAAATTGCAAATAGGTTAAATGCTGTGGATACAATAGTAGGCTAATAAGATTTTTTTAAGAATGAAAAGCTTATCTGGCGCGAAAGTAGGCTGTCTAGCAAGAGTTTACCTTTCGTGGTCTAAATAAACTTCTTCTGAGTTCGAATTGTAGCCGATGAGTTCGGCATATCGACCCCAATCGATTAGGGTATGAACTAATTCTTCAGCTTGCTCTTCTGGGAAATAGTCTGAGAAAAAATTTACTAACTTTTCCCTGTCCACTTCCTGATTAGTGGCTTCTTTGAGAAGATTTATAACTTCTTTGTAAGCTCGGATTTTTTTGAGCGACCTTTTAAACATTTTCTTTCTTTTGTTAATGTCGCTTTCCAAGAATAACCTGCCTTCTTCAGAAAGCTTTATGTCGCCATTTTCAATTTCGACAAAATGAAGCATTTCACAAGCATCAATAATAGGATAGAGGTCATCGAGGTCGTACTGGAGCTCTTGGGCAAACTTATGGATATCTTTTTTTTCTTTTACGTCTTCTAAAAATTCTAAAAGACCTATTATTTGGCCCACCGTCGCTTGCGGCAGCGGGTCTACTTTCATATTTTCTCCTCCACCCTTATTTTACATCAGAACCGTATAGATTTCATCTACCAGCTCCAGAAGCTTTTTATCTTTCCGCTTTCTCGGTCGAGGAAGATCAATTTTTACAATTTTTATAACTTTACCAGGACCTTCACTTACAACAATCACCCTGTCGGAGGAATAAACTGCTTCTTCGATTGAGTTGGTTACCATCAGGATGCTTTTAAGAGGAAGCGATTTGTCTTGCCAGAGGTCGAGTATTTCTTCTCGTAGGTTTTGAGCTGAAAGTACATCAAGATTAGAGAAAGGTTCGTCCATTAACAAAACCTCTGGCTCTAAAACCAGAGCTCGAGCTAAACCAACTCTTTGCTTTATGCCACGAGAAAGCTCTCGAGGGTAAGCTTCTTCAAAACCCTCCAGACCGACTTTATCAATGTATTTTTCGGCTCGGCGTAATTGTTCATTTCGGGGGATGCCCCTGGCTTCTAAACCTAAACAAATGTTATCTAAGACTGTTAGCCAGGGGATTAAGGCGAAAGTTTGGAATACCATAGCGACATTTGGGTTTAGCTTGTTTACTTCTTGGTCGCGATATAGAACCTTGCCTCTGGTTGGTTTATCAATCCCGGCAATAATTCTCAACAAGGTGCTTTTCCCGGAGTCGGAGGGTCCTACCAGAGAAACAAACTCGTTCTCAAAAAGGTCAAAGTCAATGTCTTTTATTACTTGGAACTCTTTCCCATCTTCAATAAAGGATTTGCCTATGTGGATTACCCTGATAATTGCTTCTTTTTTCATTCAATCTCCAGAGAAAATCTTTTAGCAGCAAAGCGATAAAGTCTTTGCCATATAAGTCGATTAAGCACAATTATAGTTAAAACTAAAACGGTAAGAGTAATAGCTATTTTTAATGGGTCGCCATATTGGTAATTAGCTTTATCAAGCAAAGCACCTATGCCAAAAACTGAGTAAGTTCGGCCTTTGAAAACACCATATTCAGCTACCACTAAAGCATTCCAGGAACCACCCCAGGCTGCCAGCGAACCTGTAACTAACGCTGGAAAAGAGCCAGGAATTAAAACTTTTTTCGCCAGGAAAGTGCGGGATTTTGTCAGAGCTGTAATGCTTTCTTTTATTTCTTCTGGTATGTTTCGCATCAGCCCAAGCACCGGGAAGAATATATACCAGAAGGAGGTAAAAAAGATTACTAAAAAAGCAGTTATTTCTAATCCAAAGGGTATTTTATTCTTCAAAACCAAAGCTAACAAAAGCGGGTACAAGGCAGTGCTAGGCAAGGAAGCAAGCATTTGTAAAATAGGGGTGAGTTTTCGATAAGCTTTTTCATTGCTGACAAGATAAGTGGCTAAAAGAAGAGCAATTACTACACATACGAGGTAGACAAGAAAGATTCGGAAGAAAGAAACAAAAATGGCTAAAATAGATAGCCCCAGGAAGTGCAAAGGGAAAGGTTTAGAAATTAAATCAAGAAAAAAAGCACGGTTAACAAAAAAAACAAGCAAAAAAATAAAAACAAGAAGAGCAAAAAAAATAGATTTTGCTAAAATAATGAGGTTTTTTCTTGGTCTTGGTAAGCTGGAAATTAGCTTTAAAGAAAAAATTTCCAAGCTAAACAAAACTCTTTTTATAAACTTGGAAACTTTGTTTAAACGAAAAAAAAGAAAAAGGTCTTTTATTTTTGAAAGGACAATCGAGTATTGAGCGGTTTCTCCTTCGGCGACCATCTGATAAGAGAACTTTTTTGACCAATCTGAGAGTGGCTCGAAAAAAAGTTTATGAAGGATGTAAATAATTAAAAATAAGACTATCAAGGTGACAAAAGTTAGATAAAGATCCCCTTTTTCTGAAGAAAGCCAGAGGAGATAGCCAATGCCGGGTAGCTTAAACTCCTTAGCGCCAATAGCAAAGACTTCTGAAGACATTAGAAAAAACCAGGAGTTTGCCCAGGACACCATTGAATTATATGTTAAACTGGGGATACAAGCTGGAAAATACAATTTCTTGTAAGCTAACAACCCTTTTAGTCCCAAAGACCTTGATAGCCTGGTTAAATCTTTGGGGATGGTTATCAATGATTCATAAACTCCAAAGGCCATGTTCCAGGCTTGGGAAGTGAAAATCAGAAAAATTGCAGCCAGTTCAATTCCGATTCGCTCTCCTTGAAAAAGGGAAACAAACAAAGCTATTGCTACCGGGAAAAAACCGACTACTGGAACTGACTGAAGGACATCAAGTGCTGGCAGGAGCACTTTTTCAAATTTTTTATTGAAGGCGGCGGCAAAGCCCATTGAGACAGCAAAAACAAAGGATAAAACATAGGCGGCAGCTATTCGACCAACTGAGAACAGAGAGTAGCTAAAAAGCTTGTTCAGCGGCGACGGTAGCTGTAAGGTTATGAGATAAAAAATTAAGGGAATTGCAAAAACAATTAAAAGTAAAACAAGGTTTTTTAAAATATCTATTAAGCTGAATTTGATTTCTTGAGTTTGAGTATTCATAGTTGGTTAATTTTAACTTTAACCTTTATAATTTTGAAATAAGAAAATCCAAAAGAGTAAACTGCGGTTTCTAAGCAAATCGGTTTATTGAGAGGAGGATAAAAAGTTTCTATATTTTTTTGGTTTTTTGTTGCATTATTTTTATTTGTCCTGGCTTTCTTTGCTGTAATATCTTTATTTTTTTACTTTTTTAGCTTAACTAATGTTATTGCCATACCAACTCAGCTTATAAGGCTTTTTAAAAACAAAAGAGCGCGGCAAAATCACGCTTTGGAGCACGCGACTATTAATATTTTGGAACAAAAATACGGTTACACCCGTTTGGCTGGTCTTTCTTTTGAAGATGGTTTTTTTATTTTTGGGAGTGACAAACCAGAGTTGATTTTAAAAGCAGCCCAAGAAGGGCTCGAACGTTTACAAAGAGGGCAAAGGGAGCTGGCTTTACATCGACAGTGTGGAACTTCCACCGGAATCTCTTTGTTTTTATTTTCCCTAATTTTTTTGGTTTTTTTCTTCTTCGCCGGGTTAATTATCTGGTTTCCTTTATTTTTCTTTCTAGCAATTCTCCTTAGCCCTTCTCTGGGTTTATTAGCTCAGCAGTTTTTAACTACTTCTTCTGATGTTAGCGATCTTGTGATTGCTGGAACAGAACGGATTATTCCGGCTGAAAAAGGAATTGTTTTCTTAACTCAACCGGAGATTTTCGTTCGCACTTTGCCTTTGTTAGAAGTCGAAATTATTAGAGCAGTTTAGCAAAGGTTTATATCAGAATAATTAGGGTTGACTTATCTTAAGTAAAGTATTTAAATAACTGGATTATATTGAATGACTTCAGGCGAGAAAGAAGGTTTTTAATTGCATTTCGTTGTTGGTGGTTGCGGTCGAGTTGGCTCTCAACTGGCTAATATTTTAAGCCTTGAAGGGCACGATGTGGTCGTTATTGATAACGAAGAAGACTCTTTTCGTCGCTTGGGCTCTGCTTTTAATGGTCTAACTTTGGTTGGTAATACTTTTGATATAGATATTCTTAGAGAGGCTCGAATTGAGGAAGCTGATGGGTTTGCGGCTGTTACTCATCTTGACAACACTAATATAATGGCAGCTGAGGTAGCTAAGCGGATATTTAATGTTCCTAAAGTAATTGCTAGACTTTATAATCCAGAAAGGCTTTCAACTTACGAGAAACTTGGGCTTGATGTTGTTTGCGGTACTACCATCGTAGCTTCTATTATTCGTGACCGTCTTTTAGGTTATAGCAAGCACGTTTTAGCGGTTTTTCCTAATGGAGAATTAGAGATTATTAAATTAAAAGCCGAAGGCGAGTTAGTAGGTAGAAAAGTCAGCGAAATAGAAAAAGAAGGGGAAATTAAAGTGTCTGTTCTTGAGAGGGATGACACTTGTTTTATTCCTTCGGCTGATGCAACTTTTGAAAAAGGAGACTTTTTGGTACTTACCGTTTACCGACCTAAGGTTGGTGAGTTCTTTAAAAAATACAAGTTAGAGGA
Source organism: uncultured Actinomycetota bacterium (assembly GCA_964426525.1). GTDB lineage: Bacteria > Actinomycetota > Aquicultoria > SKW223 > CALKMS01 > CALKMS01. The sequence goes on along the minus strand of CAYRQL010000007.1, from coordinate 26,278 downwards.
CTTGTAATGTTTATAATCATTGCTGGTGGTGGAAAAGTTGGCTCGTATTTGGCTCGAGACCTATCACAAAAAAAGCATTCCGTGGTTTTGATTGAAAAAAGAGCGGAGAGGTGTCGTTTGATAGCTGAAGATAACCCAGATGTACTGGTTATTAAAGGAGATGCTTGCGATATTCGTTATCTTGAAGAAGCAGGTGCTGATAGAGCTGATGTAATTGCTGCTGTTACCGGAGACGATGACGATAACCTAGTGATTTGCCAGATAGCCAGGGAAGTTTTTAAGATACCGCGAATTATTGCTCGGGTAAATGACCCGAGAAACCAGAAGGTTTTTCAGCAGGTGGGTATCAGGCAGGCTATATCGGGCACAAGTATTATTGGGCGATTGATAGAAGAAGAAGCAGCTTTTGGGGACCTACTCCGCTTGGGTTTTTTAAAAGAGGGCAACCTGGTGCTGGTCGAAATTGAACTACCACTAAATTCACCAGTGGCTGAAAAAAAAGTTTCCTCAATCGGGTTTCCCAAGGACTGCGTTTTACTAGCAATTATTAGAGGTGAAGAGATTATCATCCCTAAAGGTGCGACTGTTTTGAAGCCTGGCGATAAAATAATTGCTGTCACCTCAATCGATAAAGAAAGTGTATTTCGAGATGTTTTAACTGGAAAATTAAAACCTCAAGCCTGTCCTTTGTAAATTGAAAACGAAAAATTTTTCTCAATGGAAAACTAACTTTAGCGGTATCTTGGCTGAAGTGTTTTTCGTGTTGCTTTTGGCTGTGTTTGCTTATCTCTTTCAAATTCTTATTGAGTGGATAATTCAATGGTTTTAAGACCTTCTCGAGAAGATGTAAAATTAGTCTTTTTTTACAGCGGAAAAATTGTCCTGGGCGTTGGCTTAATATTACTTATTCCCATAATTACGGCTTTAATTTTTCAAGAATGGTTGGCTTTAATTGATTTCTTAATTGGTGCTCTTAGCTGTTTTTCTTTCTGGCTTTTAGCTGACTTACTTTTCTTTACTGACAAAGAACCTGGCTGGAGCCATGGAATGGTGATTGGTGCTTTTTCCTGGATTCTGGCGACTTTTTTTGGAGCAATTCCCCATTTCTTAAGTGGTCATTTTTCCTCTTTTCTTGATGCTTGTTTTGATGTTATGAGCGGCTACACCACTACTGGGCTTTATCTTCTTCAGGATTTAGATCATGTCTCAAATGCTTTCAATATGTGGCGCCATCTGCTGACTTACGCCGGTGGCCAAGGGATAATCGTTATTGCTTTAACTTTTTTAGTTAAGGCTACTGGTGGTGGAGTGAAGATTTACGTAGCGGAAGGAAAGGAAGAAAAACTTTTGCCCAATGTGGTAAATACAGCCCGGGCTATCTGGTTAATTTCTTTAGTTTATCTTCTGATTGGAAGCTCCGCTTTAGCCATAGCTAATTTAATCGGGGGACTTGGTGTCAAAGCTTCTGTTTTGCATGCTATCTGGGTATTTATGGGTGCCTGGTCAACAGGTGGGTTTGCGCCTCAATCTTACAATATCGCTTACTACCATAGTTTTTTGGTTGAAGCTATAACGATGGTGATTTTTGTAATTGGTTCTTTTAATTTTGCTCTACACTGGGCGGTTTGGAGGAAAAATAAGAAAGAGATTTTTAAGAATATCGAAACCGTTTCTTTTTCTGTGACAGTGCTACTAACTTTTTCTTTACTCACAGTAGCTTTAATCAGGTCGAATGTTTTCCCGGATAGCTTAAGTTTTTTTCGAAAGGCTTTTTATCATCTTATCTCTGGGCATACCACTACGGGCTTTATGACTATTTATTCAAGATCATTAGTTCGGCAATGGGGAGAATTTGCCATGTTGGTTATTAGTGTGGCTATGGCGATTGGTGCCAGTGCTTGTTCAACAGCTGGTGGTATAAAAGGCTTGAGAATGGGAATCATATTTAAGGGTGTTTTGAGAGAAATCAAAAAAATAATTTTGCCGGAATCGGCAGTAGTGCAAATTAAGTTTCATCATATCAGAGACGTGGTTTTAGAAGATTCGCATTTTCGAGCAGCTGCGCTGATTGCTCTGGTTTATATCTTTACGTATCTTTTTGGAACTTTGGTTGGTTTATATTGTGGCTATTCTCTTCCTGAAGCGCTTTTTGAATCAGTTTCGGCTGGCAGTAATTCCGGTCTTTCTTGTGGTTTAACTTCCCCTTTTATGCCAGCTTTGCTTAAGGTGGTTTATATAGTCCAGATGTGGGCTGGACGTCTGGAGTTTATGGCAATTTTTGCTCTATTAGGATTTCTTTATGCTCTGGCCAGGGGGAGGTAAAAATAAAAAAAAGGATCTTTAAATTCTTCGTTTTTGCCTTTCTCTGTTCTGGTTTGGCTTTATTGCCTCAGTCTTTGCTGGCAAGCGAACCAGTTTCCAGTTCTGAATTGGTGGAAAATTTTAAGAAGTATGATGGTCAGGAAGTGGTTTACAGAGGAGAAGTGGTTGGGGATGTAATCAAAAGAGAAAGCTATGTCTGGTTAAATGTTAATGACGATTCTTACTCCTCAAAAAGCATACCTGATGGTGGCAGGCTAAGTGGCTACAATAGCGGTCAGAGTGTTTGGGCTCCTTATGATGAAGCAAAAAAAATTACTTATACTGGTTCTTATAGTTTCCAAGGTGATGTAGTTGAAGTTAAGGGGGTTTTTAACGCGGTTTGCCCTGAGCATGGTGGCGAAATGGATATTCACGCCTCTTCCTTAAAAATTTTAAAAACTGGCAGAGAAATCAAGCATCAAATTCCAAGGAGTAAAATTTTAGCTCTGGTAATTTTGGCTTTGATCCTTTTTTTGCTGGCTGCTTTAAAGTTTTTACCACACTTATTGGCTTTAGTTTCTTAGCTTTTTCTAATTGAAAGTACCGATTGAAAAATTTCTTAGCTATTTTTGAATCAGATGGGTTGACTTAATGCAAGGTTTAGTTGTAAAAATTTTTTGGTAGTTTTGTTTTTAAGCGGATGTAGTTTAGTGGCAAAACGTCGGCTTCCCAAGCCGAAGATCGCGGGTTCGACTCCCGTCATCCGCTCCAGTTAGTTTTTTAGATTTTCGAGAAAACTTGAAGAGTCTCTTTCTTTTCAGCTATCCTTTAATTATGAAGATAGGCTTGGGTTCTAAGGGGAAAGAAGTTTGCGACATTCAATCTCGCCTAATGAGGCTTAACTATAATCTCGGAATGACTCGGGCTGATGGTTTTTTTGGCGAGATGACTGAGAAGGCAGTTAAGAGTTTTCAAGCTCGGGCTGGTCTTACTCCCACTGGTGTAGTTGATGATCTCACCTGGCAAAAGTTGTTTGAAGAAAGCCTTTTTTTAGGCGAGCGGTTGCTTTATCTTCATTTTCCTTACTTTGAAGGCAACGATGTTCGAGACTTGCAGTTTAAATTAGTCAATCTTGGTTTCAATCCTGGTTCTATTGATGGCGTGTTTGGACCTAACACTGAAAGGGCTTTAAAAGAATTTCAACAATCGGTTGGCTTAATCGCTGATGGCATTTGTGGGCCTGAGACCTTATCTTTTTTAGGAAGATTTAAAGGAAGAAGAAATGAAAATGAAGAGATTCCAGTTTACCCTCGTCGAGAAGTCATCCTTCCTTTCCCTTCTAATTTGAGAATTGCTTTTTTTATAAGTTTTGACAATCTAGAAAAAGGATTTGAAGAAAATTATCTTCTTTCTTTGACCGAGCGCCTTTCTAAGATTTTCAATGCTTGGGGTATTCCTTGCTATTTCCTTGAAAATTTAAGCCACGAATTTAAAGAAGACGAGATCCTGTTATCATTCAGTGCTCTCGAGATGGGGGAGAAACTTTCTTTAGGTGGATTGCTTCTTGAACATCCTGCCGAGGGTCTTAAAGCCTTGGAGGGAGAAAAGTTAGCCGACTTCATTGCTAAAAAGTTGCAGCAAAGATTTCCCTCTCTTACTAGAACTCAAGCTCTGTTGAAGTGTGAAAAGAACTGGCCCATTGATGTGCTGGCGATTTCCTTTTCTTTTGCTTTCCGGGGGGATTTCTCCCGGCTTTTCCCTGAGAGCGAAGAAGCACAGCAAAGATTAGCTGGAGCAATAGCCGAAGGGATAAAAGAATATTTGCTTGGAAATAAAACATAAGCTCCTAAACTCAAATTAGAGCTAATTTGTCTTTGAGCACTTTTTATGCTAAAATTCCCACGAATGAGTAGAATATCTTTAAGAAAGCAAGCTTTTTTAAAAGCCTGGTCTTTGAGCCTGGCTTTTATTATGTTGCTCGTTTTAAACTTTCCAGTTTATTCGAACCCTCGCTTGACTGAGAGAAGGTCTCGTCTTCAAGAAGTAAAAGCTGAATTAGAAGCAATTGACGAACGGCTGGGTGAGGCTGTTGAAGATTACAACCACGCCCGATACCGCCTGAGAAAAACCCAACAAAAAATAGAGAAAGCGAGAAGGATTTTAAAAGTAAATAAGCAGAGGTTGGCAGAAAGGGAAAGGGTTTGGAACAGAAGGGTTAGGGCGATTTACACCCAGGGCGCCTTTTCAGAGTTAAACTTTATTTTAGAAACCAATACTTTTGAAGATTTTTTAAAAGGGAGCAGATACTCTCAGTTAATAGCGAAGAGCGATTCTAATCTAGTAAAAGAAATCAGGACTTTAAAAGCTCAGAACGAGCGGCGGTTAGCAGCTCTTAATCGAGCTAAAAAAGAACAGCTAAGTGTCCTTAAAAAGATTGCTCAAAAGAAAATCTATATTCAAAACCAGCTAGCTAAGCGTCAGAGGCTTTACCGTTCAATTGAAGCAGAGATTAAAGAGATTGAATCGGCGGAAGCAGCTCGGCAAGCAGCTTTGCGCCGCCGTTATTTAGCTCGCTTGAGGCAAGCAAGGTTGATTGCCAGGACAACTTATTCCTATCGCGGTGAAGGACGCTCAAGCCTGGTCTCAATTGCTTTAGCTCAACTTGGCAAACCTTATCGCTGGGGGGCAGCAGGGCCTAATGCTTTTGACTGCTCTGGTTTAGTGGTTTATTGTTATGCTCAGCTGGGCATCTCGGTGCCTCATTCCTCTCGAGCTCTTTACAATATGGGGACCCCCGTTTCTTTAGGTGAACTTCAACCAGGCGACCTGGTCTTTTTTGCTCGAGGCGGTCGTGTTCACCACGTAGGTATTTATATTGGTGGAGGAAACTTCGTCCATGCACCTCATTCGGGAGATGTGGTAAAAATAACGCCGCTTTCTTCCCGCAGTGGTTACGCGGGAGCTCGCCGAATTTAGAAAATGGGCGTGTTCAGCCAGGAACTGCCGCTTAAAACTCGTGAGCGCCTGGAGTTAATAAACATTACGGGCTTGATTGAAAAAGTTGTTGAAGAAAGCAACTTTGATGAGGGAATAGCCTTAGTTTTTATTCCTCACACCACCGCTGGTCTTTTAATTAATGAGGCTGAATCAGGTTTATTAGACGACTTCAAAACTTTATTGAAAACGATGGTTCGCTGGGAGGCGGATTTTAAGCATAATCGGATTGATTCAAACGCACCTTCTCATTTAGTTGGTGGCTTGCTTTCTCCCAGCCTTTCTATTCCCTTTTACGAGAGAAGGCTTTCTTTGGGAACCTGGCAGTCTATTTTCTTTGTCGAACTTGATGGTCCTCGGAATCGCCAGTTCAAAGTGGTTTTATATGGAGAGACTAAGCTTCCTTCAATCACAGGTCAGTTAAGTAAAGAAGGCGACTGATAATAAAAAAATTTCAAATAGCTTACTGGAGGTAAAAAATGTTAGAAGAACTACTGGCAAAGATGAGAGCTTTAGACGCTTCTGATTTACATTTAAAGGTCGGCAATGCACCCTTTTTTAGAATATATGGAAAATTAGAGCCAGCTACTGAAACTAGTATTACAACTGAACAGATGGAAGCAGCTGTTGAATTTTTGTTGGATGTTGAGCAAAGAAACCAGTTGAGCATAAAAAAGGAAGTTGATACAGCTGTTGAGTTTTCTAATCTCGGACGGTTTCGAGTGAATATTTTTAAGGAAAAGGGTGATTTTGCCATTTCAATCCGGCGAGTTTATTCTCAGGTGCCCTCCATTGAAGAGCTGAACTTGCCTGAAGTAGTTAAGAAGCTGGCAGATGAACCTCGGGGATTAATTTTAGTTACTGGTACTGCAGGTAGTGGAAAAACAACTACCATTGCGGCAATGATTGAGTATATAAACCAAACACGAAGGGCAAACATTATTACTATTGAAGATCCTATTGAGGTAATTTTTAAGGACAATAAGAGCCTTATTCACCAGCGTGAACTAGGTATAGACACTGATACTTATGCTGATGCCCTGCGCCATGTTGTTAGGCAGGACCCGGATGTTATTTTTATCGGCGAGATGAGAGACCTAGAAACGGTAGCCGCTGCTATTTCAGCAGCTGAGACTGGACACCTTGTTTTTTCTACCCTTCACACCATTGATGCAACTGAAACTATAAACCGAGTCATTGATTTTTTCCCTCCACATCAACAACGGCAGGCCAGAATTAGTTTTGCTTCTACCTTGAAAGGAATAATTTCTCAAAGGCTTTTGCCTAAAGTTGGTGTGGGGCTAGTTCCGGCAGTTGAGGTTTTGATTAATACTGCCACTACTAAAGAATATATCTTGAATCCAGATGAAACTTATAAAGTTAAAGAAGCTATTGAAGAAGGTGCTTACTATGGAATGCAGACATTTGAACAAAGCTTAGCCCGTCTTTATCAAGAAGGCAAAGTTACTATGGAAGATGCTGCTCAGATGGCCGCTAACCCTCAAGACTTTATGATTCGTCTCAAACAAATGGGCCTTTACTATTAGGGATTTTAAAAATTAAAAAAAGTTAAGTTTTTTTAAATTTTCCTTCGTGCCTTTTTCTAAAAGGAGTTTAAAATTTTAGAAAATCATTTTAAAATTTTATTTATTTAGAGTTTTATTTATTAATTTAAACTATACGAGATTGCTTTTTAATTTGAGCTTTTCTTAAGGTTATCATAAGTTTTGTAAGGAGACAGCTCGATGAATTTAGCTAAAGCTCAGAACTGGTTAGTAATCGGGATTCCAAGGAATTGGGAAAGAGCTTTCTCACATCCTGTGCCGCTTTGGGGATTGAGAAAGCGCTATAAAGTTGAGTTTCAAGCTATGCTGTCTGGCGATGTTTTGTGGTTATACGCTACTAAGCCGGTAGGCGGAATAATTGGGGTTGGATTTGTAAAAGATAAGTATATTGACCCTGTCAATTTAGCCTTTGAAGAAGAACTTTTAAAGAAGGAAGTTATTTGGCCGCTGAGGTTTAGGATTCAGGTTTTGAAAGTTTTACCACTTGATCGCTGGCGAAGCGACTGTTTAAAAATCAACGATTTCAATCTTTTCTGGCAGCAGGGCTTTCATCTTTTGAAGAGCGAACAAGTTGTTGAGCTACAAAAAAGAGCACAGAAAGTTTTTGATTTGCTGGAAATCGAAGAAGTTTATACTGGAGCTACTATTACTCAAACGGGCTATCGTGCAGGGGAGCAAATTGGCACTTACTCGCAGTCTAAAAGTTTTGCCGCTTTTTCACATCGGGATATTCAAGAATTTTTAGCTGAGATTGGCAAGTTGCAGTTTTACTACTCAGAAATCGAATATTCTTTGGATTTGCCAGGGGAGAAAGAAAGTCTTGATGTCGTTTGGAAAAGAGAAATTGATGGAGTTCCAACATTTGCTTTTGAGATTGAGCTATCAGGGATGCTGGAAAGGGCGATTGAGAGACTAAAGTTTGCCTTTAAGAGGTGGAATTCTCAGCCTCGCCTGATAGTTGGCAACGAATCTTTAACCAGAGCAAATAATATCTTATCCGTAAGCGAACGTGACTTTTCTTCCCAGCTTAAAATTTATGAACCAAGGCAAATTTGGGATTTATTGAATAAAAAGCGCGAGCTAAAAAGATTAGAAGGAAATCTTTGCTTGTATTGAGAATAGATTTTAGGGTTCTGATTGCAAACTGGTGATATTTTTAGAGAAACTTTTTTTTGATAGCTTTGGGTTCAGTTCAAGCGATTTTGGTTCAAAAATTTAAAGGGTTAAAAATGAGTTTTGAAAATTTGGCTGTTTTTTTAAGTTAAGCTACTGAAGTTTGTATTTTTTTCTTACGGATTATCAAAATGTTAGTTTTTTTGGATTTTATAGGGGAAGCGGTTTGTCATCAAGCATTAGAAAGAAGTTTTCTGATAAGCGGGAAACCATTATTGGTTTGTGCTCGCTGCTCAGGCCTTTATATTTCTTTTTTATTTGCCTTTATTATATTTCTCAAGCAAACCCAAAAAGAATACCAGCCTAAAAAGGATTTTATTTTAGCTTTAGTGTTGGTTTTTCCTCTAGCTGTTGATGGAGTCCTTTCTTACTTTGGTTTTTGGCAAACCAATAACTACTTCAGATGGGTAACGGGCGTCATGGCTGGTTTTTCTTTTGCCTTGTTTTTATTGCCTCCCCGTTTAAAAGATTTTAGTTTTAACTCAAAATTTCTGCTCTATCTTTTTAACCGGGCAAAAGTGTTTGGAGTGGTCTTTATTTTACTTCTGATGCTCAGATTTTCAGGCCAATATTATCTGGAGAATTTTTTAATTGCTTCAGGGATATTTATTTTGTTTCTCCTTATCAATTATTTTTGGTTGGATTTTATTTTCAAAAAAAGAAAGCGGAATTTCGGAGCTTTTCTGGTTGCTGCTCTTCTGTCTGTTGGTGAACTTGCTTTGCTTAGTTATCTCCATATTTTTTGAGGTTTTTTTAGTTGGGGAAAGGTGCTAAAATCGTTAATAAAAGTGGAAGGTAGTCCTTTTACGGAAAGGAGTTTAAGTGAGTTATTCAACTAAAGAACAGATAAGAGTGGTGGTTTATACTCAGAGTTGTCGCTTGGAAGGCGATATTTATGTTTATCCGGGAAGCCGCTTAACTGATATGTTAAATGTTAAAGCTAAGGATTTTTTGGCTCTAACCAACGTTGTTATTAAAGATTTAAAAGAAGACAATATTTTACAGCAAGCTAACTTTGTCGCCGTTTCGCGAGATTCAATTGTCGCTGTAGCTCCAATTGAATCTTTAGGTAAAGATTTAATGGTAGAATAAAATTAGCGGGGGTTAATTAGGTGGCTAAAGATTGTTGGGACTTAAAACACTGCCCGGCGAGTCATTATATGAACTGCGAAGCTTATAGAGCTAGGTTGAGTTGTTGGGAAGGGAAAAATGGTTGTCTTTGCCACGTTTATCCTTCTTGTGATGATTGCTATATTTTCCAGCTTCACCTTGATGATTTAAAGAACAAGGAAGCAAATTAAGCAGGCGTTTTTAAAACTGTCACGGGCAGGAGTTAAAATTATTTTGGTGATGGAAAATGAGTGCTAGCAAACCTCTTGCGCTTTTAAGCTTTGAAGAAAGCTTGCTGGAGGAAGAAGCTAAAAAGGCTCGTCAGAGTGGTTATCCTAAAGAAGTAATTTCTAAAACTAAAGAGATAGTTTTGAGGCGACTGAAGGACGAGAGCCGACCACAAGTTAAAAATGTATCCGCTTTTTTTCAAAGTATATTAGTCAGGGTTTTGTGGAGTCTAAAGGAAACTCCGAAGAGCCGAGAAAACTTTCGGAAGATAAAAAATAGAATTTTATTGCAAAGCATTAAGAGAGAAATGAAAAAAGCAGGGTTTAGCGAACGCGAAATAACCGAAAAGATCAGGAAAGAACTGCATTTGGATTTAAGTCTGACAGAAAGCAATTAATTTAAACTAAAATTTCTTTATGGCGCTTTTTCATTACTTCCGAGTTTTAGAAGGAGAAGAAAAACCTTTTTATTGTCGGCTTAAAGAGCAGAAAATTGGTTGCTCGAGCTTCGACGCTTTTTCTTTTGATGAGCTTCTAATCCTTCACCAGGAAAATATGCGAAGTTTCAGAGCAGGAAAAAATTTAGAAAAAAAAGGCTTAAACTTGCTTGAACTGAAAGCTGAAATTATTCAAAGAGTTCTTTCGAAATGTTCTCTCTGCGCCCATCAGTGTGGAGCGGATCGTTTTAGTGGCGAGCTTGGTTTTTGTAAAGTTTCCTTAGCTTCCCATTTCTCCAGCGAGTTCCTCCATTTAGGAGAAGAACCAGAACTGGTGCCTTCCCACACCATTTTTTTTAATGGTTGCACGATGAAGTGCGTTTACTGCCAGAACTGGGATATTGCTACTGCTCCTGAAAGTGGTTGGTTAGCTACTCCTGAAAGATTGGCTTATTTAATTGTCGAAAGGGAGAAAGAAGGAGCCAGGAATGTTAACTTTGTTGGAGGTGAACCAACACCCCATTTAAGGACTATCTTAAAAACTCTATTAATGCTCGACTCCAAGCTTCCAATAATTTGGAATTCTAACCAGTATTATTCCCAATTGACAGCTGAGATTTTGGAGGGAGTGATTGATCTTTATCTTGCTGATTTTCGATATGGCAACGATGAGTGTGCTCTAAAATATTCAAAGGTAAAGAAATATTTTTCTGTGGTTAGCCAGAATTTCCTTTTAGCTTTTGAGCAAGCCGACGTTATTCTTCGCCACCTGGTTTTGCCTGGCCATCTTAAGTGTTGTACTGAACCAATTATGAAGTGGGTAAGTGAAAATTTGCCTGGAGTTTATTTTAACTTGATGTTTCAGTACTATCCAGCCTATCGGGCTTCACTTTACCCAGAGATAAATCGGCGGTTGACTTTAGAGGAGCGAACCGAGGCTCTTGCGCTTGCTCGAAATTATCGTCTTATGATAAGCTAAGAAAATGAGAGAGCAAAAAAATAGGAAGTTTAACAAATATCTTCTGATTTTATTTTTGTTAATTTTCACTTTACCTTCTTGCACTACTTTACGGCAAGCCGAAAATTTTCCTCAATCAAACACTGTGAAAGCACCAGCGGCTTCTGACCGTAGCGGATTGGAGGTTGCTGGGTCCCCTGAAAAATCTTATACACAGGAAAGCGAAGTTGGAGAGAAAGAAGTTCGCTACTTGATTAAAAATCGAACGATTTCCCTTGAAGTTAAAGAGGTAAAAGTAGCAGCTGGAAGGGTTGAGGAGCTGGCAAAAAAATATGGTGGCTATGTTTCTTCGCAAAATCTTTCAGTTTCCTATCCCTCACCGGAGGAACCAGTCCCCTTAGCAAAAACCGAAACCGTAGCTGGCAAAGACTTTCTTCAAGGTTTCGTTGAGGCCAGGGTACCAGTTAACAATTTTGATAAGTTTAGTCGGGAAGTTAAGAAAATTGGTCGAGTGCTCGATGATGTGATTAGCACTCAAGAGGTTACTCAAGAGTATGTCGACCTTAAGGCTCGACTGAAAAACCTGGAAAAGCAAGAGGTTCAGTACTTAAAGATTCTTGAAAGAAGCGGAAAAATAGCAGATATTTTAGCAGTTGAAAAAGAACTTGAGCGAGTCAGGAGCGAGATTGAAAGCCTGAAGTCTCAACAGATGATTTTGGAAAAGAGCATCGAAATGGCTTCAGTGCGGGTGGAACTTAAGAAAGAGCAAGGCGTCATCGCCCCTCCTTCAACTGGTTGGGGCTTTAAAGAAGCCTGGCAACAAGCAGTTAGAAATTTTGTTAGCTCAATTAATTCTATAATCATTTTTAGTGGCGGGTTTTTACCTTATTTAATAGCCTTAGTAATTTTGTATTACTTACTACGGCTGGCAGCTCCTTATCTAAACAAATTGAGCTTAAAGAGAAAGAAGCCCGGAGCTAAAAAGGGTTCTTAAAGCTTAAGGCATATAAGAGACGCAAGCTTTTTTCTTGAAAAGCCCAGATCCGAACCCACTTAAAACTCTTCTCTTTTTCAGAGGACCAGATTTCAACCAGAAAAATGGACTTTTCGTCTTTGAATTTGCCTCTGGCAATTAAGATCGGGATGGAGGGAGGATAGGAGGTCTTAAACAAATTAAAAATTTTTTTTATTTTATCTTTTTCTCCAACTGGAGCTAATTTAATAAGTTGCTCCTTTGCTTCTAATTTCTGATTTGCACTCTCTTGAACGGAAAAAAATCTTTTGGCTTCTTTCAAAAGGATTTGATTGGAAAAAAAGTTGTAAAGAGTTTGTTCATCGAAGTTGTCTTCAAGAGATAAGTACTTGACTGGCATAGAGGATGTTTGGCGGCAGCTACTCAGTGCCAGAGAGAAGAAAAGAAAAAACAGTAAGAGATAAATTAATAACTTACCTGATTGCTTTTTCAACCATTTCAGTTTAGCGAAAAAACCTTTTTTGGACAAATAGCTGTCAGAAAGGGATGATAAAATACGGCTGAAATTATGGAAAGGAAAATTTTTTGGTATCCTTTTGAACTTTCAGCCCAGGCTGACCAGTCAATCGTCTCAGAAATTGCCAAAAAACCTTCTCTGGATTTTTCTGATATTTTATTTCTGACAACTTCTTTACGTCGGAGCCGCCGTTTAGAAAGGCTTTTTGCTAAAGAAATAAAGGAAAAGAGAAGAGCCGAAACAATATCGCCTCCCTTTTTTACAACTTTAGATGCTTTTGTAAAAGATTTTTTTCAGCGGGTTAACCCTTTAAATTTTATTCTCTCAGATGAAGAAAAAAGCTATCTTTTAGCTCAAATTCTAAGTAAAAAGGAAGATGAAAAAGTTAACTGGAAAGTTGTTTATTCTTATCAAAGTTTAATAAAAGAGCTAAAGAGCTATTTTTTAGCTGAAAGAGAGGAACTTGATAGAAAAATTAACCGCTTTTTTCTTAAGGAAAAAGAAAGCTCTCGACTTGATTACCTTTCTAGCGAACAAGCTTATCGGAGGATTAGCCAGGCTTTAGAAGTTTTCGATAAATACCGGTCTTTTTTGAAGGAAAACCGGCTTTATGATTTGGAAGATGCTTTTTCAGTTGTGGCTGAAAATCTTTCAAGCGATAACTTTAACTACCGAGAAGTTTGGATTGATAACTTCTATGACTTCACTCCTTTATCCTGGTATTTAATAGAAAGGGTAGTTAGGGCAAGCAAAAAAGTAGTAGTAGTTTCTGGTTGGGAATCCAAGCCTTCAGACCACCCCCTTTATTTGTTAACTCATGAAACTTTTCTTTCCTTCGAGAAACTTTTAGAAACGAAAAGGCAACCTTTGCTTGAGAAAACCAAATCAAGAAAGGGTGAAATTCTATTTCAATCAGCAAAAAACCGCCACGATGAGGTTAAGCAAATAGCTCGGAAAATTTGTTATTTAGCGCGAAAAGAAGATGTTCGATTAAGCGAAATAGTAGTTACTTTTCCTAATCCTCTTTCTTATCTTTCCCACCTAAAAACTTTGTTTTCTCGTTATCGAATTCCCTATAACCTCTCTCATGGTTTTCCTTTAAAAAGTTCACCAACGATTAAATCGGTCTTAGATTTGGTAAGTTGTGCTAATGATAACTATCCCCGCCGATTAGTGGTTAATTTGGTCAGATCACCTTTTTTTAACCTTGTTTCAGCCGATCTGGGGCTGTTTATTGATTTCTGTTCACGCAAAAATGGCGTGGTGAAGGGAAGAGAAAGCTGGGTTGAATGTTTTAATGAAAAATTTTTTTCTAAGGAAGAGAGAAAAGAGGCAAAAGAAGCTCGAAAGATTTTTAAAAAAATTTTTGGTTGTTTAAAGGATCTTAAAAAGAGAAAATCTCTTTCGTACTTTAACCAGAGCTTATTTTCAGTACTTGAGGAGTTTGGTTTTTTTGAAAAAATTAAAAGTTTGTCAAGAGAAGAAAAAGCCGAGCTTAAATCCTGGCAAGCTTTTGCTGAGAAATTAAATAAATTAGAGAGCTTTTCGCAAAAATTTTTCCCGAAAGAAATTTCACTGTCTCAATATTTAAACATCTTAAAAATGGTTGTTGAAAGTGGGAAATATTGGGTGGAGGGTGAAGAAACAGCCGGGGTTCAAATAGTTGGTGTTTTAGAGGCTCGCGGTATTGGTTATCGCTATCTTTTCTTTGGTGGTCTGGCCGATGAAGTTTATCCTGGGAAGGTAACTAAGGAACTCTTCTTTTCTGAGAAGTTAAAAGAAGAAATAGGCTTGCCAACTTACTCCCGACGCTTCTCGCTTTTTCGCTATAACTTCAAGCGGTTAATAAATTCAGCTCCTTTTGCTTTTCTCTCTTTCCCTCAGTCAGAGGGACGAGAGATTTTTTTGAAATCTCGTTTTTTCAGCGATTTAGATTTGGATAAAGGGACATGGTTTGTTCCAGAAAATATTTTGCTTGCTCCCTTTGAGTTTCAAAGACACTGGCTAGAACTGAAGGACAAAGAATTCTTAAACAATTTAATTGATAAAAAGACAATTCAACTTATAAAAGAGCAGCGGGGGAAGCTAATTAAGAAAACAAAGGTTGAAAGAGACCGAATTGAACTTAGCAATTACCAGCCGCCGACTGAAATTACCGTTACAGACCTTGAGAAATACAACCGATGTGGTTTTATTTTTCTTTATGAAGTAATTTTAAAATTAAATCTTCTTGAGGAACCAGAAGAAGAAATTCAACCGAGTTTCTGGGGAAAAATGGTTCACGATTTTTTAGCTGTTGCGTTTCGAAAAGATGTTACTGATCTTAGCCGCGAGGAGCTAGAAAAATACTTAAAGAGGGAAGCCCTTAATTTTTTTCCGCTTAGCTTAAGCTCGGGCTATGGTCTTTTAAAAAAATGGCAACTCGATTCAGTAATAGAAAAAATAGCTGCTGTTGAAGCTGAACGATTTTCTCAAGGTTTTAGGCCTTTGTTTTTTGAAAAACCCGTCGAGTTTGAAATAGGAGGGTTAAAGTTAAAAGGAAGAATAGACCGTATAGATAGCTTCAGGGACGAGGGTTACTTTTTAATTGATTATAAAACCAAGCACAACTTAACCGGGGAAAAAGTGGTAAAGGTTAGAAGAATTTTCAGCCAGGATTTACAACTTTTTCTTTATGCTCAGGGATTGCCCAAGAAAGTCTTGGGAGTAGGTTATTATATTCTTCACGAAGCTAATGTTGGTTTAGATGATTATTATCTGCGGGAACTGGCAAGCTTTTTCAGCCGCTCTAAAGAGAGAAAGTTTTTTGAAGATTACTTTGAGGAAAAAATCGAGAAGGCTCAGCGAATAGTAGAAAAAATTAAGCAAGGGGTTTTCGAGAAAAACGAAAACGCCTGCTTTAATTGCCGTTTCCGGGGAGTTTGTCTTGATGGATCGCTTTAAGCATCAAATAGTTACTTCCTCAGCTGGTTGCGGAAAGACCACTCGTTTAGTGGAAGAATATTTAGCTCGAGTAAGAAAGGGAACTTCGCCATCCAATCTTTTAGCCATTACTTTTACTAATTTAGCAGCTTCAGAAATGAAAGAAAGGTTGATTGAAAGGTTAAGAAAAGAGCATAAGGAAGAGTGGCAAAAATTTAATCGTGGTGAACTTCAGCTTCGAGTTTCTACCATCCATTCTTTTTTGGCTGATCTTTTAGTCCGTTATAGTTTTGACCTTGGATTGAATCCGGGGTTTGAAGTATTAAGTGGCCGCTTGATTGAGGATTTGTGGGAAGAGTCAATTGATGAACAACTAGAGGATTTTTTCTTGAGCGGTCAGGTAGAGATTTATGAAGAGATCTTTAAAAAGTTTGGCTTAGGTTTTTTAAAAAAAATTTTAAAAGAAGCTTATTGTTTAAGGCCGGCTATGGACCTGGCAGCTACCCAAGGGGTAACTAAAAAACTTTTGGGCAGAGAACCAGAAACCATTGAGGAAAAATTTGTTTCGCTCTTTAATAAAGTTTTGCAACGTTTTCAAGCCAAAAAGAAAGATTTAGGAGTTGTTGACTTTCCTGACCTTGAAATATTAGTTTTAGACTTTTTAAGAACAAACCCTGATTTCAACAGTCTTTTGCTATTTTTCAACGAACACTTCTACCATTTATTGGTTGACGAGTTTCAAGATACTAGTCTTGTTCAGTGGGAAATAATAAAAAATCTGGTCGGCGACTGGTTGGCTGGTGCTGGGTTAAGGGAAGTGTTTGATAATAGTCTTTTTTTGGTTGGCGATGCTAAGCAGTCAATCTATCGCTTTCGCGGCGCTGAAGTTGGGGTATTTAAAAAAGTGGTTAAAGAGTTTTCTGCTCTAGCTGAAAAAGGCGGAAGCGACCACTATTTGCCGGTTGAAGTAGAGAAGATAAATCGTCGCTCATCCCGGAAGATAATTGATTTTGTGAACTGGTTTTTCCCTTATTTAGAGGAGCCTTCTGAATGTAAGGACAGTTTTGTTTATTGTGATTTCTTGCCATCTCGCGCCGAAGAAGGCTTGGTTGAGGCTAAATTTTTTCTTCTGGAAGATAAGAAGAAAGGTTCAAAGGAAACGAGAGTCAGTCAGGAAGCTTTCTGGGTTGCTGAAAGAATAGCTGATCTGATTGAGAAAGGCGTGGAAATAGAAGAAAGAGGCGAAAGACGGCCATTAAGATTTTCTGATATCGCTATCATTATGCGTAATGCCACGCATTCTTTGAAATTTGAGCAAGAATTAAAAAAAAGAGGTTTTCCTTATTATGTGAGGAAAGGTAAAGATTTTTATCGGCAACCAGAAATTTCTTTTCTGGTTCAGGCTTTGCGCTTTGTGGCTAACGAAAACAACGACCTTGCTCTTTTCTCTTTGCTTCAATCACCTGTTTTCGGTTACGATTTACCACCTTTATTAGGAGTTTTAAGAAAATCTGGAGGTTTTTTCTGGCGTAAAATCCAAGAAGATGAAAAATTTGCTTTAGTAAGTGAGGTTTTAAAAAGCTGGCTGAAAAAAAGAAGTAAGTCACCTACTGAGTTAGTTGAATTTGCTCTGGAATCAAGCGGTGCCTTTAGCATCTTTACTTTGCCTTCACAAATTTTCAATCTGGAAAAATTCTTTCTCCTCTTAAGTCAGTTAGAGCTTTCGGGCTTTTCAACAGTTGAAAGTGTAGCTTTTTGGTTAGAGCAAGTGGAAGTTGAGGAAGAAAATGAAGCAGAGATACCTGCTGACGAAAGCATAAGGATACTGACTGTTCATTCTTCAAAAGGACTTGAGTTTCCGGTGGTTTTTGTTGTTTTGATAGACGAGTTTGGTTCAGTCAAAAAGGGGGCAAGATGGTTTTATCTTAAAAGTGACCTGGAAACTTTTAATTTTCAGCCTTTTATCAGGAAACCCCAGGTTGAGTCCGATAAGGAATTTTTCGATAGCTGGGCAAGGGAAGACTTTGAAGAGGAAAAGAGGCTTCTTTACGTCGCTTTTACCCGTGCCAGGGATTTTCTTTTTTTAACTGGGGGAGGCACATTAAAAGATAGTGCCAATGATAAGACCATTTTTGGACGGCTTTATCAGTCAATAAATAATGAAAAGCCTGAGATTCTTTCGGAATTTAGGCCTGAAAAAAGAAGGACGAAGCCAAAAAAAGATTTGGCGGGACATCCTCTTCTTTCTTTAGTTGGCGAGCTATCTGACCAGTCAGATTTTAAAAAAGGCGAACCAATAACTGAGGAAATAATCCGCACTTCGTCTGCTGAGAAAAGCCGAGCTTACTACGGCGAAGTCTTTCATCGACTTCTAGAGTGGTTAAGTCGGCAGTCGAAAAAGGGAATTCAACCTTCAGAATTATTAGAGAAGGCAAAACGTCAGATTGACGATTCTTTGCTAGACTTATCACTTAAAAGAAAACTCTGTCAAGAGTTAATGAACTTACATTCTGCTGGTTACCTTGAAGAAGTTGTTATTTACCAGCCGAGCCTGGAAGAAAAGTCCTTTTTTAGCTTGGAGAACAGTGTTTATTTTGAAAGAAGATTTGATAAGGTTCTTTTTAAGGGAAGGGAGGTTTGGCTGGTAGATTACAAAACCGATGAGATTAAAGAAGAAGAACTACGAAAATCAGTTGAGCGCTATCGCCAGCAACTTTCTGCTTACAAAGATTTAGCTTCGCATTTTTTTCAAGGGAAAGAAATCAGGGTTTTTCTTCTTTTTACTGCCCTTGCTCGGTTGGTTGAGTTTTGAAAAGCAAAAAAGTTGCAGAAATAAAGGTTATGATTAAGAATTAAGGAGAGAAATGGGCGGAATAAGCAACCAAGAAGTTTTAATCCGTCTTTTGCTGGCTGTTTTGGCTGGAGGCATTGTTGGCTATCAACGAGAGAAACATGAACGACCAGCTGGTTTGAGAACTCATATTCTGGTTTCTCTTGGTTCGGTGGTGGCAATGCTAGTTTCAGCTTATGGTTTCAAGGGTCAGGGTTTCGCTGATCCGACGCGGATAGCTTCTCAGGTGGTAGTTGGGGTTGGTTTTTTAGGGGCTGGAACAATTATTAGGCAGGGCAGTTTGGTTATTGGCTTGACTACGGCGGCTTCTCTTTGGACTGTAGCTATGGCGGGATTGGCATTTGGTCTGGGTTGGTACTCAGTTGGTATTTTCGCCATTTTCCTGGTTTTTTTAGTTTTAAGTTTGTTCAAAAAAATTGAAGAAAGATACTGGAAAAAACCTTCCATTCGACTGGAAATCACAGCTTCTCAACCAATCAAAAAATTAAGCGATAGGATAATGGGTTTAGATTTTATAATTGAGAAATTTGAACAGAAAACAGAAGAAGGGCGGTATTCTTACTTAATATTAGTTGAAGGTAAGCCGCATATAAATTTAGCCGAAGTCGTTCAAGATTTAGGCTCTATCAAAGGAGTTAAAAAAGTAAGTTGGTCCCGCGAGTTATAGTCAGTGCTTGTTTAGTTGGACTTCCTTGTGCTTATGATTGCAAACCAAGGACTTCACTCAAATTGCTTTCTTCGATTATGTCTTTATCTTTTTTGGCTGTCTGTCCCGAAATTTTGGCTGGGTTAGGATGCCCGAGGGAAAAAGCAGAGATAAAGCAAGGCGATGGATTTGATGTTTTAGCGGGTCGAGCTGGAGTTTATTCAGAAAGTGGTCAAGACCTGACTCCTTATTTTATAAAATCAGCTGAGGAAGTTTTGAAAATTGCTACTCTTTTTTCGCCTCGGGCAATTTTCTTACGCGAAGGAAGTCCTTCTTGTGGGGTGGATTTGATTTACGATGGCAGTTTCACTGGTTCTCAGCGGTCTGGTTCTGGTGTCACCGCAGCACTTTTAAAGAAAGAAGGCTTTAAACTTATAGGTTGGAAGGATTGAACGGTGAAAGCTTTAGCCCTTTTGTCTGGTGGACTTGATAGTATTCTTGCTGTCAAAATTATTCAAAATCAAGGCATTGAAGTAATTGGTATTGTTTTTAAATCGCCTTTTTTTGGAGTGGCAAATGCTAGAAAAGCGGCTAATCAGTTAAAAATTGATTTGATTGAGGTTGATATCTCATCAGAAATTATTGAAATTTTAAAACAACCAGCTCATGGCTATGGAAAATATTTAAATCCTTGCATCGATTGCCATGCTTGGATGCTCAAGAAGGCTGGCGAGGTAATGAAAGAAATTGGGGCCTCTTTTTTGGTAACTGGGGAAGTATTAGGCGAAAGGCCAAAATCCCAAAATCGCCAAGCTTTAAAAATTGTTGAAGAAACCTCGGGCTATCGCGGTTTAGTTCTTCGCCCGCTTTCAGCAAAATTACTTGAACCAACCGAGCCGGAGAAAAAAGGCTGGATAAAACGGGAAAATCTTTTTGCGCTTTCTGGTCGCTCTCGGCAAGCTCAATTTAAATTGGCCGAAAGTTTTGACATTAAAAACTACCCTACTCCAGCTGGCGGTTGTTTATTGACTAATCCTCAATTTACTGAGCGTTTGAAATTGCTCTGGCAATGGAGAGGCGAACTTTTGGTTGATGATATTTCTTTTCTAAAACTTGGACGGCACTTCTGGTTTGAAAAAAGCTGGTTAATAGTGGGAAGAAATGAACAAGAAAATAACTGGTTGTTAAATTTAAGAAAAAGGGAAGATTTTTTAATAAAGGGAATTTCAGCGCCCGGGCCCTTAGGTCTTTTGCGGGGAGAAGCCAATGATAAAGAACTGAAAGAAGCTGCTCTTTTAGTCATAAGATACGGGCAATCTCGAGACAATGATGAAGCTGAAGCTTTGGTTGAAAGAGATGGGAAAGAAAAAAAAATTGTAGCTAGAAGAGAAGAATGGAAAAAATACTTATGAAAGAGAAAGAAAAGAAAGATAGAGGAGTTTTGTATCTTTGCGCTACCCCAATTGGCAATCTTGAGGACATAACCTTGCGGGCTCTAAGAGTTTTAAGCCAAGTTGACCTGATTGTCTCGGAAAATCCGTCAGAGACCATAAAACTTCTTAATCACTACGGGATAAAAAAGAGGCTAATAAATTTTCCAGTTGCTCTGGAGAAGAGAAAAACGGATATCGTGATAGGTTATTTAAAAGATGGAAAAGATTTAGCTCTGGTTTCTGACCGGGGCATGCCCGGTCTTTCTGACCCGGGGTTTCGGCTGATAAAAAAAGCCATCGAAGAAGGTATTGAAATTGAAGTTTTGCCCGGTGCAAGTTCTGTTTTGGCTGCCTTGATCGTCTCAGGTTTACCAACTTCACGCTTTGCTTTTTATGGTTTTTTGCCGAAAAAGAAAGGGCGTCGAAAAACAATAGAAAAAATTGCTCAAGAGGAGAAAACTATTGTTATATTTGAATCTCCTCATCGTATTGGGAAAACGCTTGAAGACTTAACTGTAATTTTAGGCGAAAGACAAGCAGCACTGGTTAGGGAGCTTACCAAATTTTATCAAGAAGTTGTCAGGGGAAGCTTAAATGAAATACTGAACACAGCAAAAGAAAAAAAGTTAAAAGGCGAAATAGTTTTAGTGATTCAGGGAAAGGAAAACTAAAGAGCAGAGATTTTTTTTAAACAGCTCGCGCAGATTTTTTTACCTTTAAAAGTTTTTAGGTTTTTTCCTTGACTACAAAAAGTGCAGACTTCGCTAAATTTTTTAAGTATTATCTGGTCTTTTTCAGCAATAATTTCTACTGGATCGCCGTACTTAAGACCCATTGTCCGGCGTATTTCCATTGGGATAACCACTCGCCCCACTGGGTCGACTCTTCTTACAATGCCTGGCATTTTACCCCCCTTCTTAAGAATGTGAGCTCATTTTACCACTTTTTAAAAGTGAAATAAATTTTTTTTGATTTGCAAAAAATTTTTAGGTTTTTTAGTGATGGTGGCGGGAGACGGAGTTGAACCGCCGACGCAGGGCTTTTCAGGCCCTCGCTCTACCACCTGAGCTATCCCGCCGATTTTAAAGCTGTATCATAGCAAAATATCTTTTCTCGAGCAAGAAAAATAAAGCTAAATAGTTTTTCAAAAAAAATTAATTAAGCGTTGCAAATTCAGCTTGCTTTGTTTAGTATTTACTAATTAGTTTATCTTTTTTTGCGAGGTGGTGGAGGATGACAATTGGCTCGCTTACTCAGCTCTGGGCAGTTGGTGCTTTAGTTTCGCTTGTAGTAGTAATTTATCTTGGGCTAATGATTTTAAGGGAAAGCAATGATAAGAAAGCTGAGAGCAGTTTGAGTCCCGGTTCGGCTGATACTGGTTCTACATCTCCACTTTCTGGTTGGAAAGAGGTGTCGCCTGCTCCACCGGGCCAAGAGGTGACTCCACCGGATTCATCAGGAGGTTCAAATGATTAATTTTTTAAAGAACATCTGGGCTAATCCCAAAAAACGTTTAGCATTGCTTCTGGTGGTTGTTAACTTTTTTCTTATCTTTTTTATTTCCTTTTTAGCCTTCACTTCCAGTCCAATATTTTGCACCCGAGTCTGTCATTCTATGGAACCACTTGCCAAGGGCTGGGAAGCTTCCTCGCATAGCGAGATAGCTTGTGTTAACTGTCATGTTGAGTCAAACGGTTTTATAAGCTTTGTAATCCACAAGATGCAAGCCATTAAAGAACCTTACTTTGAAATTACTGGCCATTATAAAGAAGGAATAAACAAAGAGAGTGAGATGGCGGAAGAAATGCCTGAGGAACACTGCACGGTCTGCCATTCAAAAAATCGAAATTACACGCCTTCTGAGGGTTTGAAGTTTAACAAAGAAGCTCACGAAGTTCACTGTGAGAAAGTCAATATAAAGTGCGCTTTTTGTCACAATCGAGTCGGTCATGAAACTGAAACTCATGAAAACCATATGACAATGGAGTGGTGTCTTAAGAGATGCCATGAAAGAGACGCTTTTAGCGACAAATGTACCGTTTGCCATACGCCAGAGTTTATTGAGAAGAACCCGCGGCCTAAAAAATAGACTGTTGTAAGAGTTTAGCTGAAAAGCAATAAAGTTTCTCTTATTATTTTGGCGGCAGCGATTGATGTTCGGTCGCTTTCGTCCCAAGGCGGAGATACTTCAACTAAATCCATCCCCACTAAATTTACTCCCTTTAGTGTGTAAAGAAACTCCAAAAGCTCCGAGAAATTAACTCCTGGTGGTTCAGGGTTACCGGTTCCTGGAGCAACTGATGGGTCGAGTACATCAATGTCCAGAGAGAGGTAAAGCGGCTTTTGTTTTAACAAAGTTAGGGTTTTTTCTGGCAGAAAGAGGCCTTTTGAATAGTAAATGCTTTTCTTTTGAACGAATTCAAAGTCTTCCTGGCTTCCCGAACGAACACCAAGGATAATTATTTCTGATTCAGGAAATATTTCGGCAATTCTTCTTATTACTGATGCGTGAGAGTTTTTAACTCCCAGATAACTTTCGCGAGCGTCAAGGTGGGCATCAAGAAAAATAAAATTAACCGAAGGCTTAACTTCTTTTAAGGCTTGAGCAATGCCAATGGAAATACTATGCTCCCCGCCCAAAAAAAGACTGAATTTGCTTTGTTGAAAAGCCTTTTGAGCGCAATAGGTGATCTCTTGAAGGGAATCTTCAAGGCTTCCAGGAGGCTGAAGCGTTCCCCAATCGGCAAAGTCTAGATCGCTTAGGTCTTTTGCTAGCCGAGGACTGTAACTCTCAATACTGTCTGATACTTCCCGTATCTTTTGAGGTGCTAAACCAGTTCCTTTTCGAAAGGAAGTAGTGATATCTAAAGGAAAAGCTAACAAAACCGTGCCTGCTTCGGTTTTTGCTTTTGCTTCAAGGAATGGCGGTTCAGGGAGAATCAAATTCACTTAAAGCTTCCTTCAAGAAAGTTGGCAAGGCAAAGGCAGCCAGATCGATTTCAAGGTTGTAATAACGAGTTTTTATCTTTCGTTCAGCCAATCGGCTTTCTTTTACGCTTAAGGGTATTAATGGTGGTACATGAAGCTTGCTTCCCAGAGTAAAGCTCCAGAGGCTGCCTGGATAAGTTGGAATGTTGGCTAAATAAACATAGGTGTGAGTAAAGACTTTTTTTAGGTTGCAGAAAGTTTGGCGAACTTCATTTAGCTGGTAGAAAACTGAACCGCTTTGAGTAACTATCATTCCTTCTTCATTAAGGGAAGAAAAAGCTAATTTGTAAAATTCTTCGGAGAATAAAACAGTGGCTTTGCCAACCGGGTCAGTTGAATCCACCAGAATTAAATCAAACTTTTTCTTTTCATTCTTTAAAAAACTGAAGCCATCATCAATTACGATAGTTGCTCTTTTGTCTTCAAAAGCTTGTTTTGAGATTGAAGAAAGATAGGTTCGAGAAAGCTTAACTACTTCTTGGTCCATTTCTACCATAATTGCTTCTTTAACTGGATGCTCCAGTACTCGTCTCAAGGTGCCGCCATCTCCTCCGCCAATAATTAAGACGCGGTTTGGCTTGGGATGAGTGAGTAGGGCAGGGTGAGCTAACATTTCATGGTAAATAAACTCGTCTTTTTCGCTAGTTTGGACAGCCCCATCGAGTAGGAGCATTTTGCCAAACTCAAAGGTTTCAACCAGTTCGATTTTTTGATAAAGTGTTTTTTTTGAGATTATTTTCTTTTTTAGGCGGTAAGTCTGGCCATAATCAGGGTTTATATATTCAATTTGCCAGGTTTTTCTACTTTCAGGCATTTTTCCACCAGAGAACAGCAGCAGCTACAACACAACCCACTCTTTCTACCCGGTGTTCGGCAGAAACTATTACGATTTTGCCAATTTTAAGTTTTCTCATCTTAAAGCCTTCTTCGATCATTTTTCGAACTACTTCTTCGGCAGTTTTAGCTTCTCCTCGGTGGGAGTATTCATAAAGCAAACCAAAGGTGTCATCACTAAAACCAGCTCCCACGCAAGCTGAGATAGTTTCACCAGCTACGTTGCTGGTGACGGTGGAATAAACGGTCGGCACCAAAGACCCAGCCTCAATTTTAGGTAGTTGAGAAAGACTGACTTTAGCCGGCAAAATACTGGAAACTTTAATTAAGTTCAAGTTGCCAATACCTGCGTTTAGCAAGGCTTGATCGAAAGCGTTTAAAGGAGTGATTCCTTCGCCACTACCCTTTACCAGGGAGACAATGTTAGGCTTACTCCACATTTGGACTTTCCTTTCGAGTGAAAACAAGGGATTCTTCATCAATGTAAATGTCATTATCTAAAAGGTCTTCGTTTTTTATTACTGATTCGGGCAAGGTGATAATCCTGAACTGAGTCGAGCGATACCAGTTTAAGTTGGGTTGAGCTTTGAGAAAAGGTAGGTCGTTGCGAATTGAAGAATGGAGATAATCCCAGTTAACATACTCATTAAAGTTGGGGATTGCTTCAGTTACTACCACCTTAAATTTTTCGGCCAGGACTGACTGAAACTCTAACCATTTAGGAAAGGAAGATTCAGCCATAGTTAAGCCAAAATAGCCAGCGCAGCCAGGACCTCTTAAAGCAGCAAGGCCGCGCCCAATAAAGAGCTCCAGAGCCTTAACTGTTTCTGGAGGATCAGTCAAGAAAGTGTCAAATTTATTAAGAAACTTTGCAGGGAGCTTGTATTTTAAATCGTGTTCGTAAGTTTCAATTTTCAGTTTGTATTTTTGACTTTGTTTTTTAATGAAATCAGTCAAGCGAGTATCAATTTCAAAAACCACTACTTTTTTTGGTAAGCCAGAAAGAGCTGCTGCTAAGCTTACCAGGTCATCGTCTCCCAAAATAATTATTTCTTTCCCTTCAATGTCTCCCCTTTGGGCTAAATGAGCGATTCGGGAGATGGTTGTTTCTTCAGTCACATAACCCTGGTCAAAGTTGACGATTGCTGCTGGCCTTTCTTTCACTATCATGGCAAACTTCTCTTTTAACTCCTTCAGTTTTTCAATAGAAATTCCTCTACCTGAGCAGTTTGAGCAAGAATAATCAGGTAATGGTTTAATATTTAATTCCGCAAAAGTTTTTTCCCCTTCTGATGTAAGGGAAATTAGATTCTTGTTATCAGTTTTGATTAACCCCCTTTTTTGTAAAAAACCAAGAGTTTCGGCAACTTGGTTAAAAGGTCGAGCTGAGCGATAAACTACTTCCCAAAAGTTTTGGGTGTTGATTAGTGAGCTTAATATTATTACTAAGTCACTTTCCAGAGTAGGTATTAAAGTTTTCTCGGTTACTTCTCGAGCTAACTCGCTGAGGTCTAAAATCAACTGCCCTCCTTTTAAAAAAAAACATCAGTTACAATTAAATGGTGGCCCCAGGGGAATTCGAATCCCCGCCGCCGGCTTGAAAGGCCGGTGTCCTAGGCCTCTAGACGATGGGGCCACAACTAATATTCTAACTGCGCCGTTTTATTATTTCAAAAATTTGAGAGATTGAGCACAGCTAAAACGAGGAAAAAATTTAACACAGGAAGCGCCGCTTGTCAAAATGAAGAGTTTGTTTTAAATTAATTCTTTTTAAATTTAGTTTTCTTGGCTAATTGGAGTAAGCGTTAAAAAGGGTTAAAATAACCTTGTGTTTTTGGGCCGCTAACTCAATTGGCAGAGTACCGGACTTTTAATCCGGGAGTTGAAGGTTCGATTCCTTCGCGGCCCACCATTTTTTAAAGGGTTATTAGGTTGGAATTTTTGGGGCGCTTAGCTCAGTGGGAGAGCACTTGCCTTACAAGCAAGGGGTCAGAGGTTCAAATCCTCTAGCGCCCACCATTTTTTAAGCTTGCAATTTGTCTTATTTGTCTTTTCTTTTTTTAACTTCAAAAGAGTTGCTAATCAGAACCCCAGGGTAATCAAGGGGTAAAGGTCCCGCCTTCACAAAGCTCCGGCGGCCAGGCTCCGTCTTTACAATAGCTTCTATTTTGTCATCAGGAGCGAAGCGAAGTAATCTTTTTGTCAGAGAGAAAAGGCAATCTCTGAGATTGCTTCGCTTCCCTTTGGTCGTTGCAATGACACCTTTTTAATCCCCCTTATAAATAAGGGAGAAAATTTTTCTCCTTTCTTTTTGAAAGGGAGGTTGGGAGGGATTAATCCCCCTTAATC
>CAYRQL010000006.1:51900-69092 GCA_964426525.1 uncultured Actinomycetota bacterium | reverse complement strand
TTTCAAATGTCTCTCCCCCTTAGAATAAGGGGGATTAAGGGGGATTAAAATTACAGGAGAAGCAAGCCATAAAAATATGTTAAATTGCGTCGATAATAAAAAAGGGAGTATAATTATTGAGTAAGGGAAAAATTTAAGGTGAAATTAATGGTCAAACTTAACCAAAAAGGTTTAAGCATGGTTGAGATACTGATAGCGACGCTGGTAATGTTCCTTGCTCTTTCCATTTTAATGACAGTGATGGGGTTAGCTGGCACAATTGCCTATAACTCTCGAGTGATGGACCGCGCCACTTTCCTGGCTAATCAGCGGATTGAATATATTCGCAGTCTAAGCTTTGACAAGATTGGTTATGTTGACGCCGATGCTGGTTATCCTAAGTATGAACCCATTGGAATTTTACC
Source organism: uncultured Actinomycetota bacterium (assembly GCA_964426525.1). Taxonomy (GTDB): domain Bacteria; phylum Actinomycetota; class Aquicultoria; order SKW223; family CALKMS01; genus CALKMS01. The sequence goes on along the minus strand of CAYRQL010000006.1, from coordinate 68,688 downwards.
CCGCAGTGAAACGACTACAGTCGCTGGGATTCAGTTTGAAATAACCTACTCAGTGGTCTGGGTTGACGACTCGAAAGATGGACTGAAAGATGGACAAAATGCTACTAACCCACAAGACGAGGATTATTATGATAGCGGACGAGCTCAATATAACTGGCAGGATTACAAAAGAGTGAGGGTGGGAGTTTCTTGGACAAGACCAAGACCATCGAGTTTTGCCGTGGTTACAAATATATCAGGTTTGAAGGAATTTGCTGTTCCTCCTCTGGTTTTTTTCACCACTGACACACCACCTAACAATTCAATTGTTTCTGGTGAGGTGCAAATAGGGGTGATAGGAATGCAAAACACCACGGCTGGAGCACCAATTTCCAATGTTGGTTTGGAAGTTGGCGGTGGTATTTTGGTTTTTAATGAGTTGATAAGCCCCCCTCAACCTCAAGCAAATAAGTATTTTACTTGGAATACCAATGTGACAGAAACCCCAGATGGAACTTATGAGATAAGGGGGATTGTTCGTGATAGCCAGGGTTTGGAGTCTTCTCTTTCTTATTTTTACATAATAAACAATTACCCACCCCAAGGTTCTCCCACTCTTACTTCAATTGAGACAACTGATTCTTCTGCTCGCGTAGTGAAATTAACCTTTAACACAATAAAGGACGGGCGCGACTGGGTAAGCAGTTATCAAGCAAGGTTGGAAAGTACAAGCATTAATTACACTACCATTACTGTTCCTAATCCTCAGGAAGGGACGGTCACCGCTTTCTTAACAGGTTTAGCCCCCTGGACTACTTATAGCTGTTCTTTAAGGGGGTCAAGTTATGGCGATTACTCTCTTTGGGGAAACTCTCTTGCTTTCACTACATTGATGGAGTTGTCTTGGAGGTTAACAAGTAGTCAGGGAGCTAACCGGACGATTACCTTAAGTTGGCAAAACGGCCCTGGTTTTACAGGCACATACAGAGTTTTCTGGCGAGTCCCTGGTGGTGCCTGGAATCTTCTAACTACCACTTTTCCACCCACTAATAGTTGTACAGATACTCAAAGAAAAGAAACAGTTAGGGAATATAAAGTGGAAGCGCGAGACAACTTGGGAAATCTTGTTAACTACAGCCCGGTTATAAGTGTAACTTTTCCTCAATAGGGGTGATTTTTTTTGAATTTAATGTCTGAGGGAGTAGAAAAAAGTAGAGGAGAAAAAGGTTTTACTCTGGTGGAGTTACTCTGGGTTACCTCTTTTATTTTTGTTGTTTTGATGGCAGCTTTTTTTATTGCCGAGACTGGCTTTAATGTTTCCCGAATCACCACCGGCTGGGTCCAGGCACAAAGCGATGCCCGCCTGGCTCAAAGATTGATAACTCGCTACCTTCGCCAGGCTAATGCTCTTGATGCTGCTAAAGTTACTGATTACAACCTTGGGTTTTATGCTGAGGCTGATGGCGATCAAACAAGCCCGGAGTACTTTGAAGTGCGCTTGGAAAACACTAACTTGATTTTTTCTCGCGATGGCAGTCGACAGGTAATTTCCACCATTGCCCGAAATGCGGTTGATAATCGACCAATGTTTACCTATTATGACCGCCAGGGAAGAGTGATTACCGAAGTTAGCCGACGACCGAGAGATACTCGAAGTATTCAAGTAACGGTTGTTACCGATTTAAACCCTGATAGCGACCCTCCTGCTTATATACTTTCAACTTTAATTAAGCTGCGAAACTTTACCTATTGAGGTGGGTGAGATGATGAGAAAGATTTATCAAATCAGCTCAAAACAGTTTGAAAAACTTATGAGTAAGCTTGGTGAAGAAAAAGGTGTAACAATGATTGTAGTTATTGGTTTGGTCCTTTTGCTTACAATAATGGCAGTCGGATTAATTACTTTTGCCACTGGGAATCTGCCGTTAACTCGAGAAGCCCGAAATTATCATAAGGCTTTAACTACAGCTGAGGCTGGCTTAAACCGCCTTCTCTGGGACTTAACTGAATATGGAATTGGGCAGATTGAAACAAGCTTTACTCTTTTGCCTCAAAATTCTGATGAAGGAACAGCGACGGTTAGGGTTCCTCAGGGTGGTGGTTTTTTCGTTCGAGCAATATCAGTCGGGGAATATCGAGGGACGAAAAGGGCAGTGGAGGCAATTCTTTTCTCTACTAATATCTGGGAGATGAACTTTGCTGGAGGAACTCAACAGTCGGTTCAGACTGGAACCAGTGGCATTACTGGTTCAGCCGAGTTTATCGGCCCTCTGTTTGTTCGCGGAAGTTTTCCGGTAAGTGGGACTACTGATGTTTATGAAGGACCTTTATTTGTTGTTGGTGGGGGTTTGATAAAAGAAAGCAACGGCGGAAACATAGGAACTGAAACCACCTCGATTGCTGCTTATATTGATGGCTCCCCGCCAATTAAAAACAAGCAAGGCAATGAAATACCCTCAAGCCAATGGAGAAACTGGCGTATTTATATCAACCCCTTCAATAACTGGGCTCCTCAAATTGAACTTCCAACTCTGGATGGCGACCGTTTGTCGGTATATAGAAGTGTTGCTCTTGCTGAATCAAATGAAGCCACTCTTAATGCCCGTTTTCAAATTAATTTTCCTAATACTCAGTCAGGTTATTACAAGATTTTAGACAATGATACTGCTAATGCTCCTTTAGGCAAGGGAACTTTTTCTCTAACATTTAACGATAACACCCCTACTTTTGGCGTTTATGATGCTGATGGTGATGGCGATATTGATAATCAGGATAAGGTTAAGTGGGAGTTTGCCTGGTACAATCCAAACTATCCAGTGCCTGGCATGACGGAAACCAACCCTACTTTGTTTGTCAACGATGACCCAAATTATGGCGGCGATGGTTCAACTATTTTCATTGATGGGCCAGTGACTTTTAATTGTTCCAATGATGTTTATTCTCGAGGCCGTGGCACTCTGGTAGTAAATGGCAATGTTACTATAAATAACCGATTAATAGCTGATGAGTTTCCGACTGTAAACGTCTTAGGAATAGTTTGCGCTGGCAGCTTAACTTTAAATGCTCAATCTCCCAATGATGGTGATCCTGAGTTTATGGGAGCGTATTTTGTTTTAGGTGACGTTAACTTTAATAGTAACTATCAAAAATTTAAGGGTACCATCATTGGCGGCCGCTTTATTATGAACGCTAAACCAAAATTGGAAGTTGATGACGATCTTCCAAATCGTCTTCCTCCGAGCTTACCAGGTAATCCTCAGGAAGACGGTTATCTTAGCGCCATTACCAGCTGGCGGGAGATTACCTTTGAAGAGGCACAAGCTCTTGGCTGGCGCCAGTAAATTATTTTTTAAGCATTTTTAATAGAAAACCTTAAGAGAGCTGGTTTTTTCATTTATTTTAAAAAAAGGGCTTGACTTAATCAGTTTTTTGACGATATAAAAGATAAATATTGGCACTTTGAACATCTATTTTGTCTTTTTTTTAAAAGAATAATAAAATACTATTGCCAAATTAAATTGTATATGATTAAATAAAACAACTGAACTAGTCAAAGGGAGTAGAAATGAGAACAGAAAAGGCAGTTAAGTTGTAGGAGGGAAAGTAGTTGAGTCTCTTTGGGTTAGGAAAACCTAAGTCATCAGTTGGGCTTGAAATTGGTTCAAGTTCATTCCGTGTAGCTGTTGTTAATTCAACGCCTTCCGGCCCTTTTTTGGCTAATTGTGGTTTTGTTAAAGTTCCCCGCGGTGCAGTGGCTGGTGGGGAAATAGTTGACCCCGAGGTTGTTTCTTACACTCTTACTGAGCTATGGCGCAAAGTGGGATTAAGGGAGAAAAAAGTAATTGTTGGAGTTGGTAATCAAAAGGTAGTTATTCGAGTAGTAGAAATGCCTCATATGGAAAAGAGCGAGCTCAAAAGCGCGCTTCAATTTCAAGCTCAAGATTTTATTCCAATACCTATTGAAGATGTTATTTTAGACTACGAAATTATTGATGAATACACGGTTGAGAGTGGCGAGAAAATGTTCCAGATTTTACTGGTCGCTGCTGAGAGAAATATGATTCAAACGGTAGTTAGTGCTGTTGAAGCTGCTGGTTTGCAGCCTGAAGCCATTGATGTTTCTTCTTTTGCAATTGCTCGAGCCATTTTGCCTAAAAAAGTACCAACATCTCTTGAAGAACCTCATCGGATAGAAGCAGTTGCTCTTTTAAACATTGGAGCCGGGATCACTAGTGTAGTGATTGCTGAAAATAATGTGGTTAAGTTTGCCAGAGTTATAGCGCTGGCTGGCGATGATTTTACTCAAGCGATAATGGATAGTTTTGGAGTAACTTTTGAAGAAGCCGAGGACCTCAAGGTGAGGATTGGACTCTCTCCGCTGGTAGGAGACCGCTTCATTGACATACCTTCTGAGCTTTTAGACCGGGCAGAGGCAGTTCAAGATATTATGGAACGAGAAGTAACCCGATTTATCGGTGAAGTTAAGCGTTCTTTCGATTATTTTATGGCTCAGTCTCCGCTTGAAGTAAAAAAACTTATTGTTACCGGTGGTTCAGCTAAACTTAAAAATTTCCTCGCTTACTTGGAGAAAGCTTTAGGAATTGAAGTTTCTTACGGTCGTCCACTTGAGCAGTTCCAAATCAGCCCCAAGCTTTCTTTAGAGGCTTTAAAAGAAGATGAGCTTTCGCTGGCAATTTGTTTGGGGTTGGGTTTGAGGGGAGTTGAGTAATGGGAATAAACCTTCTTCCCCCAGAAATAATTGAAAAACGGCAATCCGAGAAGAGACTGGCTCTCGTACTTCTTTTTATCAGTATTTATATTATCTTGTTACTTTTTGTTTACCTTGGTTTTCAGGCTCGAATTTTGCAAGAAAACCGTCGGTTGTCTGAACTTAAAATTATGAACGAGGAATTGAACAAAAAAATAGCTGAGTTTAAAGTTTTTCAAGAAAGAAAAGATGCGATTGAGAGAAGGAAAAATATTATTCGGCAGGCTTTGAGCGATGAGATTTCCTGGTATCGCATTCTTTTGGAGCTCAGTCTTCTTATGCCGCGAGAGATGGCTTTGACAAGTTTGGCAGTTGATAATTTAGAAGGAATCAATATGAGCGGAGAAGCCCGGGATTATCTTGCAGTGGCTAAATGGATGGTTAGACTAAAGGAAATACCGGAAGTTTCTGATGTTTGGTTGAACAATGCTGCCCGAAAAACAACTGGGGAAACAGCTGGGGCTAAGGGCGCAGGAAATATTGGTTTTAGTATGACTATTCAGCTAAAGTCAGGTCAGATGGAATGAGTGAGGCATAGTGGATATAAAGCTGGGTTTTCAAGAAACAATTGCTGTTGGAGTGATTGCCTTCGTCATTATAACTCTACTTTTTTACTTTTTTGTTTGGAGTCCAATGTCCGGAAGTCTTAATCAAATTCGTGAGGAGCAGAGAAGCGAGCAACAAAAGGTACAATCTTCTCAGGTTACTTTACAACGACTCGAAGCCTTAAGGAAAGAGGCACCGAAAATTGAAACAGAGATGATTGAGCTTACCCGGCAAATGCCGGACGAATCTGGCATTCCCGATTTAATTATTCAATTGGAAGAGATGGCTAGTCAGGCTGGTCTGAACTTTGTTTCTTTCTCGCCTTCCCCACCATCAGAAGGGCCAACTGGAGAGTACCAATCAATTAAGCTCAATTTTGAGGTTGAAGGTTATTTTAATAAAGCTCGAAGCGATGGTGGTAGCTTGCTTGACTTTCTTTATCGGCTTGAACATTCGCCTCGAGAGATTAAAGTTAACAATGTTTCAATTAGTCCTGGGGCTGGAGGCTTGCCGGCTTTAAAAATGACTTTTCAAGCGGAAACATTTATTTTGCCAGCTGTGGAAGCAACACCTACAGCAGGAACCACTACGCCGACGGCAGGTCAATAGGAGGCTAAATGGCATCTCAGATAGATAAGTTAAAAGAATTTTTTGAGAAGCCTCAAGCCAAATATGCTTTAATTGGAATAGGAGCTTTAATCTTTTTGATAGTAGTGATCTTTCTTGTTGTGGCGATCTTTGGCGGTGGTGGGGAAATTGAAGTTGCAACCCCAACGACTGCTCAAAGTATAGGCTTGACTCTGGAAACAACTGAGACTACTCCAACTTTTGAACCTCTTGATAAGGGTTTAGAAGTTTTTTCAGCCGAAGGATTTAAAGATCCATTTCAGCCATTAATTCTTGAGACTACCGCCGCCGAGGCTACAGTGACGGCTGGTCCTTACCTTAAGTCAATCTCTTTTGGATCTGATGGCCAGCCAGTAGCCGAATTTCTTTACAATGGAGAAACTTACAGCTTGATGGTTGGAGAACAGTTGTCAGATTCGCCTTATATGGTTTTAGAAATCGGTGGCAATTGGGTAAAACTTCTCTATGGCGACGATATTGTAACCCTGAGTATTGGCGAAGCCCACACTGACTTAAACAGAAAGTAATCTCATTTCTAGTTTTAGCTATTAGGCACTTTAGTAGTATTTTTTTGCACAGCATTAATAATTCAGGACCTAATGGCAGTTTATTGATGTGGTTGGCGATTCCTTATAAATTTTACTTATAATTTTTACTTAATCACTTTTAATCAACTCTTCTTTTAAAAAGAAAGTTTAATCCTTTTAATTTTTAAAAGGTTATGGATTCTCGATTCGTTTATATTTAACCCACTTAAATCAAAAAAGTAATCCCAAGTTGAGGGTTGGTTTGACCCAGTTTTTTGAATTTTTTTGAGTTGCGCTTCAGCTATTTATTCAGGATAATTTAGCTATGTCAATTGGAAATTTGAACTGGTTTACAGCAGGCGAGTCTCATGGCCAAGCGATTATGGCTTTTTTTTCCGGTTTGCCTTCTGGATTAAAGATTTCTTTAGAAGAAATCGAGAGCGACCTCAGGCGCCGACAAAAAGGTTATGGACGCGGGAAGCGAATGGAGATTGAACAAGATTGCGCAGAGATTTTAAGTGGATTGAGAGGCAGTGTGACTTTAGGCAGTCCAATTGTGATTAAGATTGAAAATCGAGACTGGCAAAACTGGCAGAAGGAAATGCATCCTTTCGAAGAACCAGAAGGAGAACCGGTTGTTCGGCCTCGCCCTGGTCATGCAGATTTGGCTGGCTTACAAAAGTTTGGTTTTACCGATGTGCGCAATGTTTTAGAAAGGGCTAGCGCCAGGGAAACGGCAGCGCGGGTTGCGGTGGGTTCTCTAGCTCGCCAGTTTTTAGCTAATTTTGGAGTTAGGATTGTAAGTCAGGTTATTAGTATTGGTTCGGTTGATAGTGGGCAGCGAATTACGAGTTTAAAAGATGCCGAAGCGATAGAAGACTCACCTGTTCGTTGCCTGGACAAGAAAGCAGAAAAAGAAATGATGTTGTTAATTGATCAAGCCCGAGAAAAGGGAGATACCTTAGGAGGCGTTTTTGAAGTAGTTGCTTTTGGGGTGGTTCCAGGATTAGGTTCCTATACCACCTGGGAAGAAAGGCTTGACGCTCAGCTTGCTTTTTATTTCCTTTCAATTCCTTCGGTTAAAGGTTTTTCTTTGGGAGAAGCTTTTGAAAATAGTAGGAAGTTTGGTTCTTTGGTGCATGATGAAATCTTTTACGATGAAAATCAAGGGTTTTACCATCAAACTAATAATGCCGGAGGAATTGAGGGCGGTGTAAGCAATGGTGAGGAAATACGGGTTAAAATAGCGGTTAAGCCCATTCCTACCTTAATGAATCCCTTGCGAACGGTTGATGTTATCACCAAGGAAGCGGTTCGTGCTCATCAGGAGCGAGCTGATGTGTGTGCAGTGCCGGCTGCTGCGGTGGTTGGGGAAGCTATGATGGCATTGGTATTGACCCAGTTTTACCGACAAAAGTTTGGCGGAGACTCTATCTCTGATGCCTTGCAGGCTTTTGAGAAGTATCTTTCCCGGATTAATTGGAGAAGATGAAGTTAGTTCTGATTGGTTTTATGGGAAGCGGGAAATCGACTGTTGGAAAGGAGCTTGCCAGTCGTTTAGGGCTTGATTTTTTCGATACTGATGAGCTTGTTCAGCGGAAAGCCCACCTCAAGGTTTCAGAAATTTTTAAAACTAAAGGAGAATCTTTTTTTCGGCAGTTGGAAAAAGAGATAATTCAGAATCTTACCAATAAGAACAACTGTGTTATTGCAGCTGGCGGTGGAGCAGTTTTAAAGAAAACCAATGTTTTCAATTTAAAGAAAGGCGGGGTCGTTATTTATCTTAAAGTGCCTTTAAAGATTTTGAAGGAAAGATTAGCTGAAGTCTCAGACCGCCCTCTTTTAGAAGGTTTGAATTCCCGAACCAAAACGATTGAAAAAATATTTGCCAGCCGTCGGAATCTTTATGAAAAATCAGCAGATTTTATAGTTGATTGCGGGGAAAGAACGCCTGAAGAAATTGTTAAGGAGATTATTAATAAAATGGCTTATCAACCAAAAATTCTTAAAACTAACTTTAGCCGGGGAAAAACTGAGATTATAATCGGAAATGAAGTTTTTACTCGGTTTCCTCTCTGGTGGAAGTGGGAAGGAAAAAAAGTTGCTTTAATAACACATACTTTTTTAGCTCGTCGGTTTTTTGATGTAATTGAAAGTGGTTTGAAGTCTTTTAAATGTCAAGTCGAGGTTGTAACTATTCCTTCAGGAGAGAAGAGTAAGAGTTTAAAAACAGTTGAAAAGATTTATAGTTTGCTTTTTCAGAAAGAGTTTTTACGCTCAGACTTCGTTTTGGCTTTGGGCGGTGGAGTTGTAGGTGACGTAGCTGGTTTTGTGGCTGCTACTTATATGCGTGGTCTGAACTTAATACAGATTCCTACAACTTTACTTTCTCAAGTGGACAGCAGTATAGGCGGTAAGACTGGAGTAAATGTACCTTATGGAAAAAATTTAATTGGCAGCTTCTATCAACCCACCTTAACCCTGATTGATTTGGATTTTTTAAAAACTTTGCCTAAAAAAGAGATTTCTAATGGTCTGGCCGAAATTATTAAAATGGCTTTCCTTTTTTCTCCTTCTCTGGTGAAAACCTTGGAGAACCGAATTGAGGAGGTTTTAAAGTTAAATCCGGAAATCTGGCAAGAAGTTGTTAGTGAAGTGGTTTCGTATAAGCTGAAAGTGGCAAAAGAAGACGAGATAGAAACTAAAGGGCTGCGTTCTTTTTTAAACTACGGCCACACTGTGGGGCATGCATTGGAAAAGTTAGCTTTTTACCAAGGTATTTCACACGGAGAAGCAGTGGCGATGGGAATGATGCTGGAAGCCCAAATTTCAGTGAGAAAAGGTTTTTCTTCAAAGAATATTTTAGAAAGGCAAAAAAATCTTTTAAAGCGAGCTGGTTTGCCAGTTAATATTCCGGATGAATACCGACAAGAGCTGGTTAAAGCGATGTTGCTTGATAAAAAGAGGGAATCAGAGGAGATTAAGATGGTTGGCGTTAAAGAGATTGGGAAACCGTTTTTGTTTGCGCTAACCCCAGCTGAACTTGAAAAGATTTTACAGAATTTGGGAGTTAAATAAAAATTGATTTTTACTAAATTACTAAAAAGGGGGTAAGCTATGGTTTGCTTAATTCATGGTCCTAATTTAAATCTGCTAGGCTTTCGGGATAGAGAAGTTTATGGAAGTAAGAAGTTAGATGAAATTAACGATGAGATAAGGAAAAAAGCTCAAGATTTAGGTTTAGAGATTGAAATATTCCAGTCAAATTCAGAGGGGGAAATTATTAACTTAATCCAACAGGCCCGGGAGAAGGCAAAAATAATAATAATAAATCCTGGAGCTTATACCCACTATAGCCTGGCTATACGAGATGCTCTGGCTGATGTTGGTTTGCCAGTAATCGAAGTTCATCTTTCAAATATTTACTCTCGGGAGGATTTTCGCCATTTTTCCTGTATTGCGCCGGTGGCTTGGGGACAGATAAGCGGTTTCGGAGCTCATAGTTATTTGCTGGCTTTAGAAGCAGCTAAGGCTTACCTTGAGGGCGAAGTTGAGATTTGAAGAACGCTGGCAAAAATTACTCCCAGTTTTTTCAAAAAAGAAGGTTGAGGGAGTTTTAATTTCTTCACTTTCTAACGTAAAGTATTTATCCGGATTTTCCGGGAGTTTTGCTTATCTTCTAATCACACCGGGAAGACGTTGTTTCTTTACAGATTGCCGATATGCTGAAGAAGCGAGTAAACTTGAAAAACACTACGAGATAGTGGTTGTTAAGGACTCTTTCTTAAAAGAATTCTTAAAATTTTTAAAGGGAAGCAATTTAAAATCGTTGGGGTTTGAAGCGAATAGTTTGTCAGTTAATTTTTATCAAAAGTTAAAGAAAAATTTGAAGTGTACGCTCACTCCTTTAGACTTGAGTTTTTTGAGAGTAATAAAAGATGAAAGCGAAATATTAGCAATAAAGAAAGCGATAAAAATAGCAATAAAAGCTTTTTTAAAACTTCTATCAATGGTTAAGCCAGGGGTAAGGGAGAGAGATTTGGCAGTAGAGTTAGAGTATCTGTTAAGAAGTGGTGGCTCAGAGGAGCTGCCGTTTCTTCCAATTATTGCTTCTGGCCCGAACAGCAGTCGCCCACACGCCAAAGCGGGAATGAGAAGAATTGTAGCCGGGGATTTGATTAAAATTGATTGGGGAGCTCGAAAAAATGGTTACTGCTGTGATTTGACGAGAATGGTTCATCTTGGAGCAGTTAGCGAAGAAGAAAACCAGGCATTCCGCTTGGTGACCAAAGCGAGAGAGCTTGCTCTTTCATCGCTTTCAGATTCTTTAAAAGCGAAAGAGGTTGACAAGAGGGCTCGTGATTTTTTTAAGAAAAAAGGAGTGCTTTCTTTGTTTGGCCATGGTTTGGGACATGGGATTGGTTTGGAAGTGCACGAAGCCCCTATTTTAAATCAAGAAAGTCAGGACTTGCTTTGCGAAGGAATGGTCTTTACTTGTGAACCAGGACTTTACTACCCAAAAAGATTTGGTATTCGACTTGAAGACGATATCTGGCTTCATTCTGGTCAGGCGGAAGTTCTATCATCTTCTCTTTCCCTTGATTGGTTTGTGGTTTAATTTTTTGTACTGATTTTGCTTTAAGTCGGTTTTTCAAGTAAAATTTAGCGGAATATTTTCGAGGTGATTAAGTTGGTATCAAGCAATAATTTTCAAAATGGAATATCAATTGAGGTTGATGGTGAAGTTTTTATCATAGTTGACTTTCAACATGTCAAACCGGGCAAAGGTCAAGCTTTTGTTCGAACTAAGCTTAAAAATCTAAGAACCGGGAATCTCATCGCCCGGAACTTTCGGGCTGATGAGGATGTCAAGGAAGCTTATCTTGAGCGAAGGGAAGTTGAATATTTATATAACGACGGCGATAACTTTTACTTTATGGACACCCAGAATTTTGAGCAAATTTCCTTTTCTAAACAAGAGGTAGAGAACGCGCTACCTTATTTAAAAGAAAACATGGTTATCGTAGTTATTTTCTATCAAAATAAACCATTATCGGTTGAGCCACCCATCTTTGTCGAGTTGGAAGTAACTGAAACTGAACCGGGGGTAAAAGGCGATACCGCCTCAGGAGGAACAAAACCAGCTCGTCTGGAAACTGGCTTGGTTTTGCAGGTTCCACTTTTTGTAGAAAAAGGAGACAAAGTCAAAGTGGATACTCGAGATGGAAAGTATGTGAGTCGGGTTTGAAATGGATGTAAGACCAGTTAAAATAACTGATACTACTCTCCGTGACGCTCATCAGTCTCTCTGGGCTACTAGAATGCTGACTGAGGACATGATTCCCATTTTAAGCAAGATCGATAAAGTTGGCTTTTTTTCAGTTGAGATGTGGGGCGGGGCAACTTTTGACGTTCCTCTTAGATATTTAGATGAAAATCCTTGGGATCGTTTGCGGGTTATCAAAAAATACTTAAAGGAAACACCTTGCCAAATGCTTCTGCGGGGACAAAATTTGGTTGGGTACTGGCACTATCCAGATGATATTGTTTTTCGGTTTGTTAAAAAAGCCAAGGAGAATGGGATTGATATTTTCCGGATTTTCGATGCTTTAAATGACGTAAGAAACTTGGAAACATCCATTAAGGCTGTTAAGGAAGTAGGTGGCTGGGCGGAAGGGGCAGTTGTTTATACCATTAGCCCGGTTCATACTCTAGAACATTATGTGGACACTGCTAACAAACTTGTTAAATTAGGAGTGGATTCTCTTTGCATTAAGGATATGGCGGGTTTACTTACTCCTTACCGCACTGAGCAGCTGATAAAACGGTTGAAAAAAGAGTTTTCTGTTCCAATCCATCTTCATTGTCATTATGTTGGCGGAATGGCTCCAATGAATTATTTAAAGGGAATTGAGGCTGGAGTTGATATTATTGATACAGCGACTTTCCCTCTGGCTTTTGCCAATTCGCAGCCACCAACTGAAATGATTGTAGCTGCTTTAAAAGATACCACTTATGACACTGGGCTTGATCTGGAGCTGTTATATGAAATTGCCGAATACTTTGAAGAGGTGCGGATAAAGAGGGGCTGGGAGAGAGGAATTACTTCGCTAGTTCATATGAAGATCTTTTCTCATCAGGTACCTGGGGGAATGACTTCTAATCTTTATGTTCAGCTTGAGCAGCAAAACGCGGTTGACCGCTTACCTGAAGTCCTGGATGAAATACCTCGAGTTCGAGCTGAAGTTGGTTATCCGCCACTGGTTACGCCACTCTCTCAGATTGTTGGTACTCAGGCAGTTTTAAATGTGTTGTCTGGCAAGAGGTGGTCAATAGTTCCAAGGGAAATGAAGGACTATTTAAAGGGACTTTACGGGAGGCCTCCTGGACCACTGGATTCAGAAATTCAAAATAAAGTGTTGGCTGGTGAAGAGCCAATAACTGTTAGACCTGCTGACCTAATAACGAAAACTTATGAAGATTATGCTAAGGAAATTGGCGATTTAGCTCGCACCGAGGAAGATGTTTTAAGTTATGCCCTTTTTCCTGCGGAAACCCGGGCTTATCTTGAAAGACATAAAGAAGGATTGGAAAAAACAGTTTTTGCTATTGGCGATAAAGGATGGGAGGTGGTTGGAATGAAAGTTGAAGAAATAAAGGAGTTAATTGAAACCTTGAATCAGAGTGAGGTTAGTGAACTAATTTTAGAAAAAGATGGTGTCAAAGTGACTTTGCGGAAAATGGGGGCTGAAGTTGCTTCGTTGACTGAAACCAAGCGAGGGAGAGAGCCGCTGGCAGAAATCTCAAAGCCAGAAGAAAAAAAGGAAGAATTGGTTTGCCCTGATGGCTGGAAAGAGATAAAGTCGCCAATGGTTGGCACTTTTTATCGTGCTCCTGCTCCTGATGCGCCTCCTTATGTTGAAGAAGGCGATTTAGTTGAGCCAGGCCAGACCCTTTGTGTCCTGGAGGCTATGAAGCTCTTTAATGAGCTGACTGCTGAAGAAAGGGGAATAATACGTAAAATCTGCGTTGAAAATAATCAGCCAGTTGAGTATGGGCAAACGTTATTCTTGATTGAGCCAGTTGGGGAAAACGAAAACTAAATGTTCAAAAAAGTTTTAATTGCCAATCGCGGTGAAATTGCCGTCAGGGTTATTCGAGCTTGTCGGGAGCTAAACATTTCTACGGTTGCTGTCTATTCACAAGCTGACCGGGACGCTTTACATGTTAAACTTGCTGATGAGGCTATTTGTATTGGTCCGCCTCTAGCTTTAGAGAGTTACCTTAGTGGACCGTCAATTATTAGTGCAGCGGAAATAACAGGAGCTGAAGCTGTTCATCCTGGATATGGCTTTTTAGCTGAAAACACTTCTTTTGTTGAGATGTGTGAAGCGGTTGGTTTAGTTTTCATTGGGCCGGGCGCTGAATCTATGCAACTTTTGGGGGATAAAGCAAAAGCTAAGGAATTGATAAAAAAAGCTGGTTTGCCAGTTATTCCAGGTTCTGAAGGGGTGATAAAGGACGAAAAAGAAGCTTTGCAAATTGCTGGAGAAATTGGCTTTCCTGTGATTGTTAAAGCAGCAGCTGGTGGTGGAGGCAAAGGAATGCGGATTGTTCAGAGCGAAGAAGAACTTTTGAGTCAGCTTCAGTTAGCACGCACTGAAGCTAATTCAGCTTTTGGTGATGGCTCAATTTACATGGAAAAATATCTTGAAGAGCCAAAACATATTGAAGTTCAAGTTCTAGCTGACCAGCATGGAAATGTTATTCATTTAGGAGAAAGAGATTGCTCTATTCAGAGGAGGCATCAGAAGCTTATTGAAGAAGCGCCGAGTCCAGCTTTGAATTCTGAAACAAGGGCTAAAGTTGGCGAGATGGCAGTTAAAGCTGCTCGGGCTGCAAATTACTTAAATGCTGGAACCTTTGAATTTTTAATGGATAAAGAGGGTAATTTTTATTTTATGGAAGCTAATACACGCTTGCAGGTTGAACATCCGGTAACTGAGATGGTGACCGGCATTGACATTGTTAAAGCTCAAATTTTGATTGCTGCTGGTGAGAAAATACCTGTCAAGCAAGAAGAAATAGAATGGAGGGGCCACTCTATTGAGTTTCGGATTAACGCCGAAGACCCTAACAACAACTTTCTTCCTCGGGCAGGAAAAATAACTAATCTTTGCTTGCCGGGGGGAATGGGCGTGCGAGTGGATGCAGGTATTTATCAAGGCTGGAATGTTCCACCATATTACGACTCTCTATTAGCAAAGCTTATTGTTTGGGGTAAGGACCGCGAGGAAGCAATTAGAAGAGGAAAACGAGCTCTTAAAGAGTTTGTAATCGATGGAGTTCCAACTACTATACCTTTTCATTTGCAAGTATTAAATAATGCTTTCTATTTGCGGGGGGAAGTTTATACTAATTTTTTAGCCAGGAGAATTTTAAATGAGTAAAAAGAATTAAATGAGTAAAGAGAACAAACAATCCTCAAGTAAAATAACTATTACTGAAACTGCTTTGATTTCTTTGATAATAAAAGCAATTTCTGAAGTTGAGCTGGTAAAAGCTCCCTCTCGTCTTAGCGCTTCGCGTCAGATAAAATTAGGTTTTAAGCCGGGAGAAAAAAAAGCTGAAGTCTTTCTTCGTCTGGCTTTTTCTCCAGCCAAGCCCCTTATCGAGACGGCTAGGGCAGTTCAAGAAAAAGTTCGAGATGTTTTAGTGACGACTGCTGGCTTTAAAGTGGAAAAAATTGAAATTGAAATCACTCACCTTTTCGAGTAAATGAAGGGCCGGTCTAAAGAAAGAAAAATTGCTTTTGAGATATTATTTGAGCATGACTTAAATAGAAAGTCAGTTAAGGAAATTTTATCCTTGCGAGAAGAGGCTGGTTTAGCTTTGCCCTCGACTTTTGGAGAAAGCCTAATTCAGGGAGTAGTCGCCAATCAATCCCATCTTGATAGTCTCATCAGTAAATATGCGGAGAACTGGCGATTAGAAAGAATGCCTTACAGTGACCGAACTATTTTGCGCCTTGCCCTTTTTGAAATTTTTTATCTTCCCGAAATACCAATTGGTGTCTCCATTAACGAAGCAGTGGAGTTAGCAAAAACTTATGGAACTGAGGATTCAAGTCGTTTTATTAATGGTCTTCTTGGAAGGGCTGTTCGAGATTACTTTCCGGAAACAAAGGATGAAAACCGAAACGATTGATTTAACCTAATCAATGGTCTATATTATCAAAGTGGGTGATTACTATGTCTGAAACTAAGATGAACTTTGAGAAAGCTCTTAAAAGATTAAAGCAAATTTCCGAAGAGATTGTCAGAGATGAGACTACTCTGGAAAGGTCGCAAGAACTTCTCGAAGAAAGTGAAACTCTAATAGAGTTTTGTCGGGAAAAGATTGGTGAGCTTCACTTGTTGGAGGAGAACGAGATTGAGCCACTTGATGATGCTGGAGACTGATTTTAAGACTGATTTAGAATTATTTGAAGCTTACTTAAGAAAACTTTTAAAAGAAAGATATGAAGAAAAAATTCCTCATGAATTATCTCGAGCAATTGTTTACACTCTCACTGCTCCAGCCAAGCGAATACGCCCGTTATTAATATTAAAATCAGCTTCACTTTTTGCTCTTTCTGAGGAGGAAATCCTCCCTCTGGCTGCAGCGGTCGAATTCATTCATACTTACTCGCTCATTCATGATGACCTTCCGGCTTTAGATAATGATGATTTGCGTCGGGGTCAGCCCACTTGCCATAAAGCCTTTGGAGAGGCGATAGCAATTTTAACTGGTGATGCTTTATTTGCCGAAGGTTATTTTCTTATTGCTGCCGAACTAAAAGCCAAAGATGGTTTGGTAAGAAAAGTTCTTAAAGAATTAAGTGAATCTACTGGAGCTTGCGGAATGGTTGGTGGCCAAACCGTTGATATTCTCTCAGAAGGCAAGAAGGTTTCTAAGGAAACCTTAGAGTTCATTCACCTTAATAAAACTGCTCAGCTTTTTCGATTTTGCTTGAGGGCGCCGGCAATTTTAGCCGAAGCTTCACCTGCAGAACTGGAAGCAGTTACTAAATTTGGGCTGAATTTTGGTCTGGCTTTTCAAATAATTGATGATTTATTGGACGAAACTCTCCCAACGGAAGAAATAGGCAAGCCAGCCGGTAGCGATCGGAAGAAGCAAAAAGCGACTTACCCTTTGCTTTACGGAGTTGAGGAGTCTCGCTTGAGAGCAAAGGAGCTAATAGATAAGGCTAAGGAGAAAATAAGGTATCAATTTGGCGAGAATGCTGAACCATTGGAAAAGCTGGCTGATTATATTTTGGAGAGGTCTAATTAAGTTGGA
>CAYRQL010000006.1:0-51800 GCA_964426525.1 uncultured Actinomycetota bacterium | reverse complement strand
TCTAATTAAGTTGGAACCCAAGGTTTTAAATAGGATTAACTCCCCAAATGATTTAAAGGAACTTAGCAAAACAGAACTTTACGAATTGGCATCAGAGATTCGTGAATATTTAATTGAAGTGGTTAGCCGTTGCGGTGGCCACCTGGCTCCTAACCTTGGAGTGGTAGAGCTAACCATTGGTTTGCATTTAGCTCTTGATAGCCCAAAAGACAAAATAATTTTTGATGTTGGGCATCAAAGTTATGTTCACAAAATTTTGACGGGAAGAAGAGATAAGTTTGAAACTTTAAGGCAGTTTGGTGGCCTAAGTGGTTTCCCTCGGCGAGAAGAAAGTGAACACGATGTTTTCAACACCGGACATGCTTCAAACTCAATAAGTGTGGCTTTAGGTCTGGCTCAGGCAAGAGATTTGAAAGGCGGTGACGAGACTATTGTTGCTGTTATTGGAGATGGAGCCTTGACTGGTGGGATGGCTTTTGAAGCTTTAAATCAAGCTGGGCATCTTAAATCAAGCTTGATAGTTGTTTTAAACGATAATGAGATGTCAATTGCTCAAAATGTTGGCGCTCTTTCTTCTTATCTTTCTCGCATCCGACTCGACCCTACTTATAACAAGATAAGGAAGGATTTGGAAGAGACATTTAGAAAAATACCAGGAATAGGCGAGAAGCTTGTTTTTTGGGGAGAACATATTAAAGAAAGCATCAAACAGTTTTTTGTTCCAGGAATGCTCTTTGAAGAGTTAGGCTTTAAATACATTGGCCCTATCGATGGTCACAATATTGAAAGAGTAGCTACTTCCATTTCGCTGGCTAAAAAAATTAAGGGCCCAGTTTTAATCCATACTCTAACTAAAAAAGGCAAGGGCTTTCCCCCGGCTGAGGAAGGACCAGAAAAATTCCATGGCATTTCTCCAGAACCTAAAACGGGGGAAAAAGAGTGTTACTCCTCTTATTTAACCTACACTGAGGTTTTTGGTCAATCTCTGGTGGAGCTAGCGGAAAAAAATGAAAAAATTATTGGCATTACTGCTGCGATGCCCAGTGGAACAGGCTTGAATTTTTTGGCTCAGCGCTTTCCCGAACGGTTTTTTGATGTTGGTATTGCTGAACAGCATGCAGTAACTTTCGCTGCCGGTTTGGCATTAGAGGGATTCATTCCCGTTGTAGCTATTTACTCTAGTTTTCTACAGCGGGCTTATGATCAAATTATTGAAGATGTGGCTTTACAAAACTTACATGTTGTCTTTGCTATTGACCGAAGTGGGTTGGTTGGTGAAGACGGACCTACCCACCACGGAGTTTTTGATTTAAGTTATCTAAGAGCGGTACCAAATATGGTGGTGGCGGCTCCAAAAGATGAGAACGAACTTCGGCACCTTCTTTATACAGCTGTTGAACATAGCGGCCCATTTGCCCTTCGCTATCCTCGAGGTTCTGGTTGGGGAAAAGTTGAACTTAAACCTTTCAAGAAACTCCCCATTGGAAAATGGGAAGTTTTGCAATCGGGAGAAAGAATTGCTTTACTGGCTTGCGGCCGGATGGTAAAAACAGCTTTAGAAGTGAGTACACTTTTAAAGAAAGACCGTTTGACCCCTACCGTAGTTAATGCTCGCTTTATTAAGCCCCTTGACCTTGAAATGCTGAAAAATATTGTTGAGAAGCATGAGTTAATAATTACTCTGGAAGAAAATGTCTTAGCTGGTGGTTTTGGTTCGGCAGTGGGAGAGGAACTAAATAGACTTAACAATCTTACTAGGATTCTTATGTATGGTTTACCTGATAAGTTTGTTCCTCATGGAAAAGTAGAAGAGCTGTTTGATTATGTAAAATTGACCCCTTCAATTGTTGCTGAAGAAATAAAAAAATTTGTTTTTGCAGAGAACAATAAAATCTCCAGAAACGGTTACACCCGAATTAAAAGATTTTTAAGTGCGGCTAAATGGCTGGCAAGCCGTTAAAAAAAGACAAAAAACGCCTTGACCAATTACTGGTAGAAAAAGGATTAGTGGATTCGCGGGAAAAAGCCAGGCGGTTGATTATGGAAGGTAAAGTGTTGGTTAACGAGGAAAGAGTTTTTAAACCTGGAGCTTTTATAAACTCTGATTTGCCATTACGTCTATTACACCCTCCTCGCTTTGTTTCTCGGGGAGGAGAAAAATTGGACTTCGCTATAGTTCATTTTGGGATTAAAGTTGAGAACAAAGTTTGTTTAGATGCTGGAAGTTCAACTGGGGGTTTTGTTGATTGCCTGCTTCAGAGAGGGGCTCGTCTGGTGATTGCCGTCGATGTTGGCTATGGTCAGTTAGCCTGGAAACTGCGCCAGGATAGTAGAGTTTTTTTGATTGAAAGACAAAACGTTCGCTATTTAAAGCCTGAGCAAATTCCAGAACCGCCGGATTTAGTCACTGCTGATCTTTCATTTATTTCTTTGAAAAAAGTTTTTTCTTCATTGGAAGCAGTTAGTAAAAATAGTACTCACTATCTTTTTTTAATTAAGCCACAGTTTGAAGCTGGTCGAGAAAAAGTCGGTCGGAAAGGAATAGTTCGTGACCCAGCTGTTCAAGAAGAAGTTTTGCAAGATCTTGGCTTATTTTTTTTAAAAAGAGGCTATAATGTTTCTTTTATTTATTCACCAGTGAGAGGGGCTGAAGGGAACATTGAATTTTTTGCTTATCTTTTGCCAGGCTTCAAGGCACTTAATTTTGAAACAATAAAAGGAATTGTAAAGGAAGCACAAAGGCAGGTGAGATGAAGAAAAGACTTTTTATCATTCTTAATACTGAGAAACCGGCTACCATTGAAGCAGCCAGCAAAGTAGTTGAGTGGGCAGAGAAAAATAGCTTTCAACCAGCATTTTTTCCTGATGATGCTCAGGCATTAAAACTTAAAAATTGGGTTTTAACCAGTGAGCCTAAAAAAGAAGAGCTGGCTGTGGTGCTTGGTGGAGACGGGACTATATTGAAGGCAGCTCGCTTGCTCAAAGGCTCAGAAACGGCAGTTTTAGGTGTGAACTTTGGGCGAGTAGGTTTCTTGTCAGAAATTGAGTCAAACTATCTTTTTCCAGCTTTGGAGAAGTTAAAATCGGGGGATTTTCAAATTGAAGAAAGGATAATGCTTGAGGCAATTTTAAGTCAGGATAACAAAGAGATAAAAAAGCTTGTTTTAAATGAAATTGTCATTGGGGGAAAAGCTCGGGCTCGTCTTTTAAAGTTTTCCTTGCTGGTAAATGGTGAAAAGCTTAAAGATTATCAAGGAGATGGCTTGATTATCTCTACTCCTACTGGTTCTACTGCCTACTCCTTTTCAGCTGGAGGGCCAATCGTTTCTCCGGTTTCTGACTGTTTTGTAGTTACTCCTATTTGCCCCTATACTTTATTTAATCGCGCTTTGGTTCTATCCTCTGATGAAGTTGTGGAAGTTTTACCCGCTGAAGGTATTAGCCTGGTTATTGCCCTGGATGGCATTGACTACCGTGAGGCAAATCAGGTCAGCAAGGTTTATGTAAAAAAGTCAGATAAGAAGTTTAGATTAATTAGAGTGGGGAAAGAAAAAATTTTTTATCGTTTGTTAGAAGAAAAACTTTCTTTTCGGAGACAGCAAGAAAAGTGCTAAAAAGCTTGAGAGTTAAAGAGCTAGCGCTGGTAGAAGAGGCTGAGCTTGATTTCGAACCAAACTTTAATGTTTTGACTGGTGAAACAGGAACTGGAAAAACTGTTCTGGTGACTGCTTTAAAACTTCTTTTGGGGGGAAAGAAAACCCATTCGGTGGTCAGAACGGGAGCGAATAAAGCAGTGATCGAAGGGGTTTTTATTCTTGATGAAGGCCAAAGAAAAGCATTAGCCGAAATTGCTGGTGAAAACTTGGAAGAGCTGGTTTTGGTTAGAGAGATTTCGCGAGAAGGGAAGGATAAACTATATTTAAATGGACGCTTGGTTCCTCTTTCAATTGGAAGTCAAATTGCTCAGCATTTAATCCAGCTGTACGGGCAAAATGAGCACCACGCTCTTTTGAAAAAAACCTCTCACCTTGAATACCTTGATTCTTTTGCCGGTAACCCACTAAAAGAAATAAAGACTTTGTTTCTTCAAAGCTTTAAGGAATGGGAAGAGTTAAGGAAAAAGCTGGAAGAAAAACAAAGACTGGCGGAGAGCAAAAAAGAAAAAGAAGAGTTTCTTAAGTTTCAGCTTGAGGAGATTAAAAAAGCAGCCTTGGCTGAAGGGGAAGAAGAAAAGTTAAGAGAAGAAAGAGAAATCTTAAGAAATCAAGAGAAAATCGCTGCTTTTCTTAACCGGATTTTGGAGCTTTTTTCAGGAGAAAAAAACAATATTATCAGCTTGCTTGGACAGGCTTTAAAAGAGGCGGAGAAAATTTCGAACTTGGGAAATCAACTTCAAAGAATCGAGACTTTTTTAAGGGAATTGATTGAAAAGGGAAATGATTTGACTGGGGCGGTTGAGTCTTTTCTGAATAGCTTTTCTTTTGAGCCAGGGCGCTTGGAAGAAGTTGAGGAGCGCCTATATCAAATCTCAATTTTAAAAAGAAAGTATGGAGAATCAATAACAGAAATTTTAAAGCGCCAATCCCATCTTGAAGAAGAGCTGGCACTTCTTGAGCGGGTAAGTTTTGATTTAAGTGATTTATCTAAAAAAGAAGAAGTTGTTCGGGAAAGAGTTAAAGAATTAGGTTTACAGCTTTCGGAATTTAGAAGGAAATCCGCAGTTGAATTAGAAGAAAAACTGGCTCAAATTCTTCCTTTGCTTGGTTTTAAAGGTTGCTCAGTAAAGGTTGAGATAAAGCAACAGATACCCAATGATTCACTTGAGAATATTTCCTCGGAAGGTTTTGACCAGGTTGAACTTTTTTTTCGGCCTGGTGTTGGAGAAGAAAAAAAGCCATTGAAAGATATTGCTTCAGGGGGCGAACTTTCTCGGCTTATGTTGGCTTTAAGAACGGTTCACCCTGATTTTGTGGCTACTCGAACTGCTGTCTTTGATGAAATTGATGCTGGCATTGGTGGAGTAACCGCTCAGAAAGTTGGTCACCACTTGAGCGATTTGTCTTCAAAGTCACAAGTTTTGTGCGTAACTCACCTTCCTCAAATAGCCTCTCTAGCTAACTGTCATTTTCTGGTGGAGAAAGAGGAGAAAGGCGGACGCTCTGTAACTCGAGTAAAAAAACTTTCTTTTGAAGAGAGAGTTAGAGAAGTGGCTCGTTTACTCGGTGGAACTACCAGTCAGAAAGCAATCGAGCATGCCCGGGAAATTTTAAACAAAGAAAAAGGTGTTTCTCAAAGATTATGAGAAAGGGTTTTTTTAAATCAGAAAAAAAAGCTGTTATCAAGCTGGATAGAAGAACTAAAAATTTAGTTAAGCGCTTAAAGCCGGGGGATATTGCTGTTATTGATCATGAAGACCTTGATTTAGTCAGCGCAGAGTCTTTAGTGGAAAAGAAAATTCAGGCAGTAATAAACCTTAAACCCTTTACCAGCGGCAAATATCCGAATTCCGGTCCTCAGGTTTTACTTAGAGCTGGGATAAAGCTATATGAGTCTCCGATTGATCTTTTTGAACAGGTTGAAGAAGGTAGAGAAGCATTAATTAAACAAGAAACTCTGATTGTTGATAATAAACCGGTTTGCTCTTTAAAAAAGATTACCCGTCGTTTGTTAGAAGAAAAGAAAAAAGAATCTATTAAAAAAGTGGGTTCAGAGCTTAAAAATTTTACTAAAAACACCCTTTTATATGCCAAAAAAGAATGGGAAGTTTTTTTTGATCGCTTGGAACCTCCTACTTTAAAAACCGCTCTGGCTAACAAACATTGTTTAGTGGTGGTGCGTGGTTATGATTACAAAAAAGACTTACTGGCTTTAAGAGGTTACATTAGTGACGTTAAGCCAATTTTAATTGGGGTTGATGGCGGAGCCGATGCCTTAAGGGAAATCGGGTTTAAGCCCGATTTAATTATTGGGGACATGGATAGTGTAGATGATGCTTCGCTCCGCGAGGCACCCGAAATTATAGTTCACGCTTATCCTGATGGTCGCTCGCCGGGTTTGGCCCGGATTGAAAAGTTAGGCCTGGAAGAAAAAACAGTAGTTTTTAGCTTTCCTGGAACCAGCGAAGATTTAGCTTTGCTTTTAGCTTACGAGCTGGGTGCTGAGCTCATTGTAGCAGTAGGAACTCATTTTAACCTGGTCGAGTTTCTTGACAAAGGAAGGAAAGGAATGGCTAGCACTTTTTTGACTCGCTTAAAAGTGGGGGAAAAGTTGATTGACGCCAAAGGCGTAAGCAAGCTTTATCAAAGCCGAGTTAAGCTGGGATATTTTTTAGCAATGAGCCTTTCGATGCTAGTTGTGATTAGTGCAGTTTTATTTGTATCACCTTGGGCTCAGAGTTTCTTACGCCTGTTAGCAAATAAACTTCGGATATTTCTTTTTTCGATAGGAGGATAAATGATTGACCTAAAATTTTATGTTGCTTCGATTGTAGCAGTTTTTTTAGCGTTGGCATTAGGTATTTTGCTTGGGTCGGTAATAGTGGGACAGCAGGGGGAGCCGATTTCTCAGAAATTGATTAAAAGTATTGAGGCAGATATAGAAAAAGTTCGTATCGAGAACCAGACGCTTTCCCGAGAAAACCAGGAAATTAATAAATTTTTAAATGAAGTTTACTCTTTTTTAATTAAAAACCGCCTTTTAAACGAGAAAATTGGATTGGTCTATTTTGATTCTGAAAATGAGGGAATGGTCAGAGAAGTCAAAAATTTCTTAGAGGAAGCTTCAGCCAAGGTTGGTTTAGTTGAGTTTGACCTTCATACCTTTAAGAAAAGCGACCTAACAACTACTGCTCAGAGCCTTGGACTTGAACTTACTCCTGATACAAGTTTCTCAACAGTTATAGGTTTTTTATCTTCTAAATTAACCACTTCCACCATTGACTTACCCATGACTCTGGGGAAGCTTGACTTTTTGGAAATAAAAGATTTTGGCTTGAATGATTTACCTTTTACCTATCTTGTAGTTTTTATACCTTTAGATCAGGGAGAGATCGGTCAGTTAGCTGAAGCAAATTTTGACCACAAGAAAGTTATTTTAGTTGTTGATAAGGCAGCAGTTGAACCTTCTGCGCCAGCCTTACCAAACTTTAAATCTACTGTGGTTTTTGGGGTCGAAACACTTCCTGGTAAGGTTTCTTTAGTTTTTGCTTTTGGAAGCAGCAAGGCCCGCCTTGGCTACGGAAGGACTCATTACTTTCTTGATGGGAAGCTTAAATGATAAGAGTAGCGCATTTAATCCGCCCGGCCGCCGGGGGGATGAGAAGGCACTTTATCTTGCTTTTAAAAAAATTATCTAGTTCGTATAAATTGACTGCTTACATTCCTGATGATGACTTTCTTTCCCGCGAATTGAAGAAAGCTGGTGTAAATTTTGAAATCATTCCTTTTCCCCCAAGGGGGACAATTTGGAGCTATTATCGGCTTGGCTCTTATCTAAGTGAAAGATGGAAAAATGAAAAATTTTCCCTTTTTCATTTTCATGGCTATCGGGCGGCTTTGGTTGGAAGTCTGGCAATAAGAAAGCTGGGCAGAGGCAAGGCAGTTGCTACTATTCACAATTTTCCTCCGGTCGGTTTTCTCAATAAGTTCTTTTTCGCTATGGCAAAAAGAGTTATTACAGCGAGTTGCCAGCATTTAATCTTTGTTTCTCAAGCGGTAAAAGAGTCCTGGAAACTTGGAGAAAATAACCTGAATTCATCGGTAATTTATAACGGGGTGAGTGAAGATTTTTTTGAGGCTGAAGGTCTGCAGACATCTATTGAGGCGGGGGGAGAAAAAGAGGTTCAAATTGCTTATCTGGGTCGACTTTCAAAAGAAAAAGGGGTAGATATTTTTTTAAAAGCTGCTAGCTTGTTTAAGGATGAACCGAAAATAAAGTTTTTGGTTGTCGGAGAAGGGGAAGAAAAAAATTATTTAATGGAGTTAGCTTTCAAGCTGGGTTTGAAAGGCAGAGTTGAGTTTTTAAGCTTTCAATCTGATTTAAAAGCTTTTCTTAAAAGTGTAGATGTGGTTGTAATTCCTTCTCGCCAGGAAGCTTTTTCCTTGTTGGCGGTCGAAGCACTAGCTTTAGGCAAGCCAGTTATTGCTTCAAAGGTTGGGGGTTTACCTGAAGCTCTTGGAAACTTTGGCTATTTTTTTCCATTAGAAAATCATAAAGCTTTAGCCCAGAAGATTATAGAAGTAGGGGGTAAATTGTCAACTTTTCCTGCTGAAGAGGCTCGCCAATGGGTGCAAAAAAATTTTCCCTTAAGTAAAATGGTAAAACAAGTGGAGCAAGTATATCAAAAGGCAGTTGAGTCCAATGTCTAAAAAAGTTATTAGGATTGGATTATTGTTTTTGTTTTTTTTATTTTTGTTTACCACCCAGGCTTTTTCAGAGCCTGGCAATAAAACTAATACTAAGGGAAAGGTTATAATCTTTTGCCTTGATGGAATAGATAGTCAGACCCTTTTTTTGACAAGTCTCCCCAATTTACGCAGTTTGATTACTAAAGGTTCAATTGCCTTAATGAGTAATCAAGGTTATCGAGGTGCTGACGTATTCCGGGGCTATCTGACATTGGGGACAGGCAACCGCGCTCCTTTCAGTTCTTATACTGCCCAAAGCTATGAAGTCGAAGAAAAAGGCTACCCTTTCTCACCAGGCGATGTTTACTTGCTTCAAAATGGAAAGCTGCCAGGAGAGTCGCAAGTTGTGAATCTTGGGCTAAATTTGATTAATAAGGTATTCGAAGGGCCACTTTACAATGTTAAGGTTGGAGCTCTTGGCGATGAGTTGCACAGAAGAGGGTTAAAAACAGCAGTGATTGGCAATTCAGACCTCGGCAGTTCCTTTGACCCCCAAATCACTTATCGATTTGCTCCCGCCATAGCAATGGATAGCCGTGGCTTAGTCGATAAAGGAGCTATTAGCAAGGAAGTTCTGGAAGCTGACCCCAATTCTCCTTATGGAATAAGAATCAATAACGAGGAGGTTTTTTCTCGCTTCAAGGATTTCTATTCCCAAGCTGATTTTATTGTAATTGAATATGGTGATACTTTCCGATTTAACCAGTATAAAGATTTTCTTTCTGAAGAGAGGAAACAAACCATTTTAAATCAAATCTTAAATCGGGCAGACTGGCTGGTGGGTCAGTTACTAAAAAAAATCGATTCTCGGAAAGACTTGTTTGTACTCGTTGTACCTTCAACCGAGGGTGTTGACGAGTCTTTAAACCCGCTTTCACCTATTATTATTTATGGCTATAGCTACTCAGGCGGGCTTCTCTCATCAGCCACAACTCATCAAGAGGGTTTTGTTAGTAATACTGACTTTGCTCCTACTATCCTTAATTTTTTTAATTTACCAAAATCTTCGTATTTTCTTGGTAACAACATTTTTTCAGTGAAATCATTCCCTGTGAGCAAAAGAGTGAGTTACTTGCTTGGTCGTGAAAAGCGGGCTTTAGTTATTGACTTCTTGCGTAAACCAATGATTACATTTTTTGCTTCTTTCCAGGTTATTTTATATTTTTTGAGTTTTCTGCTATTCAAGGCTAAACAAAGGAAACGTTTTCGAAATTTACTAATCTGGAGTTTTCTAATTTTTCTTTCCTTGCCTCTTTCTCTTCAAGTTTGGCCAGCTTTAGTTGCCAACTGGGAGTCACCTTTCTTATCTCTGGTTTTGTTGTTTTTGTTTTTTTCTCTTTTATTTATTCGTCTATACTCCTGGACTGGAAATAAAGACAATGCTTGTTTAGGGTTGACAACTCTCACCTTTGTTTGGCTAATTTACGATCTTTTCACTGGCAGTAAACAGTCATTGGATAGTATTTTTGGTTACTCCTCAATTTTGGGAGCGCGCTTTTTTGGTTTAGGAAATGAAGAAATGGCAATAATGCTTTCGGTTTTTCTTCTTTCTTTAGCCCTTTTGTTAGAGAAAAACCAAAAACTATCAAGCCAAAAAATCTGGGTGTCGATACCAATAGTGGTTTTTTTATTTTTGATTGGCTGGCCGTCTTTAGGGGCCGATTTTGGGGGGACTGTGACTTCATTTATCGCTTTAAGCCTTTTTCTTCTTTCGGTTCTCGAAGTGAAAATTTCTTTTCGCCAAATTTTTCTTATTGGCTTAATTGGGTTTTTGTTAATTAGCTCTTTTATTGCTTATGACCTTTCTCGTTCGCAGGAAAATCAAACGCATCTTGCTCGCACTGTTAGTCTGGTAAAGGAGGAAGGTATTTCCTCTTTACTTTTGACCGTTGAAAGGAAAGCTGAAACTAACTGGAGAGTTTTTCGTTACAGCCCCTGGTCATACTTTTTCCTATTTATTTTTGTTTTCCTGGTTGTCTTGTTTTTCCGGCCAGTGGGTTGGCTGAAGAGTTTTTTTGCCCAAAAACCCTTTTTAAAAAGCGCTTTTTACTCTTCGCTTTGGGCGGGAGCTATTGGGTTTGCACTTAATGATTCCGGAATAGTTATCCCGGCCCTTATTCTTTCCTACTTTCTTCCCTATTTATTCTTGAGTCTACTGGAGCAGGATGATGGAGTTAAAACTTAATTTGATAGTTGCCTTAACCTTTCTATTTTCTTCTTTTTTAGCCTTATTTTGCTTTAAAAAAATTCAGCTTCTTTTTGAACAAGACTTCTCAATGAGACTTAACTATCGGGGCATTAAAATCTCTTTGTCTGGCCCCAGCTTCTTTGTTATGTTTTTTTTAGCGGCTTGCTTTGGGGCTTTGTTTTCTTTTTTCTTTGATCATTCTCTTGATTATTCAGTTTTTTATGCTTCTCTTTTTTTGTTATCTTTGCTTTTATTAGCTGGTCTTTTAGACGATTTATTTGGTACTCGCGATGCGCGGGGTTTTAAAGGGCATTTTGGCTCGCTTTTAAAGGGTAGGTTGACAACTGGGTTTTTAAAGGCACTGTTAATTTTTGTTGCTTCTGCAACTTTTTCCGCTTTTTTTTCGAACTCCTTAGTTGTTCTAATTTTAAACGCGCTCTTAATAAGTCTTTTGGCTAACTTTTTAAACCTTTTAGATTTGAAGCCGGGTCGAGCTGGTAAAACGTTTTTGTTTTTAGCTTTTTTTGCCTGGTTGAGCTTGTATAAAAGTAGTTTAAGACCTGATATTGCGTCAGTTGGCTGGCTGCTTTGGGCAAGTTTTTTGCCCCCACTTGTTTCAATTCTCTGGTATGATTTAAAAGAAAAATTAATGCTGGGCGATTCAGGGTCAAATCTTTTAGGAGGATTTTTGGGCATTTTTTTTTGTTTAACCATATTTGACTGGAGAGCTAAATTAGGGTTGGTGATTTTACTTGTTTTACTTCATCTGGTAGCTGAATTTTCCTCTTTCTCTTATTTTTTTGAAAACTTTGCTTTTTTGAAGTTTTTTGATAATCTTGGTCGTTTGAAGGAGAAAAAGTTTGAGTAAGTTTATTTTTATAACAGGAGGCGTGGTATCTTCAATTGGTAAAGGAATAACTTCGGCCTCTTTAGGCCGACTCTTAAAATCTTGTGGCTACAAGGTAACCATTCAAAAACTTGATCCTTATTTAAATGTTGACCCGGGGACAATGAATCCTTACCAGCATGGGGAAGTTTTTGTTACTGAAGATGGTGGAGAAACCGATCTTGATCTTGGCCATTACGAACGCTTTATTGATGAAAACTTGAGTCGGGACTGCAATGTTACTGCTGGTTCTGTTTATTGGTCGATTATCCAAAAGGAAAGAGAGGGAAAGTATCTGGGTGGAACAGTGCAAGTCATACCCCATGTAACTAATGAGATCAAAGAGAGAATCTGGAAGCTTGCTGAGACAAATAATCCAGATGTGGTTATTACTGAAGTTGGTGGTACGGTAGGCGATATTGAAGGGTTGCCTTTTTTAGAATCGATAAGGCAATTCAAAAAAGATGTTGGGCGGGAAAATGTTTTTTACATTCACGTTACTTTAGTTCCTTATCTGAAAGCTCCTTCTGAGCTTAAGACTAAACCAACTCAGCACAGTGTAATGAAACTACGGGAAATCGGTATTCAACCCGATGCGATTATTTGTCGTTCTGACTGGCCGTTGGATTTCGATATTAGAAAGAAAATTGCTCTTTTTTGCGATGTTGAACCAACAGCTGTGATTTCGGCAGTTGATGCTGAGAGTATCTATGAAGTACCTTTGTCTCTTAATGAAGAAGGATTAGCTCAGATTGTCTTAAAACACTTTGAGTGGCATCGCCGACCCAACTTGAGCGAGTGGGAAACTTTAGTTAATCAAATTAAGAATTTAAGGGGCCAGATAAACGTGGCTCTGGTGGGGAAATACGTTAAACTTCCAGATGCTTATCTTTCGGTGGTTGAAGCACTTCGTCATGCTGGTTTTTACCATGGAGTGGATATAAAGTTAGACTGGGTTGACGCTGAAGCTCTATCTTCTCATGAAGTCGAAGAGTCATTAAAAAAAGCAGATTGTGTATTAGTACCGGGTGGTTTTGGCGTTCGAGGAATTGAAGGAAAGATTAATGCTATCCGTTATGCTCGAGAAAACGAAATCCCGTTTTTGGGCATTTGTCTTGGGTTGCAATGTGCAGTTATTGAATTTGCTCGCAATGTAGCTGGACTTAAAGAAGCTAACAGTTCAGAGTTTGACTCTAGCACTCCTTATCCGGTAATTGATTTGTTGCCAGAACAAAAGAAAGTTTCTCTTTATGGGGGGACGATGCGCCTGGGGGCTTATCCTTGTTTAATCAAGGAAAATACTAAAACTTCAGAGGCTTATGGGATTTTTCAAATTCATGAGCGCCATCGTCATCGCTATGAGGTCAATAATAAGTATCGGGAAGCGCTGGAGAAAGAGGGACTAAAAGTAAGTGGTACTTCTCCTGATGGCGAATTAGTTGAGATTATTGAGCTTTCAAATCATCCTTGGTTTATAGCTACTCAGTTCCACCCTGAGTTCAAATCCCGCCCAACCAACCCTCACCCGCTCTTTCGTGATTTTATTGGAGCAGCCATTAAAAGGAGAAAAGGAGCTTTACTTTTTGACGTCGAGGCTTAAAAGTGTTTGAAGCATTGACCCAAAAAATTCAAGTAGCTTTATCTGGTTTCTTTTCTCGAGGAAAGCTAACTGAGAAACAAGTAAAGGAAGGCCTTCGTGAGTTAAAACTGGTGTTACTGGAAGCTGATGTAAATTATCAAGTGGTTAAAGAATTTATCGCTGGAGTTGAGAGCAAAGCAGTGGGGCAGGAAGTTTTAGAAAGCATCACTCCAGCTCAACAAATAGTTAAGATAATTCATGAAGAGTTAGTGAAGGTTTTCGGTTCCAATAAAAAAGATTTTAACATCGGTCCTCCTTTTCCTTTTCTGGTGATGCTGGTTGGTCTTCAAGGGACAGGCAAGACAACGACAGCTGTTAAGTTAGCTAACTTTTTGAAGAAAAAAGGCTTAAAACCTCTTCTGGTAGCAGCCGATTTGCAGAGAGCGGCAGCTCAAAAACAACTGGCTATTTTGGCTGAAGAAAGTTCGTTGATGGTTTTTTCTCAAGGAGAAACACCTGATGAATTGATTAAGCGTAGTTTAGAAAAAGCTAAGAGTGAAGGTTTTGAGCTGGTGGTTGCCGATACGGCTGGCCGCCTTCACCTTGATGAGAATTTGATGAGTGAGATTAAAGATTTAAGATTAACTTACAATCCGCGCTACACATTATTTGTTTTGGACTCGATGGTGGGACAGGATGCCTTAAATCAGGCTGTTCAGTTTGAAGAAAAAGTTGGTTTTGATGGGATAATTCTTACTAAACTCGATGGTGATTCTCGTGGGGGAGCAGCTTTGTCAGCGGTCAAAGTAACGGGTAAACCAATTTATTTTACAACTGATGGGGAAAAAGTTCAAAACTTTCAAGAGTTTTATCCCGAAAGAATGGCAACTAGAATTTTAGGAATGGGCGATGTTTTGACGCTGGTGGAGAAAGCTCAAGCTGAAATGGATTTAAAAAAAACTGAGGAACTTGAAAAGAAACTGGCTAAAGCTCAATTTGATTTATCTGATTTTTTATCCCAAATAGAAGAAGCGGAAAAGCTTGGCCCAATGACTGAGCTTCTTAAATATCTTCCGGGCGGAGCCAAGCTAAAAGCTTTGCCTTTTGACGAAAGGAAGATAAAGCATATGAAAGCAATAATTCAGTCGATGACTCTTGAAGAAAGAAAAAATCCAAGTATAATAAAGGGAAGAAGAAAAGAGCGGATTGCCAAAGGAAGCGGCACTTCTTTGTTAGAAGTCAATCAGTTGCTAAGAGGATTTGAAGAGTCAAAGAAGATAATGAAAAAGATGGCCAAAGGTAGGAGCAAGCTGCCTTTTTCTTTTGGTAAAGATTTTTTTAATTAAAGGAGGTGATTTCTTGGCAGTAAGATTGAGATTAGCACGATATGGCAGTAAGAAAAAGCCTTTTTATCGGGTGGTTGCTACCGATAGCCGTGCTCCTCGTGATGGTCGTTTTATAGAGATTCTGGGTTTCTATGACCCCAGAAAAGAACCCTCACTGGTAAAAATAGACAAGGATAGAGTTCATTATTGGTTAAGTCAAGGCGCTAAAGCGAGTGAGACTGTGGGGAAACTTTTGAAGATTTCTGGACTTCAAGAAGAAACTCAAACTGAGAATCAGTAAACAGGAGGTTGTAAGATGAAAGATTTGTTAGAGTACATTGCCAAGGCTCTGGTAGACAAGCCTGAAGAGGTCAGTGTTAATGTGGTTGAAGGCGATCGTTCACTTATCCTTCAGCTGAAAGTATCGCCTGACGATGTTGGTAAAGTGATTGGCAAGCAAGGAAGAATTGCTCAAGCTTTGAGGACTCTTATTAGAGCGACAGCTGTAAAGCAAGGCAAAAGAGCAATTGTTGAAATCCTCGACTAAGAAAGAAAGCTGTCGATATCTTTCTGTTGCTTACTTAAAACATCACGAAGGGCACGGCTGGTTTTTAATAGATTTATTAACCGAAGAAGCGGAGAGGTTCAGGCCAGGAGCAAAGTTTTTTTTAGCCCCTCCGCTTTTTAATTTAAGCCAGCTAACAATAAAAGGACTAAAAAAGAAGTCTTCTCGGTTTTATTTGTGCTTTTGCGAGGGTGATAAGATAACCAGACCGGAATTAATTTTAAAACGCTACCTCCAAATTCCCTTGCTTCAAGCTAAAAAGTTGGAACCTGATGAATATTGGTTTCATGAAATTATTGGTTTGGATTGTTTTACTATTGAAGGTAATTATTTGGGTAAAGTCACTTCAATAATAAAAACTAAAGCCAATGATGTTTTTCTGGTTGATGAAGGAAAATATTTAATTCCGGCAGTTAAAGAAGTAGTGAGGGAAGTTAAGGTTGACGAGGGAAAGTTAATCATTAAAGAGTTGCCGGGGTTGCTGGAGTTATGATGGAAATTGAGGTTATTACAATTTTTCCAGAGTATTTTCAATCCTCGCTTTCAGTCGGTCTTTTAAAAATTGCCCAGGACAAAAAACTTCTCAAGGTTAATGTTCATAACTTAAGAGACTACACCCCGCTTTCTCATCGCAAAGTTGATGATGAGCCTTACGGTGGTGGACCGGGAATGGTAATGCGGCCCGAACCCTTTTTTGAGGCTGTTTTTAGTATCCTTAAAGTTCAGAGTCCCAAGGAGGCTAAAGAAAAAGCAGCAATAGTGCTCCTTTCTCCTTCAGGTAAGACTTTTAATCAAAAATTGGCTTTAGAGATGGCAGAAGAGAAAAGGTTAGTTCTTTTGTGTGGGCGATACGAAGGGGTTGATGAGAGAGTCAAAGAACTTGCTAGTTATGAAATTTCAGTAGGAGATTATGTTTTAGCTGGGGGAGAAGCAGCAGCTCTGGTTATAGTTGAGGCAATTGCTCGTTTAATACCTGGAGTGGTGGGTTCGAGAGAGTCTTTAGTTGAAGAAAGCTTTAGTTTCGATTTGCTCGAATATCCTCAATATACTCGCCCAAGAGAATATCGAGGCTTAAAAGTTCCTGAAGTTTTAATTTCAGGCAATCATCAGGAAATTGAGAAATGGCGTCGAGAAAAAGCTCTAGAAATAACTCTTAAAAAAAGACCTGATTTAATAAAAAAAGCTAAGTTATCAAAAGAAGATTTAAAGTATCTAAAGAAACTGAAAAGTAAGTTGGAAGAATAAAATTTTTAGGCACTACTTTTTCTTGGAATAGAAATTTTTATTAGGCCATAGGCTGCGTAGGTAAATATTAAGATGGCAGTAACTAAATGTATTAGCCTTTCTATCAGAAAAGAAAGTTCGAGAGTCTCTTTTAAAATACAAATCTCCAGCCCTTCAAGAAATCTTTCTATAAAAAATAAAATGAAAATTGTGGCATAAACTATTGTCCCTTTTTGTTTTGTTTTTAAAACTGAGACGATCAAAAAATAAGAAAGGATTCCGAGAATGATTACTTGAACTATTATCCATACTGGGAAGCTCCACTGAAGATAGTAAATTTGATTAAAGTCTAAGGTGGCGATGGCTATTAAAGCAAAAAGAGATGTTAATCCCAGGCTAGTTAGTAAGTAGTAAAAGCCGATTTGACTACTACCTGAAAGGACTTCAACAACGACGGTTGTAAAAAAAATTAGCCCCAGAGCAAAAAGATATTCGCGAATAAGGGCGAGAAAAGAAGAAGAATAGAAAATTTCTACCAGCCAGAAACTAAAGGTACCCGAAATTAAAAGAAAGGCAATTATCAAATAAGTGCGAGTTTCAGCTGGTCTTTTAATGTTGTAAAGAAAAATAAGTAAAGCGGTTCCAAGATAAAGTATCAGAGTTAAAAAACCAATTGCCACGAGGAGGTTTTCCAAACGATCACCTCGTTTTATTAATCTTTAAAGCTCTTTAAAGCTCAAATTCGCGAGCAACTTTTTCAGCTATACTCTTACGCGGTATTCCAGTAAGAATTCCTTCTTGACCTTTAAAGGTGCGGAAAACTTTAATACCCTTTTCGGTTATGTCATACTGGCGGATGTCTTTGGCTCTTTTTGACCCGCGACTTTTGATGATAGCAATGGCGTGCTGAATGGTAGATTCAATTTCCACATATCGAAGGATAACTATATTGTCAACAACAAAGGCTAACTCTTCATCAATTTCTCCAGAGTTTCCAAAAAAGCGGGTGGTTTCGCAAGCCAGAAAACTGGTTAAGCCAGCTCTTTTTAGTCCATTGATTAACTTGTAGTAGGTTCTTCTAAGCTCGTTAGAGTCTCTGGTCAAAAAACGAAAATAACTCACCGGGTCAATAACAATTCTTTTTATCTCTTTTTCAATTACTAACTTGTCTATCAAGCCCAGTTGATTTTCAAGCTCAATAACAAACTCTTCAGGCGAGGTGAACAAGACTTTGATTTTGCCTTCTTCTTCCCATTTCTTCAAATCCCAGCCAAAGTTTTTAGCATCGCGATAAAGTTGTTCAGGAAACTGCTCAAAAGTAACATATAGGCCAGCCTCGTTATTTTGGACTCCGCTGGCTAAAAACTGAAGAGAAAGAGTGGTTTTCCCTGAACCGGCTGGACCATTAATTGAAGTGGAACTACACTCATAAACCCCTCCACCAAACATTTCATCTAAGCCAGTGATACCGGTTTTGAGTTTCATTTATTCAATCCTATTCCTAAAAAATTGTATGACATTTTTGTCTAAAAAGCTATACTTTTTTTGGAAGTAAATTGTTTTCAATAGGCTGCTAACTGAATAGGCAAATTGGTCCTGAATTTGCTCTCAGGTTGAAATAAATTAAAAAAAATGATAAATTTCTCGTTGGTCAAATGGTAGCTATATTAATAGTTTTTCACATCATTTTTTCTGTTGGCTTAATTATTGCAGTTTTGCTTCACTCTGGTCGAGGCACAGGTCTTTCATCAGCCATTTCTGGCTCTTCAAGCTTTATTGGGACAACGATGATGGAAAAATATCTTGACCGGATTACCATTGGTTTAGCAGTTGGCTTTGTTACCACTACTGTACTGCTTGTTTTTTTCTGGTCTCTATAGTGGATGCCTCGCTTTTTTAATAAATTTTTTAGTAAGTTTGTTGTTTTTTTTCTTATATTTCCTCTATTAACCAGTTGCAGCAAGAACTACTCTTATAAAAAAGCAAAAAATGAAAACCCTAATAAAAAGCTGTCTCTAACATATACGGTTTCTTTAAAAGAAGAACCGCCACTTTTTGACCCGGTTAACACTCCACCGGAAAAAGCCAATTTGCTTTCTCAACAACTTGAAGGCTTAGTTAAATACGACTTTCAGACAATGAGAGCTCTACCAGCTTTAGCAGTTAGTTGGAAGTCAGATTCAAGCTATAAAGAATGGACTTTTAAGTTGAGAAGAGGTGTTTATTTTAACAACGGTGAAATTCTTAGAGCCTTGGTGGTCAAAAAATGCTGGGAGAGAGCTTGTCGCGAGGGTGAAGATAACCAATCAGTAAAGGAAGTTTTTTCTAATTTGAGAGGCTATGAGGAAATTGTAGCCGGAAAAACTGCTGAGCTTTCCGGGATTGAAGTTGTTGATGATTTTACTTTAAAAGTGAGTTTAAAAACACCTGATTCAGCTTTTCCCCAAAAATTAGGTGTTCCGGTTGCTTTTATTTATTCAATTTCAGAATGGGAGAAAGACCCTCAAAATTTTGTTAATAAACCTGTTGGTAGCGGTCCCTTTTTTGCCTTGAGCTTGGAGAAGGGAAAGCAAATAATTTTAAAAAGAAATGACCATTACTGGGGCAGGAAGCCAACCTTAAGTAAAGTGGTTTTTTTAATTCATCAAAGTCCGGAAATAGCTTTGCAAGCATTTCAGAGTGGTACTGTCCAAGAGGTTTTTGTTTATCCTGAACTTTATTCGCGGTTAAAATTTAATCAAAGTTTGATTAAGAGATTGAGAAGCTCCCCCCTTTTAGCCATTAATTATTTGATGTTTAATCTTGCTCACCATGAGAGAATTTCGAAACAAGAAAGAGAGTATCTTTTTTCTCAAGTACAAACTGACCAAATTACTTCTGCAATGGAAAAAGAAGGAATCAACTCTCTGGATTCTTTTGTTCCTTCGTTTCTTATGGATGCTGGCGGGCAAAAGAAATTAAGTTCAAAACAGCCTTTTTTGAGCGGAAATGATTTTCCCAAAAATTTAAGCTTTCCGGCAAAGATGATTTTGACTTTTCCTTATTCCAGCGAATATGAAAGTTTAGCTGATAAACTCAAAAAGAATTTTGAAGCTCTTGGAATCAAAACTGAAACTCAACTGCTTGACTGGCCTCTTTTTTTTGAAGCCTTAAATAGGAAGGAGATTTTTATGTTTGCTTTTTCCTGGATTGCTGATTACCCTGATCCCGAAGCCTTTTTAACTCCTCTTTTTTGCTCTAAAGGGGAAGCAAACTTTTCATTTTATAGATCTTCTGAATTTGATCGATTAATTAAAAAATCGACTCGATTGAGCGGGAAAAAAAGAGCAGAAGTCTTAAAAACAGCAGTAGAATTAATCGAAAGAGAACAGGTAGCTAAGCCTTTATTTTATTATCTCTCCCGCTGGCTGGTTAATGACAAAGTAAGATACTTTAAAGCTAATGGTTATGGTTGGGTTGATTACTCAGCTATTGAGGTTGTTGAATAAAAATTTCCAACAAACCCTTTTGTGTTGTATATAATTCCCTTGCAAGTGGTAACGGTTGTGTTATTATGGTAAAAAGCTGGGCTTAATTGAATTTACTGATAAAGGAGGTGTTGGAGACTGCTTGAAATCCAAGTAAATTCGACGAAAGGGGGAAATGTTTTTTGAGTAAAAAGTTTGCTTATTTCGTTTTAGTTGTTTTAGTGTTGGCAGCATTAGTAGTTTCGGGTTGTGCTCAAGAAAAGAAGGAAACCAAAAAAGCTGAGGTCCCAAAGAAGGGTGGAACTTTGACATTCTTCATTTCCAACCCGGCATTCATTGACCCTTATAATGCCCAGGAGTCCGAGGGGGTTCAAGTTGTCTCAAATGTTTTTGATAGTTTAGTTGATTTCGATCCTCTCAACTCTAAGCTTATTCCAGCGGTAGCTGAAAGCTGGGAATCCAATGCTGATTTTACGGTCTGGACATTTAAACTGAGAAAAGGAACTAAGTTTCATAATGGTAGAGAAGTTAAAGCTGAAGACTTTGT
Source organism: uncultured Actinomycetota bacterium (assembly GCA_964426525.1). Taxonomy (GTDB): domain Bacteria; phylum Actinomycetota; class Aquicultoria; order SKW223; family CALKMS01; genus CALKMS01. Next base: position 31,614 of record CAYRQL010000006.1, on the reverse strand, counting down.
TTACGCCTGGAATCGCATTGCCAGTCCCAAGACTGCCCCCCCATCAGATGTTGCTTACCACTTAGCCCCTATTAAAGGTTTTGATGAAGTACAGGAAGGTAAAGCTGAGACAATGTCGGGGCTTAAAGCGCTTGACGATTATACCCTTGAAGTTAGCTTGAAATATGGTTTTCCCGATTTTGTTTATGTTGCTGGTCATCCTGCCTTAGCGCCGGTTCCTAAAGAGGAAGTCGAAAAAGACCCCAAAGCCTTTGCCGTAAAACCCATTGGCAATGGTCCTTTTATGATGGCTGAGCCCTGGAAATCTGACCAGTATATCAAGTTAAAGAGGTTTGATGACTACTATGGAAGCAAACCTTATCTTGATGGTGTTGAATTCAAAATTTTCAAGGATGAGCAAACTGCTTTTCTTGAGTTCCAGGCAGGCAAACTTGATTTTTCTGATAACATTCCATCAGGACAGGTGAAAGCTTCTGTTGAAAAGTGGGGTGAAAGTAAAGACGGCTACACCGCCGAACCAGGAAAGCAAGTTCTTCTTGGTGGCGAGATGGCAACTTACTACTTGAATCTCAACAATCAGAATCAGTATTTGAAGAACCAAAAATTAAGAGCTGCAATTAGCCTGGCTATTAATCGCGAAGCAATTGCCAAAACGATTTACGAAGGAGCACGTAAGCCAGCTACTGGTCTTATTCCTCCAGGGACAGTTGGATTCCTACCCGACCAGGGTAAATATTCTCGTTATGATTTAGAGGAAGCTAAAAAACTTCTGGCTGAAGCTGGCTATCCAAATGGGAAGGGCTTACCTGTTTTTGAAATCGCTTTTAATGCTGGTGCCGGGCATGAAGATGTTATGCAAGCGGTCCAGGCTAACCTGAAGGACATTGGTGTTAATTGCGAACTTAAAGGCATGGAGTGGACTCAATTTATTGATTACCGCCAGAAGGGAAAGCATCAAATTGCTCGCGACGGCTGGATTATGGACTATCCCATAATGGATAACATGCTCTACCCACTTTTTTACTCTAAGAACATTGGTATGGACAATACCTCTCGTTATAGCAATGCGGAAGTTGACAAGCTTCTGGACCAGGCTCGGAAAGAGCCGGATGAGAAAAAAAGAATCGAACTTTATCAGCAAGCTGAGAAACTGATACTTGATGATGCAGCCGTTGTTCCAGTGGTCTTTTACGCTCATCGGGCAGTAGCGCAAAAATGGGTACACGGACTTGTTTACTCTCCAATGGGTTTGGTTCATCTTGAGAAAGTCTGGCTTTCAAAGTAAAGAAGGCCTAGCAGGGCAGCCCGCGGCCGCGGGCTGCCCTTTTTTATTTCTAAACTAATGGAAAGTGAATTAAAATAAGTTTTTATGGTTAAATATATAATAAGAAGAGTTTTTCAAGTCATACCAGTCCTGCTTGGCACAACGTTTCTTTTATTTGTATTAATGTATTTAATTCCTGGTGACCCTGTCCGTATCCTTACGGGAGAAAAAGCAATGGACCCTCGCCGTTATCAACAAATTCGTCGCGAATTGTGGTTAGACCGCCCAGTTCATGTTCAATACTTGCATTATCTTGATTCTTTAGTTCATCTGGATTTAGGAACTTCATATCAAAAAGGCAGAGAAGTAAAAGAGATTTTAATGGATAAGTTTCCAAACTCTATTCGACTGGCTTTAGCAGCGATTTTTCTGGAGGTAATTTTTGGTATCGCCATTGGAATTATTTCAGCTATCAAGAGGTACTCTTTCACCGATATTATTGTTACTTTTACTTCAAGCGTTTTGGTGGCCGTGCCAGTTTTTTGGTTGGGTCTCCTTTTACAGATTTTTTTTGGAGTGAAACTTTCCTGGTTGCCGATTTCTGGAATGGGCGATGGCTCTTTGCGTTATTATATTCTTCCTTCAGTAACTTTAGCGGCGACTTCCGTTGCTTATGTAGCTCGATTAATGAGAACTCAAATGCTTGAAGTGATGCGGCAGGACTATATCCGAACGGCTTATTCTAAGGGTTTGACTTCCATGCAGGTTGTTGGTCGCCATGGCTTAAAAAATGCTTTAATTCCGGTGGTTACTTTTATTGGCCTTGATTTAGGGGCTTTGATGGGGGGAGCTATTTTGACTGAGACGGTTTTTAATTGGCCCGGCGTTGGTTATGAAATTTACATTGCTATTCTGCAAAGGGACTATCCGGTGGTTTTAGGCGGCGTTATCGTTATGATTTTCATTTATGTTTTTTTAAATCTGCTGGTCGATATTTCCTATGCTTTTCTTGACCCAAGAATTCGTTATGGTAAAAGGGAGGATTAAAAACGGCTGAAACTTTACTTAAAGAAGATGTAATAGAAAAAACAGTTCCTTCAACGCTCTGGTTAGATGTTTGGAAAAGGCTGGTCAGAAACCGCTTGGCTATGGTTGGTCTTTTTCTTATAATCTTTGTTTTGCTAATAGCTCTGCTAGCAGATTTTATTGCTCCTTACGATCCGATAAAGATTGACAGCCAGACAATGGCTCGCGACTCATTGCTTGGGCCTTCGCCTAAGCATTTAATGGGGACAGACCTTTTAGGAAGAGATATTTTCAGTCGGATAGTTTATGGAGCGCGCATTTCACTTGTGGTTGGCTTGGCCGCTGTGTTTTTGATGGTAATATTGGGTTTAGTCTTTGGGGCAATTGCTGGCTATTACGGTGGCTGGTTTGATTCTTTACTAATGAGGCTGGCTGATGTGTTCTTCGCTTTTCCTTATGTTCTTGGTTCAATTGCTTTAATTTCGGTACTAGGGTTTGGAATTCAAAATGTAATTTTAGCAATTGGTATCTTAGGTTGGCCTTCGATTGCTCGGGTTTTTAGAAGTTCGGTTCTTCAAGTTAAACAAAATGATTATATTGCTGCTGCCCGTTCTCTAGGGGCTAGTGATTTGAGAATAATTTTAAGGCATATTTTGCCTAACGCAATTGCTCCGGTTATTGTTTACGCTACTATGAGTGTTGGTGGGGCAATAATTGCTGAAGCAGCGTTAAGTTTTTTGGGTATCGGAGTTCAACCACCTACCCCTTCCTGGGGTTATATGCTTTCGGAATCCCGTAATTATATTTTTACGTCTCCCTGGCTGATGATTTTTCCTGGTTTCGCAATTTTATTGACAGTATTAGGTTTTGTTTTGCTTGGCGATGGTTTGCGCGATGCTCTTGACCCTCGCCTTAAGGAGTAAAAATGGAAAAATTACTTGATGTTAAAGATTTAACCGTTGAATTTAATTTGCTTTCTGGGAACTTAAGGGCAGTTGATGAAGTGAGCTTTTCGGTTGGTGAGGGGGAAACTTTTGGTGTTGTTGGTGAGTCAGGTTCGGGCAAAAGTGTTACCGCATTAACCCTGATGAAACTCCTACCTTTTCCAATAGCCAGAATTATTACAGGTGAAGTTTTCTTTAAAGGGAAGGACGTTTTAAAAATGAGCGATGAGGAAGTCCGAAACTTGAGAGGGAATAGAATTGCGATGATTTTTCAAGACCCAATGACTTCTTTAAATCCGGTTTTAACTGTTGGTTTTCAACTTACCGAAGCTATTAAAACCCACAATCGGGTTACTCAAAAAGAGGCTGAGGAAAGAGCAGTGGAGCTTTTATCTCAAGTGGGAATTTCTCATCCTCGTACTCGTTTAGCCGATTACCCTCATCAGTTTAGTGGGGGCATGAGGCAAAGAGTGATGATTGCCATGGCTCTTTCGTGCAACCCTGATTTTTTAATTGCTGATGAACCAACAACGGCTTTAGATGTAACGGTTGAAGCTCAAATTCTTGACTTATTAATGGAACTCAAAGAAGAATACCGTACAACAGTGATGCTTATAACTCATAATCTTGGGATTGTTGCTAAAACTGCTTCTTCCATTTTAGTTATGTACGCTGGAAGAACTTATGAATACGGTCCGGTGGATGAAATTTTTTACTATCCGCTTCATCCTTATACTCAAGGTCTGCTTAATTCGCTGACCAGAATTGATGAAAGGAAAGAAGGTAAGTTAAAACCCATTCCAGGAACTCCTCCTTCAATGGTCAGGCTGCCTTCTGGTTGTCGTTTCCACCCTCGCTGCGATTATGCCCAAAAAATTTGTCGGGAAAGAGAACCAATGTTTGAAAAAGTGACAGAGAGACATTTTAGTCGCTGTCATTTTTCCAAAGATGGAAATTTTAAGCCGAGGTCGATTTAATGGAGCCTTTACTAAAAGTAGTTGATTTAGTTAAAAATTTCCCTGTAGAAAGAGGAGCCATACTCCAGCGTTTAGCTGGGGTGGTGCGGGCAGTTGATGGTGTTAGTTTTGATGTGAAAGAGGGTGAAACTCTCGGCTTGGTGGGTGAAAGCGGTTGTGGTAAAACTACTGTTGGTCGGTGCATAGTTGGCTTGGTTAAACCAACTTCAGGCAAGATTTACTTTGATAACATAGAGATTACTTCATTAAAGGAGAAAGAGTTCAGAAAACTCAGGAGGGAGATCCAAATCATTTTTCAAGACCCCTACTCATCTCTCAATCCTAGAATGACAGTGGGTGAAATAATATCCGAGCCGTTAGTCATTCATAAGTTTGATTCGGGCCAAGCCATAAAAGAAAAAGTTTTAGAATTGATGGAAAGCGTGGGTTTAAAAAAAGAACACTACAACCGTTATCCTCATGAATTTAGCGGAGGGCAGCGTCAACGAATTGGAGTTGCTCGAGCTATTGCTTTAAATCCTCGTTTGATTGTTTGTGACGAACCTGTTTCTGCTCTTGATGTTTCTATCCAGGCCCAGGTTTTAAATCTTTTGTATGAGTTAAAGGAAAAGCTCAAGCTTTCTTACCTTTTTATCTCTCATGACCTTTCAGTGGTGCGCTATCTTAGTGAGCGGGTAGCAGTTATGTACCTTGGTAAACTGGTTGAATTAGCCGAAAACCAGAAACTTTACGGTCAGCCTTTACACCCCTACACCCAGGCATTGCTTTCTGCGGTGCCGATTCCCGACCCAAGAAAAGAAAGAGAGAGAAGAAGGATTGTTTTAGAAGGTGGACTGCCTGGTTTTAATGAGGTGATTTCTGGTTGCCGCTTTGAGCCACGTTGCTGGAAAGCAAAAGATATTTGTCGGGAAAAGGAGCCAGATTTTGAGGAAGTCGAAAGTAATCACTTTGTCCGTTGCTATTTCCCGGGGGCTTAGGAAATAATTTAAAATACCTTTAACTATTAAGTGATAATTTAATTCTAGAGGAGGTTTTTTATGAATAAAGAGAGAACCTTTGTGATGATCAAGCCAGATGGCGTGCGCAAGGGATTGGTGGGAGAGATTATTTCCCGCTTCGAAAAAAAAGGGTTGGTTTTACTGAATTTAAAACTCTTAAGCCTTTCACGAGATGAGGCAGAAGAGCTTTACCGAATACATCAAGGAAAACCCTTCTTCGAACCACTGGTGAAGTATGTAACTTCCGGGCCGGTCGTAGTTATGATTTTAGAAGGTGAAGGAGCTGTTAAAGTGGTCAGGACCGTGGTTGGGGCAACCGACCCTCAGGAGGCTTTGCCCGGAACAATAAGGGGAGATTTTGCTTTAACAATTGAAGAAAACATTGTTCATGCTTCTGATTCTCACGAGAGCTATGAAAGGGAATCAGCAATTTTTTTCTCTTAATTGCCAGGCTTTGAAGTATTTATAGTAATGGTAATAAGTTGACATTGTTACAATTTATGCTATAGTTTGAAAAATTTAATCTTTGGAGCTTGAGGGGTGAGGTGAAGTTACTAACTTTTAAAGGCGGAGTTCACCCGCCGGATAAGAAGGAGTTAGCAGCTGATAAAGAGATTGAAACATTACCTCAACCTTCTTTGTTGGTTTTACCTTTAATTCAGCACATTGGAGCGCCACTTTCCCCCTTAGTAAATGTTGGCGACCAAGTTAATGAGGGTCAACTTATTGCTAATACTGAAGCTTTTGTTTCAGCGCCGCTTCACGCTCCTTTGGCTGGAAGGGTGAAAGCTATTGAACCCCGTTTGACTTTTACCGGTGTTAAGATTAAATCTATCGTTTTGGAGGTTTCTGATTCTCAGGAGAAAACTGGATTAACGCCATTAACTGAAGCTGATTTAACTTCAGAGAAAATAAGAGTAAGAGCCAGGGATGCTGGTTTAGTTGGATTGGGTGGAGCTGCTTTCCCTACTCATGTAAAGCTTTCCCCGCCTCCTGACAAGTCAATTGACACTGTTTTAATTAATGGTTGCGAGTGTGAGCCCTATTTAACTTGTGACTATCGCTTGATGCTTGAGGAACCCGAGGAGATAGTTTCAGGCTTGAAATTAATTATGATAGCTGTGGGAGCTGAGCGTGGTTTAATTGTAGTTGAGGACAACAAGGAAGATGCAGCTCAAAAGCTCAAAGAAATTACTGAAGAAGAGAAAAATATCGAAGTTTTAATGGTTAAAACTAAATATCCACAAGGCTCAGAAAAACACTTGATAAAAGCAGTTTTAAACCGCGAAGTACCTTCGGGAGCTTTGCCTTTCGAGGTTGGTGCTTATGTCCAAAATATTCAGACAGCTATTGCTTTAAGCCGTGCTTTCTGGAAAGGTGAGCCACTCACTGAAAGAGTAGTTACCATTAGTGGTGAGGCAATCTCTGAACCTAAAAACTTGAAAGTTAAGTTAGGAACACCTGCTCAGGACCTTATTAATTTTTGCGGTGGGTTTTCAGAAGAGCCCGATAAAGTAATTTTTGGTGGCCCAATGACCGGCTTTTCAATTTTTGATTTTTCCATTCCAGTTGTAAAAGGAACCTCAGGTATTTTGGCATTGAAAGTTGGAGAAATTGAAGTTGGCGACCGAAGCAATGAGTGCTTGCGTTGTGGCCGTTGTATTGATGCTTGCCCTGTTTTCCTTTTGCCAGTGACATTAGCTAATTTAATCTTGGTTGAAGATATTGATGGATTAGAAGCAAAAGGTGCTCTTGATTGCATTGAATGTGGTTCCTGTGCTTATGTTTGCCCAACTCGGCGACCTCTGGTTCAGCTTATCAGGCATGCTAAATCCAGGGTCTTAGCGAGGAAAAAGAAATGAGCCAGGGAACAGCTTCAAAAAAGTCGCTTTTCATTTCTAGCTCACCTCATTTTTTTAGCTCTGAGAATACTAACCGAATTATGTACCTGGTTATTTTGGGGTTGCTGCCCTTAACCATAATGGCTGTTTATACTTTTGGTTTTTACTCTTTACTGGTAATTTTATCTTCGTTGGCCGGTGCTTTAGGGGCAGAAGCATTAGCTCTTTATTTATATAAAAAACCAATTTCTACTTTGCTTGATGGCAGTGCCTTTTTGACTGGGCTTTTGCTGGCTCTTTGCTTACCACCAAAAATTCCTCTCTGGCTTCCTTTTATTGGTTCAGTTTTTGCTATTATAGTCGGTAAGCAATTTTTTGGGGGCTTAGGGCACAATGTATTTAATCCTGCTTTAGTCGGCAGAGCTTTTCTTCTTCTTTCCTGGGCTAACCACCTGACCTCTCACTGGTATAAAACGGTTTCGGCTGATGCTTTTACCGGTGCGACTCCTCTTTTCTTGGCTAAGCAGGTGCGCGCTGGGGAATTGACTTATTCTTTTACTCGTTTTTACAAGTCATATTTAGTTCAAAATCCTTATGGTTCGATTGGTGAAGTCTCAGCAGTTTTAATAATTCTTGGTGGTTTGGTTTTGATTGCTCTTCGGATCGTCAACTGGGAGATACCCCTGGGATATATTGGAGCAGCGGCGGTGACAACTCTTGTTTTTAAGGGCGATGTTTTATTTCATCTTCTGGCAGGCGGACTTCTTTTGGGAGCTTTTTTTATGGCCACTGATTATGTGACTACACCGCTCACTCGAATTGGGCGCTTTATTTTTGGACTTGGCTGCGGCTTTTTAAACATTTTAATCCGGTTGTTTTCTGGTTATGCTGAATCTACCACTTACGCTATTCTCTTTATGAATGCTTTAACCCCGTTGATCGATTACTATTTCATTCCTCGCCGCTTTGGAGAGAAAAAGTGAAAAAGATTTTATTTTTGAGCTTTAACTTGGCAATTATTTGTGCTATCGCGGCAGCTGCTTTAGCTGGTGTTTATGCCTTAACGAAAGAGCGCATTGAGAAGCAAATTTGGGAGCAACAAGTTAAAGCGGCTCGTAAGGTTTTGCCTGAAGCAAAAAAGTTTGAATTGGAAGAAAAGCTGCAGGAAGAAGCTAAGAAAAAATTTTCAATTCTGGATAAAGTTTTTACTGGTTACGACACAGAAGGAAAAGTTATTGGCTATGCAATCCAGGTTTTGCCACGTGGTTACGGTGGGCCGATAACTTTGATGGTTGGAGTTTCCGAGGGAAAGGTTGAAGAAATTGAAGTTGTTGACTTAAAAGAAACCCCTGGTTTGGGCGACGGTATTTTGAATAAAGATTGGCAAAAGCAGTTTTTAGGCAAGACAGTGAATGACTCTCTTGAAGTAAGAAAAGACATTGACGCTGTTAGTGGCGCAACCATTTCTTCTAAGGCAGTGGCTAATGGGGTAAAAGCTGCTTTAGAAGTTTTTAAAACATTCTTGGAGGAGGAAGCTCAGTGATAAAGAAGCTCTGGAGTGAGCTGGTTAAAGGAATAACCCTTGAAAATCCGCTGATGGTGTTAATGATTGGTTTATGCTCTGCCCTGGCGGTTTCGACGCGAGCCGAAAACACTATTTTTATGGGATTAGCTGCTACTTTTGTCTTAGTTTGTTCTAATTTTATTATTTCCTTGCTTAAGAAGGTAACGCCTAATGAAATTCGCATTCCAATTTTTATTGTGGTCATTGCTTCTTTTGTAACCATTGTTGACTTAGTGCTTCGAGCCTACTTTCCAGCAGTTTATGCCCGGCTGGGTGTCTGGATACCCTTAATTGTAGTTAACTGTATTATTCTTGGTCGAGCTGAAGCTTTTGCTTCCAAACGAGGGATTTTAGAATCAATTGCTGATGGCATCGGAATGGGTTTGGGTTATATTTGGATTTTGTTTACGATGGGCTTCGTGCGCGAACTTTTGGGAACAGGAAAAATTGTTTTTTTTGATAAAGTCTTGATTAGTTTTGGTCCATCTTTTGAACCACCAAGGATTCTCATTCTTTTTCCGGGTGCTTTTTTGACTTTTGGTCTTTTAATGGCCTTAGTAAACTTTATTAATCGGAGGATAAAAGAATGAGTGCTGTTCAGCATTATTTCTTTCTTTTCATCGGGGCTTTCATTGTTCAGAACATCATTTTTATCCGCTTTATTGGTCTGTGTCCTTTTTTTGGCGTCTCTACCCAGGTTGAAACTTCAATTGGTATGAGTATGGCAGTTACGTTTGTGATGGCTCTGGCTTCAGCAGCTAGCTGGTTAGCCTGGAATTACTTATTAGTGCCCTTTGGGGTTGGCGAGTTTCTTTATATTCCTGTTTTCATTTTAATTATAGCCAGCTTGGTTCAGTTTGTTGAGATGTTTATTCGCAAAGTAAGTCCGCCGCTTTACAAAGCGATGGGGATATATCTTCCATTAATCACTACTAACTGTGCTGTTTTAGCGGCAGCAACTGAAGCTTCTAAACCAGGCTTTTTAAAGCTCAATTTGCCTTATGGTTATAGTTTTATTGAAGGTATTGTTTATGCAATTAGTGTTGCTCTTGGTTTTGGTTTAGCCATAGTTATGATGGCAGCTATTCGGGACAGAATGAAGACTTCACCGATACCCAACTGGCTGAAAGGCTATCCCATTGTTTTTATAGTTGCTTCTTTAGCTTCTCTGGCCTTTATGGGCTTTGCTGGACTTTTTGGAATGTGAGGTTTGATGGATTATTTAGTGGTTGTTAAAGCAGCTGGAATAGTGGGTGGACTATCTTTCTTGATGGGAGGCATTCTAGCTTTAGCCTCAATTAAGCTTAAAGTAGAGGTAAATCCTTTAGTAGAAAAAATTTTAGAAGTTTTACCTGGCTCAAACTGTGGTGCTTGTGGAAAACCTGGCTGTGAAGGTGCTGCTGAGGCTATTGTAGCTGGTGAAGCTTCCTATGATGCTTGTCGAGCTGGCGGTCCTGAAATAGCCGAAGCTGTTGCTGAGGTTTTGGGAATTAAAGCAGAAATCAAAGAAAATCAAGTGGCTCCAGCTCTTCACTGTGGTTTAAACCGAAGTGAGGTAGCTAAAAGAGGCATATACAATGGTGTTAAGGATTGTTTAATCGCTGAACAGCAGACTAAGGGAGACTTGTTATGTTCATATGGCTGCCTTGGTTTTGGAAGCTGTCAAAAAGCTTGCCCTTTTGATGCCATTAAAATGAATGAGAATCTACTGCCGGTTTTCGATTTAAAAAAATGTACTCGTTGCGGTATTTGTGTTTCAACTTGCCCCCGTGGTTTAATTAAATTTGTTCCAGAAGAAGCAAGGTTGGTAATCAGATGCAGCTCTAAAGACCGAGGCAAAGAAGTTCTCAGTGTTTGCAAGAAAGGTTGCATTGCTTGCGGAATTTGCGTTAAAGCTTGCCCGGAAGGCCTGAGTTTAGTGGAGAATATAGTGGTGGTTGACTATGAAAAAAATCCCGATTGTGCCGTTGGCGTCGAAAAGTGCCCGACCAAATGCCTCTTACCTTACAAAACTTAAGATAACAAGAGGCGATTTTTTCCTATTCTTGTTAATACTAATTTTAACATTTATTCAATTCCTTTTTTTACCTGAGCCGGTTTTTTTAACCAATAAAGCGGTAGTTTATCAGGGAAGAAAGATACTTAAAATTGTTGACCTTTCTTATCCACATAAGGAGAAAATTGGATATCGGAATAAAACTTTAATGATTTTAGAGGTTAACTCTAAGGGATTGAAAGTAGCAAGCTCGAGTTGTCCCGATAAGTTGTGCGAAAGACAGGGCTATCTTTCAAGCAAAGGCGATTCAATTATGTGCTTGCCCAATCGAATTGTAATCAGAACATTTGGCGAGGAAAAAATAGATGCGGTCATTAGGTGAAAAAGCTGCCTTTAGACAAACTTTTAGTTCTCCTTCCAATCTCACTCGCTTTTCGCTTTTCTTAGCTTTAGGCATTACCTTACAAGCTTTAGATAATTTTATCTCACCATTTTTTATCCCTGGCTTTAAAGTTGGGCTGGCTCACTTAGCTACGTTGTTATCTTTGGCTTACTTTAGCGGAACGGTCATCTTCCTATTAATAGTTTTAAGAGTTTTTTTAATCTCCCTTTTGTTCGGCTTTCTTTTTACCCCAATGTTTTACCTCAGTTTTTTTGCTTCTCTAGCAAGCGGTCTGGCGATGATACTTGTTTTTAAGTTTTTTCGTCGTTATTTGAGCTATCTTGGCATTAGTTTAGCCGGGTCTTTTTCTCACAATATTTTTCAGCTAATTGTTGCTTGTTTACTCTTGAGTAACTGGGCTTTGCTTAGTTATTTACCCTGGTTTTCGTTGTTGGGAGTTATTGCTGGGGTGATAAATGGTTTGCTGGCTAATTATTTTGTTGAGCGGTTTTTCTTACTAAAAGCTGCTAATTTTTCTTAAATTATCTTTTGTTTTTTTCCTGTTCTTGTTAAACTTTTTACCTGGAACTCTGATGACTGAACCCAAGAATATTAGAAATTTTGCCATTGTTGCCCATATTGACCACGGCAAATCTACTTTGGCTGACCGATTTCTAGAAATTTGCCACGCGGTTCCGGAAAGAGAATTGGTTGAACAATATCTTGACCGCTTAGAAATCGAACGGGAGCGGGGGATAACTATTAAAGCTCAAGCAGTGAGATTGAATTATCACGGTTATGTTTTAAATTTAATTGATACTCCTGGTCATGTTGATTTTACTTATGAAGTTTCTCGAGCTTTAGCAGCTTGCGAGGGAGCTTTATTAGTAGTCGATGCTACTCAGGGAGTAGAGGCGCAAACAGTTGCTAATGCCTTGTTGGCTTTGGAAAACAATCTTGAAATCCTTCCTGTAATTAATAAAATTGACCTTCCTAATGCTGAACCTGAGAGAGTGGCTCAGGAGATTGAAGAGAGTTTGGGTTTGCCAGCTGAAGAAGCAGTTTTTGTTTCGGCCAAAACAGGAGAGAATGTTGAACTGCTTCTGCAAAGATTGATTGAAAAAATTCCGCCTGCTAAACGCGAAACCGATTTACCCTTGAGAGCTTTAATTTTTGACTCTTTTTATAATCCCTATCGGGGCGTGGTAGTTTTAATTCGCTTATTTGATGGCCTTATTAAGTCGGGTATGGAAATAAAGTTAATGGGGGAGGGAAGCCAGTTTGTAGTTGATGAAATAGGTTATCTACTGCCGCACCTTTCTCCACAACCCGAGCTTAAAGCTGGAGAGGTTGGCTATTTGATGGCCAACATAAAAAGTGTGAGCCAGACAAGAATTGGTGATACAATCACAGAAGCGAAACGAGGAGCCATTAAACCTTTGCCAGGTTATAAGAGACCTAAACCACTGGTTTTTTCTGGTCTTTATCCTTTGGCACCTAAAGATTACGAAAAACTCCGAGATTCGCTGGCTAAACTTGCTCTTAACGACCCATCTTTGCAGTATGAGCCGGAGACTTCTGAAGCATTAGGATTTGGTTTTCGCTGCGGCTTTTTGGGTCTTTTACATATGGAAATTGTCAAGGAAAGACTGGAAAGAGAGTTTGCTCTCGAGTTGCTAGCTACAGCTCCAAACGTTGCTTACATAGTAAATCTCAAGAATAAAAAAAGAATTGAAGTAAACAATCCGGCAAAGTTTCCATCACTTGGCGAAATCGAGAGCATTGAGGAACCCTTTGTTTCGGCAGTAATAATTGCTCCCAAAGACTACATTGGGCCGATCATGGAACTTTCAACTGAGAGAAGGGGTGAGCAGTTGAGTTTGCAGTTTTTAAGTGGCACCCGGGCTGAACTAAAATACAACTTTCCTTTGGCGGAAGTGATTTTCGACTTTTACGACCAGCTAAAATCAAAGACTCGTGGATATGCTTCATTTGACTATGAGTTTGTTGGCTATCGCCGGTCGGAATTAGTTAAACTTGAAGTTTTAATTGCTGGCGAACCTGTTGACGCCCTTTCTTTAATTGTTCATCGTGATAAAGCTTATTATCGTGGTCGAGACCTTGTTAATAAACTCAAATCGCTTATTCCTCGACAGCTTTTTGATGTGCCAGTTCAAGCTGCTATCTGGGGGAAGCCGATAGCTCGAGAGACAATAAAAGCACTTCGTAAGGATGTTTTGGCTAAGTGTTATGGTGGCGATGTAACTCGAAAAAGAAAGCTTATAGAAAAACAGAAGTTAGGCAAGAAAAAGCTCAAACAGTTGGGGAGAGTGGAGGTTCCTCAAGAAGCCTTTATTGAAATTTTGAGGGTTTAGAAGCTTGATAGCGTCAAGCAGTCAAACTATTTCTGTTTACGTTCACATACCGTTTTGCCAGAAACGCTGTTCGTATTGTCGATTTCTTTCATACACCACAAAAAATCATTTAATTTCTCAATATTTTAAAGCTTTAAAAGAGGAACTTCTTTTGTACGAAGATATTTTAAGAGAAAGGATTATTAGTACTGTTTACTTTGGAGGTGGAACCCCTTCGTTTGTTAGCCCTGAACATATCCAGTTTTTTTTCAATTTTCTTAAAAATAACTTTGATCTCTTGTCTGATGCAGAAGTGTCTCTCGAGGCCAATCCAGAAACGGTAACGCTTGAGAAATTAGAAAAGTGGTTTAAAACGGGGATTAATCGTTTGAGTTTAGGTTTTCAATCTTTAAAGCAAAAGCAACTGGAGGTCCTTGGTCGGATTCATACAGTTGATAAGAGCATTGAGGCTTATAATCTTGCTCGTCAAGTTGGCTTTAAAAACATTAACATAGACCTGATATTTAATTCGCCAGGCGAAACTGAAGAAGATTGGGAAGAGACATCTAAAAGGGCGGTTTCGTTAGAGCCTGAGCACCTTTCTGTTTATGAATTAACCTTAGAACCTGGCACTTCACTTTACCAAAAAGTTTTTGAGGAAGTGAATTTTTCTTTTGAGGGAGAAGGTTACTATGTTGAAGTCGAAAGGGCATTTAATCTTGAGAGCGATAAAGAAACTATTATTTTTGATTCCTCTGAGGATGTCAGTGTCGTCAAAAAATATTATTTTACTAACTCTTTTCTAAAATCAGCTGGCTATATTCATTATGAAGTTTCAAATTACGCTCGCCCCGGTTACAAATGTCGCCACAGTTTAAATTATTGGAAAAGAGGCGATTTTTTAGGGTTGGGTTGTGGGAGCGATGGTTTTTTAGGTAATTATCGTTGGAGAAATTTTACTGATTTAGAAAAATATCTTGAGACCGTTTTTCAGGGGATAAAACCATATGAAAAAAGATATTTTATCAACTCTAAGGAGGCTCTAAAGGAAAAGCTTTTTGAGGGCTTACGTTTAATTGAGAGCTTAGAAATTGAAGAAATTGTTGGAGGTTTAGAAAAAAGTAAAAAAGAAAATTTTATGCGTAAACTCAATGAGCTTGAAAGTCTGAAGCTATTAAGAGTCAAAAGCGGGAAAATTATTCTAAACATTAAAGGTCTGCTTGTTTGTAATGAAATTTATGCCAAGCTGCTTTCTTCGCTTTTAGATTAAATGGCTTAGAGGATAAAGAAAAAACGTAGAAAGTCTGGCCTGAGGTCAGTTATTAGAGCAAGTTTTTAGTTAGTTGACAACCTTTCTTCCTGATGGTATTTATTTGTTATGCAGCGCTATCGTGGGCTTGATTTAAGGAAAAGAGAGATATTGAAAGTTGCCATAAGAGATTATATTAAAACGGCTACACCGGTGGCATCGGCAAAGTTGGTCAGAATGTACTCTTTAGATGTTTGCCCGGCGACTGTTCGCAATGATTTGTCTTCACTTGAGCAGCAGGGTTATCTTAAAAGGGTAAGATTTTCGGCTGGTCGAATTCCTACTGAACTAGGGTATCACTTTTATGCTGGAGCAACTATGAATGAAAACTCACTCAATCAGAAAGAACTTGAAATCCTTAATGGTCTGTTTTCAAATCCAATTGACCTCGAGTGGTTGCTTAAAGAAACCCCACACTACCTTACTCAGCTGACTGGTTATCCGTCTTTTGTTTATGCTCCTGGAATTACGTTCAATTACCTCCGTCATCTTGATTTATTTTTAATTAGCTCTCATTCTTTTATGGTTGTTTTTGTTTTTAATACTGGACAGATAATTAAAAAGACAATTCAATTTGATTTTCCTATTGATCATCACTTTTTGGAGATTATCTCTCGGGTTTTTCAAAACTACCCGCGACGTTTAAGAGTTAATGAGCTTTCAAAATTAGCTGAAAATGAGGATTTACCAAGGAAGGTAAGATTGGGCATTAAATCAATTGCCGATGAAGCAATAAAATGTTTACTTCGTGATAAATTTTTCATTTCAGGCCTTTCATCTCTTTCAATTCACCCCGAGTTTCTTGATGTTGTTCGATTTGTAAAACTCCTTAAAGCTGTTGAAGATGGAGCGATAACCAGATTTTTAGCTGAGAATTATTTTAATTTCTCTGGCTTGGTTATCAGAATTGGTTTGGAAAATCCTCTCCAGTTTGCCGACTGCAGTTTCATTACAACTAGTTTTTCAGTTGAAAAAGAGCCGTTTGGAGTCGTTGGTTTGCTTGGGCCAATAAGGATGGATTATCCCCGAGCAACCTCGGTTGTCAGACTGGCCAGTAGAAAGCTGAGCGAGGCGCTCAGTGTCTGGTTTAATTGAGGCAGAATTTTCATCTTTAAACTCCTTAAATTCAGTCATTGTTGATTTGCTGTCAGGGTGGGGTTTTGCTGCCTGGGAAGAAGAAACCACTAAAGGCAAAAAAATAAAGGTGATTTATTCTTCAGCTCAAACTGAAGGTTTAGAAAAAGCCTTAAAAAATTTGCAAAAAATGAACGGGTGGGAACTTAAACTTTCATCAAAAAAGATAGTTAAAAATGAATACTATCTTAAACACTGGTCCAGATATCTTAGGTCTGTGTCAGTAGGGAAGAAGATTAGAGTTATTCCTTTAAACAGTGATATTGTAAAGACTGAATATTCAAAAGGTACAAGAAGGTTGGTTTATATTAAACCAGGACTTGCTTTTGGCACCGGCTCTCACCCATCCACCTTTTTAGCCTTGGATTTATTAGAAAAATATCTTAAACCTCAAGCGAAAGTGCTAGATGTTGGCACTGGTTCAGGTGTTCTAATAATTGCCGCCAAAAAGCTTGGAGCAGGCAAATCGGTTGCGATTGATTGCGATCGACAAGCTTTAGAAAACGCTGTTAACAACTGGAAAATAAATCAGGCTGAAAAGATATTTTTTTATCAGCTTCCGATATCTCAATGGAAAGATTTTGATTTCGATCTGGTTCTGGCTAATCTTACTACTAATGAAATATTAAACAACACTTCAATCTGGCAGAAATTTCGCTCAGCTT
Organism: uncultured Actinomycetota bacterium; assembly: GCA_964426525.1. Lineage (GTDB taxonomy): Bacteria > Actinomycetota > Aquicultoria > SKW223 > CALKMS01 > CALKMS01. The sequence continues at coordinate 15,160 of CAYRQL010000006.1, read as the reverse complement.
TACTTATTTTTTCTGGAATTTTGAGGTCTGAAGGGAAGATGGTAGAGGATTTGCTGTATCGATCAAAATTTGTCAAACTTGAAAAGAAGGAGAAAGAAGATTGGACCGCTCTGGTCTATAAAACAAGCTGATGAGCCAGCCATTTATTCATCTTCCAAAAGGGTTTTTAAATTCTAATTTTTTTACTTTATCAGGGAAAGATTTTCATCATTTGGTAAGAGTTTTAAGGTGTCGAAAAGGCGACAAGATTTATCTTTCAGACGGAAATTTAACTGCTGAAGCTGAAATTATTGAAGTGTACCGAAGGGAAGCTCAATTAAAAATTTGCTGTAAAGCGTTGGTGGAAAAACCTGCTTCTACTATTGCCTTGTTTTTTTCACCTTTGAAAGCAAAAAGAATGGAGTTACTACTGGAAAAAGCTACTGAGCTTGGAGTTGATGAACTTCATCCTGTATTATTTGAAAGAACTGTTGTTAAGGTTCAGGGCGAGAAAGCTTTAGAGCGTTGGGGCAAGATTGTTAAATCGGCGGCCGAACAGGCTCATCAACCTGTTTTACCTGAGATTTACCCTGTCGCTTCTTTTAAGGAAGCAATTAAAGCTCTTAGGCAGTATTCAAAGACTTTAGTTTTTCTTGAGGATGAAAAAAGTAATTCACTTATGGACTTGAAGTTTGAAAAAAATGAAAGATTGGCTTTGGTAATTGGGCCGGAAGGTGGATTTAACGAATCAGAGAAGAAGTCCTTCCGAAATTCTAATTTTTACTGTCTTACTTTAGGAAAGCAACTGCTGCGGGCAGAGACTGCCTCTTTGGTGGCTTTGACTCTGGCTTCGTTTTTATTAGGAAGGCGTGGTTAATGGATTCTTTTTATCTTTATAATTTTGGTTGTAAGGTAAATCAAGCTGAAGGAGAAGAAATCGCTTCAAAGCTATTCCAGCAAGGTTGGGGAAGGGTTTTTTCGCCATCCCAGGCAGATGTTCTGATAGTTAACACTTGTGCTGTTACTTCTGAAGCTGAAAGAAAAGCTCGCAAGCTGATTAGAAAGCTAAAAAAAGAAAACCCCAAGGCTTATCTTATGGTTATTGGCTGTTATGCTGAATTGCTGAGCAGCCATGAGCATTCATTTTTACCTTTTGACTTGCTAATTCCGCAAAAGAACAAAAAAGAAGTGATAAAAGAATTCGCATTGAAGTTTCACCCTTCTTTAAAAACATCTTTGAAAAGAACCCAGAACAGTCATTTTCCTGTTTTACCAGAAAAGATTAGGCGAAGTCGAATTTTTATCAAAGTTCAGGATGGCTGTAGCCACTTTTGTAGTTATTGTATAGTTCCCCATATTCGGGGCAAAGAAAGAAGTGTTTCTTTAAAAGAAATTTTAAAGAAAGTTCAGGAAGCTTCGAATTGCTTCAGGGAAATTGTTTTATGTGGAGTGCGTTTGGGTTGCTACGGACGCGATCTTTCCCCCCCAACCAATCTTGTTGTTTTGTTGGAAGAGATTCTTAAAAGAACTTCGGTTGGTCGAATAAGATTGAGTTCGATAGAGCCAAACGACCTTTCAGAAGAGCTTTTAGATTTAGTGGCTCAAGAAAAAAGAATTGCTCCACATTTTCATTTACCATTACAAAGTGGTGATAATGAAATATTAAAAAAGATGAACCGACCTTACACGGTGGAAGAATTTGTTGAGATAGCAAAAAAAATAAAAGAGAAAATACCGGAAGTTTCACTTACTACCGATATTTTACTTGGTTTTCCAGGAGAAAGCGATAAATCTTTTTTGAACACATTTATGGTGGCAGAAAAAGTAGGTTTTAGCCGTCTTCACCTTTTTAAGTTTTCCCCCCGACCAGGCACTCAAGCATATTACTTCCACCCTCGATTGTCGGAATCAGTTGTGCACCAGCGCTTGCTAAAGATGCGCTCGCTCGATCAGAAGTTGAGAAAAAGATATGCTTCTCAGTTTATTGGGAAATCTTTAAGCGTTTTAGTTGAAAGGAGGAAGGATGGACGGTGTGAAGGTTTGAGCGAAAACTATTTACGAGTTTACTTCCCCGCGCATTCTCAAGTATCTGAAATAGTCGATGTAAAGGTAGAAAAGGAAAAAGAAGGCGCAGTTTTTGGTAAAATTTTAAAAAAGGAAGGTGATTGAAAATATGGAATGTATTTTTTGTCAAATTATCGAGGGAAAAATTCCTTCCGAACTGGTTTACGAGAGCGAGAAAATAGTAGCTTTTAGAGACATTAATCCCCAGGCTCCAGTTCATATTCTAATTGTTCCCAGGAAACATATCGAACCGATGAAAGGCTATGAACTTGAAGATTTAGAGGATTTAAAAGATATTTTAAAAGTGGCGGAAGAGATAGCGAAGAAAGAGGGAGTTTTTAAGACTGGATTTCGCTTAATTTTAAACACTGGACCTGACTCTGGGCAGGAAGTGGCCCATCTTCATATGCATCTTTTGGGCGGCAAACCACTCGGTCGGTTGATAGGGGGTTAAAATGGATTTAAAGACTCAAATAACAGAGGACATGAAAGCATCTTTAAAGAAAGGGGATAAAGTTAAGCTTTCAGCTTTGAGAATTCTGCTTTCAGTCATTAAGAATGCCGAGATTGAAAAGATGGAACCATTAATGACTGAAGAAATCTACTCTTTGATTCAAAAAGAAGCTCGAAAATGGAAAGAGGCAGCGGCTGATTATCGAAAGGTGGGGAATGAGGAGATGGCTAGAGTGGAAGAAGAGCAAGCCAAGACTATTGAAAGCTATTTGCCAGCTCAATTAAGTCAGGAAGAGCTTGAAGAAATGGTGGAAAAAGTTATAAAAGAACTGAACATTTCTGGCCTATCCGGAATAGGCCAGGTTATGCAAACTTTGATGCCTCAAGTTAAAGGGAGAGCTGACGGGCGCTTGGTAAATGAGATTGTCAGAAAAAAGCTTTCAGCTTAAGTTTAGATTCCTTACCTTATGATGTTATAATTAAATTGGAGGTATTTTGAAGCAGCAAACAAAGCTTTTTGTTCCTGAAGACCTTTCTCTGATTGATGTCTTTGGTCAGGCTGACGAGTATTTAAAAATTATCGAAGATTCCTTACCAGCGGAGGTTTTGGTTAGGGGAAATGAAGTTACCATTAAAGGCAAAAAAAATGATGTGGAGCAGGTAACCACGGTTTTCCGCGAAGTTTTCAATCTTTTGGCTGAAGGTCGAAAGCTTGATACCCACAAGGTTGAGCAGATAATTGAAATAGTGAAAAGTGGAGATAAAGTAACTCCTTCTGAGGTTTTCTCTGATGTAATTTTAGTCCACCGCGGCAAAGTAATCGGACCAAAAACGAAAGGTCAAAAAGAGTATGTTGATGCGATGCGGAAAAATACAACAACTTTTGTTATTGGTCCAGCTGGAACGGGTAAAACTTACCTGGCAATGGCGATGGCAGTTTTAAGCCTTAAAGAAAGGCTTGTTTCCCGAATAATTTTAACTCGCCCAGCTGTAGAAGCTGGAGAAAAATTAGGCTATCTACCTGGAACTTTGTATGAAAAAGTCGATCCGTATTTACGTCCTCTTTTCGATGCCCTTTTTGACATGACTGACCCTTTGGAATTTCGCCGTCATATGGATCAGGGAACAATTGAAGTTGCTCCTTTAGCTTATATGAGAGGACGTACATTAAATGACTCTTTTATAATTCTTGATGAAGCTCAGAACACAACTCCAGAGCAAATGAAGATGTTCTTAACCCGACTTGGTTTCGGGTCAAAAATGGTGATTACTGGGGACATAACTCAAGTTGATTTGCCTCGATCAGATAACTCGGGGTTAGTAGTGGTGGAAAAAATATTGAAAGGAATTGATGGGCTGGCTTTTATTCATTTGACAGCTCGAGATGTGGTTCGCCACAAGCTGGTTCAAAGGATTGTTGAAGCTTATAAACTTTATGAAGAAAGAATGGAGAAAAGCAAGAGTGAGGCTGAATTACGAAAAAATAAGCCTTCTTCTTAAAAATTACTTTTTAGGCTTTCAGAAATGGAATTATTTATTGTTATTCTTTTTCTTTTGGTTAGCGTTAGCTTCAGTTGTCGCTTATCCGATGTTTTCTTCTCCTTTGAAAGTTAACGCCCCCTCTCCATATACCATTAAATCACCTCGAGATGTAAGTTATATTGACGAAAAGAAAACTGAGGAATTGAGGAAAGAAGCCAGCCGGGCAGTAAAGCCTGTCTACCGTTATAGCGCGTTGGCCTTTAATCGGACCTCGCAGGATATTAAAAACTTTTTCTATCTCTTGAAAAAGGCTCATCTTGACAATACATCCAAAGAAGAAAAGATTAAGTTTTTGCTGGCTGAGCTTGGAAGTTTTTATGACCGGCGCACGCTTGAAAATGCTTTAAAAATCAAAGAGAAACGTATTCCTTCTTTAGAGGAGAAGAGTTTGCAGATTGCTGAGTCAATTTTAGCCGACCGAATAACCGAAAAAGAATTAGCTAAAAAAGAAGTTGATATAAAAAAAGCGACTTTAGAATTTAACCTTTCTTCTTTAGAAAGAGGAATTGTTGAAGAAGTAGTTATCACCTGCTTGCGCCCTAACTATGTTTATGATGCTGTTGAGACAGAAAAGCTACGTTCGCAAGCTGTGAGCACAGTAAAACCGTACGAAGTTCGTAAACTTAAGAACGAGGTAGTGGTGCGGGAAGGAGAGATAATTACTGAACAAAAAAGAGAGCTTTTAAGGATATTGGGAATTTGGGGTCCGAGATTTGACTATCGGACTTTAGTGGCTAATCTGGTTTTAGTGGGAAGTTTTTTAGGCCTTCTCTTTATGTTTATTTACTATTTTCGGCCTCAATACTTTAAGCCAAAATATCTTGTCTTGGTCTGCCTGCTGGTTTTAGGCGAAGTTTTCCTGACGGCACTGATAGTTCCTAAATTTCCTTCTTTCTTAATTCCTATAGTTTCTCTTCCAATGTTATTAGTGGTTCTCCTAGATGCCGAAGTTGCAACTTTAGCTCTAGCTATTACTCTTTTAGTTTGTTCACTAATCAGCGGTGTAGAACTTAAGTTTATTTTGCCTTCTTTTATTGCTGGTAGCTTGGGGGTCTTTCTTTTGCGAGATGTTCGCCGTCAAGCAGAACTTATTCGGGGTGGAGTATTAGTAGCTTTAGCCAGTTTTTTTCTTTCTTTTTTTTCCAGTTCAATTTATTTAAGCTCGATTCAAGCTGTGTTGATGGACGGCCTGGCAGGTTTGGGTGGAGGCTTTCTCTCGGCTGTTTTAACTATTGGAGCGTTGCCGATTCTGGAAAGTCTTTTCCATATCACTACTAACTTGCGCTTGGTTGAACTTTCTAACCCTCATCATCCATTGTTAGAAGAGTTAATAGTTAAAGCACCGGGCACTTACAACCACAGCGTTATGGTTTCAAATCTGGCTGAGAGAGCTGCTAGAGCGGTCAAAGCCAACCCGGTTTTAGCCAGAGTTGGAGCTCAGTTCCATGATGTTGGTAAAATTAAAAGACCTTTGTTTTTTGTAGAAAATCAGTTAGGTAAAAATCCTCACGACCGAACTAATCCTACTTTAAGTTTTTTGGTTATCACCTCTCATGTCAAGGAAGGAGTAGAACTTTCTAAACAGCATCGTTTGCCAATTGAGCTAACAAACATAATTGAAGAACATCATGGGACCGGTGCTTTAAATTATTTTTATAACCGGGCAGTCGAGAAAGGACTTTCTTCCGGGATTACCAAAGACAATTTTCGCTATCCTGGGCGCAAACCCCAGACAAAAGAAGCAGCTCTCGTTATGTTGGCTGATTCAGTGGAAGCAGCTTCTCGGGCTTTAAGAAAACCAAGCCCGTCTCGCCTAGAAGAGTTGATTAACCGAATAATAAAGGAGAAACTCGAAGATGGTCAGCTAGACGAAAGCAAACTTACATTGGGCGACTTAAACAAGATAGCGCAGAGTTTTAAGGAGGTTTTAATTTCTGTTTATCATTCAAGGATTGATTACCCTGATTTAACACCTAATGGAGAGGGGAATGTTAAGAATCGAGCTAAGGGATTTACAAAGAAAAGCAATACTAAATAAAAAGAGATTGAGAGAATTGACGAAAAAGGCAGCTTCGAAACTAATGATTTCCAAGGGTGATTTAAGTGTTGTTTTTGTTGGTGGGAATCGAATGCGAAAACTTAATTTTACTTATCGCCATCGCAACGAACCAACTGATGTTTTATCTTTTCTTCTCGAAGAAGAACCCTTCTTCGGCGAGATTATAATTTGTCCGGAAGTAATAATCCAGAAAGAAAAGAAAGATTATTTGGAAGAAAAAGATATGGAAAGAAAAGTTTTTGAGCGAATTATCCACGGTTTACTTCATCTTTGCCACTTTGATCACCAGACAGAAGTTGAAGCAAAAGTGATGGAAGTGGAAGAGAAAAAGCTCCTAAAAATTTTGACTGGTTAACGAATGAGGAAAAGACCTTTAATTGAAAGCTTCAATTATGCCATTGAAGGGCTAGTCCATGTCCTTAAGACGCAGCGTAATATGAGGATTCATTTTTTTCTTGCTTTTCTTGTTTTGTTAGTCAGCCTATTTTTCAATCTTACCCGCCTTGAATTAATTGCTATTTTCTTTGCTATAATTCTTGTTCTGGTGAGTGAACTTTTTAACACCGCTTTGGAGGCTAGTATTGATATTTACACTACAACTTATGACCCACTTGCTAAGATGGCTAAAGATGTGGCTGCTTCAGCAGTTTTGCTTTCGGCTTTGAACGCTATCTTTGTAGGTTACTTTGTCTTTTTTTCTCGTCTCAACAAATTTTCACTTTTAGCTTTGGAAAGGATAAGGTCTTTACCTCTTTATGTTACTGGAGTGGCTTTGGCGCTGGTTTTGATTGCTTCCATTGCTCTTAAAGCTTGGACGGGGGCGAAAAATTTTATGCGCGGAGGTTGGCCAAGTGCTCATAGTGCGGTAGCTGGTTCACTATTTACTTCGATTTCTTTGTTAAGTAAAAACTTTCTATTAGCTACTCTGGCTTTTTTTCTTTGCTTGCTGGTTATTCAAAGTAGAGTAGAGAAAGATATTCATAGCTGGTTTGAGGTGACAGCTGGCGGTGTGATTGGTATCCTCTTGACTGTCTTAATTTTTCAAGTTTTTGGCCTGATTTGAGAAGGAATGGAAACTATGGTTCTTGAAATAATTATCCTATTTTTACTTCTGGCTTTTTCAGCCTTTTTTTCTTCAGTTGAGACTGCTTTTACAGCAATTAGTAGAAGCAAAGTTCGAAAATTAGCAGAAGAGAACCTGAAGGGTTCTAAAGAGTTACAAAAACTTACCGAAGACCCACACCGCTTTTTAGCAACTGTGCTTTTGGGAAATAATCTGGTCAATATAATGGCAACTGCTTTAGCTACTCGTATTTTCTTAGAATGGTTTGGAAATTGGGCAGTTGCAATTTCAACCGGGGCAATGACATTTCTTATTTTGGTTTTTGGTGAAATTACCCCTAAAACTCTAGCAATTCGTCACGCCGAAAGAGTAGCTTTGCTTTTTAGCCGCGTTTTCTTTTTTGTTGAAATGATTCTTTTCCCTATATCAAGAGTTGTAATGTTTTTTTCTCAAATAATCGTTAGAGCGGTTGGGGAAGAGAGGATTAAATCAGAGCCTTTCCTTACCGAAGGAGAAATTAGAGCTTTAATTGAAATTGGGGGAGAAGAGGGCCTAATTGAAGAGGAAGAGAGAGCACTCATTCATCAAATCTTTGAGTTTGGCGACACGGTGGTTCGCGAAATTATGGTTCCTCGGCTTGATATGATTTCTCTGGAGAATAAAACAAAAATTGAAAAAGCCTTAAAGCTGGCGTTAGAAAAAGGCTATTCCCGTTTGCCAGTTTATGAAGGCTCGCTTGAGAATATTCGGGGCATTGTTTATTTGAAAGACATTGTTTCTGCTCTAAGTCGTGGCGAAAAAGATAAAAAAGTTGGAGAACTGGTTAGACCAGCTTATTTTGTTCCAGAGACCAAGAAAATAATTGAACTATTACGAGAAATGCAAAAAAATAAGGTTCATATGGCTATCATAGTAGACGAATACGGTGGCATTGCTGGTCTAGTAACGATCGAAGACATTCTGGAAGAAATTGTGGGAGAGATTTTTGACGAATACGATGTTCAGGAAGTGCTTTTTCAACCATTAAAAAAGGGAAAGATTTTAATAGATACACGAATTAGTTTTGATGAGGCTAAAGAGCTTTTAACCTTGAAAACCTCTGAAGAAGAGGAAGAAGAGTTCGATACCTTTGGTGGTTTTCTTTATAGTTTATTTGGTCGGATACCTCGAAAAGGAGAAAAAATTGAGTATGAAGATTGGAGATTTGAAGTTTTAAGAGTCACTGGCCATCGCATTGCTAAAGTTATGGCAGAAAAGGTTAATGGAAATAAAAGAGCTAATAAAGAAAGCTGAAGAGAGCTTCAAACTTTCTTACTCTCCTTATTCTTCACAAAGAGTTGGGGCTGCCGTATTGACAGAAAGCGGTGAGGTTTTTTCAGCAGCTAATATAGAAGTCTCTTCTTATTCGCTTACTATTTGCGCTGAAAGGTTGGCTATTTTTAACGCTGTTCTAGCTAGCCAGAAGCCAATGTTGGTGGCTGTAGTGGCTGAAGGAAAGGACACTTTTCCCCCTTGCGGCGCTTGTCTTCAGGTAATGTCGGAATTTGCACCGGAAGTGAAAGTAGCTTTTTATTACCAGAACGAGCTTAAAATTTTGGAGTTAAAAGAATTGCTATCTTTCCCTTTTAAATTTAAAAAAGATGGCTCATAAGTCTGGTTTTGTTGCAGTTGTCGGATTTCCTAATGCTGGAAAGTCAACTCTTTTAAATAAGTTAGTAGGTCAGGAAGTAGCTATTGTTTCTTCTAAACCTCAAACTACTCGTTTGCATACCCGGGGTGTATATCACTCCCAAGCTGGACAGATTGTTTTTGTTGATACTCCCGGTTTTTTTCAGCCCTTTGACAAACTGGGCGAGTATTTGGTCAACTCAACTAAAAATGCTTTAAAAGACTGCGATGTTCTGCTTTTTGTTATAGATGCAAGTTCTTTAAAAGGAGAAAAACAAAATTTTTCAGCTGAGTTAGAGTCACTTATTAAAAAGTTAAAATGCCCTAAAATAGTTTTTTTAAACAAAGTTGATCTTATAAAGCAGAAGGATATTTTACCTTTAATTGACGAGGTAGCTTCGTGGAGTATTTTTGACAGAGTCCTGAATGGTTCCGCCCTTTATGGTTCTGGACTTAAGGAGTTGGTCGAAGAAGTTTTTAATTTTTTACCCGAAGCTCCCCCTTATTATCCACCAGAAATGCTAACCGATCAGCCATTAGAAACAAGGGTCTCGGAGATAATCAGAGAAAAAATTTTCCAGCTCACCAAGAAAGAGATTCCTTACAGTGTGGCTGTTCGAGTTGAGGACTGGTTTGAGAATCAAAACAAGAGTTTAGTTGAAATAAAAGCGACTCTTTATGTTGAGCGAGATTCTCAGAAGGGTATAGTAATTGGACAAGGCGGAAAAAAATTGAAAGAGATCGGCACTTTGGCTCGAGAGGAGATAGAAAAAATCCTTAGAAGAAAGGTTTACCTTGAATTGCGGGTTAGAGTAAAGAAAAAGTGGCGTAAAGATGAAAGTTTTATAGATCTTCTCTATCAATGAATTACTAATAGTTAATTTATTAACCATTTTTTTAAAGATTTTTTTATAATTAAAATATCGATGTTTTATGTTATAATAAAAAATGGGGAGTTAATTGGAAAGGGAAAAAATAAAAAAGCTCCTGATAATAGGCTCTAACGTTTTCGAGATGGAAGGCTTGCGCACTCTACTTGAAGACAAGGCTCATGATGTAAAGACTCTTCGAAAAAAGGACGATGTAGCAACTGTTGTATTAAAGTTTTCTCCTGAAATTGTTATTTTAGATGCTGAAGCTCCTGGGTTGAAAGCACGGGCTTTAACTACCAGGATTAGAGAAATAAAGAACCCACCTAAAGTTGTTTGGCTGGTAAATGAAAGGAACCCGGAAATCGAAATTGAATGCTTACTTTCGGGTGGTGACGGTTGCGTTTCCAAATTGGACCCTGACTTACTTTATCGTTCCATCGAAGTTATTCGAGACGGAGAGCTTTTCTTTTCTCGTCGTGCAATTGCCAAAATTCTAAAAGGGGTAACCGCTCTTCCCAAGTTTATCGGGGATAAAGTTAATGTTTTAAGCGTTAGGGAGCGACAGATACTCAATCTGGTAGTCCAGGGTTTGACTAATGACGACATTGCTGAAAAGCTATATATTAGTCCAGAAACTGTTAAAACTCACCTGAAAAACATTCGGCGGAAGTTAGGAATAAGAAGCCGTCGCCAGTTAACTTACTCTTAAAGTTTTCTTAAGTTTTTACCTTCCTTATTTTGGGTTATACCTCCTCACTCTATTTTTCTATTTAGATTTAAGTGTTTATGTCGAATTTTAAAGTAAAAAAAGTATGAGAAGGAAACCTCAATGAAAGGCAGGCACTTTAGGAGAAAAGGAACGCTCAAAAAGTTGAGAGAGAATGAAGTTGGGGATTATTCAGGTTATTCTTATCAGCGGTTGTTTTATCTGGCTTTATTCTTTTTTCTGGCTGTAATTTCGGTAATCTGGTGTTACATCGAAGTATCTTCTCCCTGGCTTTCTTAACGGTTTTTAAGGAAAAGGCTTATTAACTCCCTATTTTTCGATTCTCCTTGCTTTAAAAAAAGATAGGTAGTTAAGTGTAGCGGAAACCTTTAGGTTTTGGGAAAATTTTCAATAAATCCAGCAACCTTTAGATCGCTGCTACATTTTCATTGTTGCCATTATGAGTGAAGTGAAGTAATCCCATATTGTTTGAGAGAAAAAGCAATCTCTGGGAATGCTTCGTCCTTCGACGTGAGGCTGAAGAGCTCGCAATGACAGCTGGTGATAAAGTAGCGGAACTCTTGGGAACCCAGGTAATTTTAGTTTTTTTGAAAAATACATTTATTTGGAGGTTGCAGTTAATCTGTGAAGCCAGGAGCTATGGTTTTTTATAGACATGCTGGACTGCTGGTATTATAATTATATAGGAAGCAGGTTGGGTAACCGCTTTCCGATATTTGTCGGGAAGAGGAAAGTCCGGACTCCGCAGGGTAGGGCGCCGGGTAACGCCCGGGTCTGGCAACAGACGGAAAGTGCCACAGAAAACAAACCGCTCCGATAAAAATTGGAGCAAGGGTGAAAAGGTGGTGTAAGAGACCACCGCTCTGGTGGTAACATCAGGGGCAAGGCAAACCCCGCCCGGAGCAAGGCCAAATAGGGAAGGAGAGGCGCGAGCCCGCCGCTTGACCCGAGCGGTTATTACTTCCGGGTAGGCCGCATGAGTTCGGTGGCAACATCGAACCTAGAGAGATGGTTACCGCTCCGACCGCATTTCGGAGTACAGAATCCGGCTTATAGACCTGCTTCTTTTTGTTTGCTTTTTAATCAGTCGCTATGATTGACTTTGGCTTTCTTTTTCTTTAATATAATCAGGATGAGCAAAAAGCTCTTTAAAGGTTTGATAACTTTTTTTATATTCCTGTTTTTTCTATCCGGTTGCCTCGAAAAACTGACTGGCGAAAAAGAAAAAACTTCATCAACTTCTGGGGGTTCAGAAAACAAGAAAACTTCTTCTAAAACTGCTGAAGTTAAAAAAATCAAGGTGATTCTTTATTACCCTGACAAAGAAGCTCAGTTTTTAAGAATAGAGGAGGCAGAGATTACTTCAACGCCAACAATTCTTGAGGCAACACTGGAAAGACTTTTAGAGGGGCCACAAAGTAAAGACCTAACCAATCCATTCCCTTCAGGAGTGAAGATAGTTGGCATAAGTTTAAAAGATGGTCTTCTGGAAGTGGACTTCGACCAGAACTTAAAAGAGCTTTATCCCCGCGGTAGTAGCGCAGAGAATATGTTTATTTACTCAATCGTTAATACAGCAACTGAGTTTCCTGAGGTCAAAAAAGTGAAGTTTTTGGTGGGCGGTCGGCCAGAAGAGATTGTAGGTTCCAATTATGACTTTCGAGCTCAAGAATTCACCCGCGACGAAGCTTTAATAGCTAACTAATTTTCCTTTCTCTATCTTCTTTTTTTCTGGTAAAATTTCTAAACCATTTTTCATGGAGTTTTTTATATTTTTATGAACAAGGATATTTATAGTAAAGCCAAGGAACAATTAGAGAGAATTAAATCGGGAACGGCTGAGATTATTCCCGAAGAAGAGCTCTTTGAAAGAATAAAGAGTTCCATTAAGAATAAAAAACCTTTAAAGGTTAAGTTTGGGGTGGATCCCACTTCAACCGACTTGCATCTGGGCCATGCGGTTCCTTTGCGAAAGTTGCGCCTCTTTCAAGATTTGGGCCATGAAGTAATTTTGATAATTGGAGACTTTACAGCTATGATTGGAGACCCTTCAGGCCGAGCGGTAACTCGTCCGCCATTAACCAGAGAAGAAGTTCTGAAAAATGCAAAGACCTATACTGATCAAGCTTTTAAAATCCTAATCAAGGAAAAAACCAGGATTGTTTATAACAGCGAGTGGCTCTCTCTCTTAACACTTGAAGATTTATTAAGGCTAACTTCTAAGTTTACAGTGGCTCGATTGCTTGAAAGAGACGATTTTTTCAAACGGTATAAAGAGCAAAAACCAATTGCTCTCCATGAGTTTCTCTATCCGGTTATGGTAGCTTACGATTCTGTTATGGTTAAGTGTGATATTGAAATGGGAGGAACTGATCAAAAGTTTAATCTTTTAGCTGGTCGCGAGTTGATGCGAGCGATGAATTTAACTCCTCAGATTTGCTTGACGACACCAATTCTGGTCGGAACGGATGGGGCAAGGAAAATGAGTAAAAGCTACGGAAATTATGTCGGTTTAACTGATGAGCCTTTAGAGATGTTTGGTAAAGTTATGTCAATAGATGATTCTTTGATAATTCCTTACTACACTTTGTGCACAGATATAGAACTCGCTCAAGCCGAAGAATTACGAGAAGGTTTGGAAAAAGGAGAACTCCACCCTGCTGAGGTAAAAAGAGATTTAGCTCAAGCAATTGTTCAGCTTTATCACGGAGAAGAAAAAGCTAGACTGGCTCGAAAAGAGTTTGACCGCGTTTTTAAACATAAGGAAACTCCAGAGGAAATATTGGAGAAGAAAGTTCCAGCTGAAATTGTTAAATCAAATGGTAAGGTCTGGGTGGTTAAGCTTTTAACAACTCTTGGACTGGCTCAGTCAAGTAGTGAAGCTCGACGTTTTATTGAGCAGGGAGGAGTGAAAATTAACGAAAGAGAAGTTACCTCAGTTGATGATGAGGTTTTGGTTTCCACTGGTGATATAATAAAAGTTGGGAAGCGGAAGTTTGTAAAACTCATTGTTTAAAAGCTGGTTGACTGCTCCCGCTGTCTTTTTTAAAAATCAAAAAAAAGCATGGTTTTGTCCAAAATTAAGTTGACAACCAATAAAGACCGATTTATTATTTTAATAGGTATTTGAAAATTTTTAAGGTTGATTGATGAAAAGCTTTTGGAGGCGATACAATAGCTGAATAGGAAAGAGAGATTAGCTATTGTAAATCGCCGCCGAAAGCGGCGATTTTTTTTGCTTTGATTTTAGATAGAGATTTGCTATAATCTACGATTTGTGTGTGCACCTTGAAAACTAAACAGCGTGTGGGTCTTGAGAAATACTTTGAGTGTGAAATAAAAACCTTATGGAGGGTTTGATCCTGGCTCAGGACGAACGCTGGCGGCGTGCCTAACACATGCAAGTCGAGCGGCAGCAGGCTCCGACTTCGGTCGGAGTGCTGGCGAGCGGCGAACGGGTGAGTAACGCGTGGGTAATCTACCCTTGGGTCTGGAATAACTTGCCGAAAGGTGAGCTAATGCCGGATAAGTTCATTGCTTCTCCTGAAGTAGTGAGGAAAGGCCTAACCTTTGGTTAGGTCGCCCTTGGACGAGCCCGCGTCCCATTAGCTAGTTGGTGAGGTAATGGCTCACCAAGGCTACGATGGGTAGCCGGCCTGAGAGGGTGTCCGGCCACACTGGGACTGAGACACGGCCCAGACTCCTACGGGAGGCAGCAGTGGGGAATTTTGGGCAATGGGCGAAAGCCTGACCCAGCGACGCCGCGTGGGGGATGAAGGCCTTCGGGTTGTAAACCCCTGTTAGGAGGGACGAAAATGACGGTACCTCCAGAGGAAGCCCCGGCTAACTACGTGCCAGCAGCCGCGGTAAAACGTAGGGGGCGAGCGTTGTCCGGATTCACTGGGCGTAAAGGGTCCGTAGGCGGTTTCGTAAGTCAGACGTGAAAGCCTCTGGCTCAACCAGAGAATTGCGTCTGATACTGCGAAGCTTGAGCTCAGGAGAGGAAGGTGGAATTCCCGGTGTAGCGGTGAAATGCGCAGATATCGGGAGGAACACCAGTGGGGAAGCCGGCCTTCTGGCCTGTAGCTGACGCTGAGGGACGAAAGCCAGGGGAGCGAACCGGATTAGATACCCGGGTAGTCCTGGCTGTAAACGATGGGCGCTAGGTGTTGGAAAGGACTTACTTTTCAGTGCCGCAGCTAACGCATTAAGCGCCCCGCCTGGGGAGTACGGTCGCAAGACTGAAACTCAAAGGAATTGACGGGGGCCCGCACAAGCGGTGGAGCATGTGGCTTAATTCGATGCAACGCGAGGAACCTTACCTGGGCTCGAACACCACCGGACAGCCCCCGAAAGGGGGTCTCCCGAAAGGGCTGGTGGTGAGGTGCTGCATGGCTGTCGTCAGCTCGTGCCGTGAGGTGTTGGGTTAAGTCCCGCAACGAGCGCAACCCCTGCCCCATGTTGCCAACGGGTAATGCCGGGAACTCATGGGGGACTGCCCGCGTAAGCGGGAGGAAGGTGGGGATGACGTCAAGTCATCATGGCCTTTATGCCCTGGGCTGCACACGTGCTACAATGGCCAGTACAATGGGTTGCCAACCCGTGAGGGGGAGCGAATCCCTAAAACTGGTCCCAGTTCGGATTGCAGTCTGCAACCTGACTGCATGAAGGAGGAATCGCTAGTAATCGCGGATAAGTATGCCGCGGTGAATACGTTCCCGGGCCTTGTACAC
>CAYRQL010000005.1:0-86813 GCA_964426525.1 uncultured Actinomycetota bacterium | reverse complement strand
TAAGCGACAAACTTACCAAAGAACTCAACTATATTAAGTCGCATCGAATGAATAGTAGCGCTAAAGGAGTGGACCACTATATTTAAAAGATGAACCAAAAGGGCAACCAGAACACCAATAGCAGCGACATCAAACATGCTGCCAAGCTGGTTACCAATAACTGCTAATATCACGCCAGCCAGACCCAGAGCCATTAGACGAAGGTAAGAAGCAATGTTACTTATTACGCTGGGGATATGGAAAAGAGCAGTAACTCCTCCGCCATAAACAATCAAGACAAAAGCGACTAAAATTAGGAAAACAGTCAGCGACCCAAAAATTTCCGGAATTGTTTTTTGGACTGCCAAAACCAGAATGACAATGCTAACCAAAAGAACAATCATCCCCAGGTTTTCAATTGCGTGCCGCTTTGCGTGCTCTCGTAAAGCATTTATCATCCCCAGCACGAAACCAAGCAATATATGACCAAAGCCTAACCCGACCGCCAAAAACATATACGGCAAGAGGTACTCGGCAATGTTACCTCGATCAAAGGGCAGCTCAAACAAAACTTTAACTTTCTGCCATTTGCCCTCAACAGCCACAACTTCGTGTTCTTCCTTTAAAATCTCTAAAAGCTCTTCAGTTCTTGATGGGGTAATCTTTAGTTCTTTTGCAATCTCTTCAGCTGAAAGTGGTTCTTCTTTGGAACCCAGGAGAGCCAGAGCTTCCTCTGCGAGCTTTTTGTTCTCTTTCTCTTTCAGGTACTCTAAAACATTTTCTGCTTGTTTGGGAGAGGCGTTTAGCTTCTCGGCTATTTCTTCAGCTGAGAGTGTATCCTTTTTGGCCTCAAAAAGCAGACGAGCTTTCTCTAAAAGTTTTTCTTCTTCAGCAGTTAATTTGATCGCATGGTGAGGAGGTAAAATCCGAGCAACTATTTTTTCTCCTTCAGGAGTGGGTTCTTTGTCTATCCTGAAAGGCCTAATCACTTCATAAACATGAGGGATATTGCCAAAAACCTCTCCGTAAATAAAGCCAAAGAACATGACCATCACGGCTGCCATAATAACCATTGTAGCCATCATCTTTACTATTGGAACCTTGCTAAAAGAATAGCGCAGGAGCAAACCAATGGCTAAAAGGGCAAGGCCATAACCAATATCGCCTAACACTAGCCCAAAGAAAATAGGATAAAAAATAGCTAAGAAAACGGTTGGGTCAAGAGTCCCATAGCGGGGATAGCCAAAGATGCCCATTACCAACTCATAGGGTTTAGCCCAAAAAGGATTGTCTAAAATTACTGGCGCTTCTTCCTTTTCTTCTTCAGTAACTTCCACTTCCGAAACCAGAACCTTCCCGCCAAACTCCTCAGCCAAAACTTCTTTCATTTTGTTTAACTCCCGACGGGGAACCCAACCTTCAATTACAAAAGTGTAATCAGTTTGACCAGCATAATACGCAACATCCAACTCCCCACAGCGATCGGTCAGGACATTGCGAATCGCCAACAAGCGAGCATACCAAGCAGCGGACATCTCTCTCAATTCTTCTTTTACCTTGTCAATTTCAGCCGGTATACTTTTTAAGCGAGAAATCATCATCTCATAAGCTTCATCAAATGGCTTTTCAGCATACCCCTCGGGCAATTTAACCCGGTTAACCTTTTCTGCCCAGAGAAATGAGTTAACAGGCTCAGAGTAAGTTTTGTTAAAAACCAGTAATGCAGCAGTGGTCTCCTCGTCAACATCAGCCGAAACCAGCTCAAACTGGCCTTTAGTTAGTTTGTTCATTTCTTCTCGAACCAGGTCGAGAACCCCTTTATACTTCCGATCAACCAAAAGAGCAACAGTTTCAAATCCTTCCAGCGCAATTAGTTGGCTGGCTAAGGGCTTGATCTTCTTTAAAACCACCGCATATTTAGCCAGATTAGCTTTTTCTTCTTCTAATTGAGTCTTTTTTTCAGCCAACTCCCGGGTAGTTTTTTCTACTCCATCTAGAACTTTTTCAACTTCTTTTTGTAACTCTTCACAAGAAGCATTCCAGAATTTCTGATAATAGCGGTCCGCTTCAGCCTCAGAAATTTTCTCTTTTTCTTCGGGGCGAAGAGCTGACAAGAGTGATTCAACCCGGTTTAAAAGAGACTGGAGTTCGCGCCGTCGTGACTCAACCTCTTCATCAACTTCCATCCGCCGCAAAACTAACTCCCCCGGTTCAACTTTTTTAGAAATATCTTCGATATGAAGTACCCCCAAATTGTGTAGCGAAGACAATGCATCATAGAAGTGACGCCTCGGCCCTATTATCTCGACCTTCGACATCTGAAGTATCATTTTCCTCCCTCCTTCTCTCTAAAAAGGAAGAGTTGCTTTAAGTAAAAAACTTATGGCTTCCTGCTGGCCCTCTTTTTGCTTCCGAATAGCTTCAACTTGTTTTACGGCTTCAGCTTGAATTCTATCAGCTTCAGCTCGAGCTCGAGCTAGTTCTTTTTCCCCAATTTTTTTCGCTTCCTCCTGGCCCTCAGAAACACCCTTTTCCCGAATTTTGTTCGCTTCCTCCCTGGCTTTCTGGATCAAGACCTCGGCTTGCTTCTTAGCTTTTAAAAGGCGGGTATTGATTTCCAGCTCCTTTTCGCGAATTATGTATAGAGGAGATGATTTTTCTACCGCTGTTTTATGAACTTTTACCTTTTCAACTTTATCTTCCATCCCACACTCCCTGCCTGGCAAAAGATTATAATCTTTTTAACACAAAATCAACATCTTGGCAAGAAATTTACATAAATTTTTTTTAATAAATCCACAATTTCTTATTCAGTTAATATGCGAGTTAAAAAGGCAATTTTACGTTGCTTTAATTCTTTCCCTAAAAGCAAAGAGGGGGGCAAACCTGTTTCCTCAATTACCCTGTCGGCCGCAAAAGGGTAAGAGGAACCAGTTTCTATTTCATACATTTTCCTAAATTTCAAAAACATTTTTTCGCTTAACTTTCTCTGATTAATAATTAACTCCATTGTCAGGCAGGCTGGCAATGAAGCGCCAGCAAAAATTACTAGTTCCGCTTGCGACTTTTCATTTTTAAGCCAATCTTTTTGAGCACATCTTAGCCAGGATTGAGAGGCTTTAATCGCTTTTCTGCTCAACCGAAGTTTGCTCAAAGCCGACGGTATTTTGCTTTGATCATCGGTTGAAAGAAAAAGTGCAAGAAATAGATAAAATAAATGTTTAACTTTAACCCCCTTTTCCAGCTCCTTTTCAAAATAGTCGGGAAAGATTTTTTTTATTCCCTTTGTCACTGCCAAGGCTTCCTTAAGTTGAGTTTTTGAGTTTCTCGGTTTGTGCGTTAAACCACCGTAATTTAAAATTTCTGGCCAAAGGGAAAACGATATGAGCTTTTCAACAACCTTATCAGGAAAATGAAGAGAAAAGAGTTTAAATAGTTCAGCCTTAATGCGTTCGCCTGAAACTTCTGAAAGAAGTTTCTTATCCCTGCCTAAATAATTGGCGGTGTCTTTATCCAATCTAAAACCAAGCTCTAAACAAAAACGCACTGCTCGCAAAAGGCGAACCGGGTCTCGTTTAAAACCATCAGCATGGCAAAGACGCAAAATTCTTTTTTCTAAATCCTTTAAGCCCCCAAGAAAGTCGATTATTTCCTTCCTTAAAATCGCCTTCCCCCTTGCCGCCGATAAAGGCAAAAGCAAACTGTTGACTGTAAAGTCTCTTCTTTTCGCTTCCTCTTCTAAACTTCGGTGCTTCAAAGGAATTAAGTCAATTTTCCCCTCAGAGGTGACAATTCGATAGACATAATTTTTTTTTCCTAATTTAAAGCCGGGGCTTTTAATTTTATCTGCTAATTCAAATGCCTTTTTTTTGTTAAGCTCAGGAACTAAAAGGTCAAAATCAACAGCTTTTCTTTTAATAACAATGTCCCTGACGGTACCGCCAACAATATAAGAAGAGTTAAGCCAATCAATTATAACAACCTCTTTCCACCAGCTAGGTGGTTGGAAAAGCATTTTCTCTTCCATTCTCTTGACGGCCCCTTAATCGATATAAACTCTTCTAACCCGAGGCCCGATAGTTGAAACTATCTCGTAGTTTATTGTTTCCAGTTTTTCAGCTAGCTCTTCTGCTGTAATTTGTTCTTTGCCTTGAGGTCCAATTATTACAACTTCATCCCCGACTTTTGCATTCTCAACTCCTGTGACATCAACCATCACCTGGTCCATGCAAACTCGACCAATAATTGAAACCCGTTGACCACCAATTAAAAATTCTCCCTTGTTAGAAAGGGCTCTTTTTAAACCATCAGCGTAACCAAGCGGAACCAAGGCTAAGCGGGTTGGTTTTTGAGCTACAAAGGTGTGGCAGTAGCTTACCCCGCCTCCAATTGGCACTTCTTTAATTAACGCAATCCTAGCTTTCCAACTTAAAGCAGGTTTAAAGACAACGGCTTCTTTTGCCTCTTTGTTGGGATAAAGCCCGTAAATGCCCAGTCCCACCCGCACCATATTTTGTCGAGCTTGAAGCAAAAAGAGAGTTCCAGCTGTGTTTGCCAGGTGAAAATATGAAGTTTCCGGAAAAAAACTTTTGGTTATTTTTTTCGCCTTTTCAAAAAGCTCAATTTGTTTAGAGTTTATTTCTCTAAAAGGCTTTTCAGCACAGGCTAAATGGGAAAAAAGGCCTATCACCTTCAAGCCCTTTAAGTCTTTTAGCTCTTCCAAAAAACGAGGAAAGTTTTTAAACAAGGTTCCTGCTCGGTTCATCCCAGTATCAACTTTCAAATGAACTAAGACTTCCTTGTTTTTCTCCTGACCTTCCTCAGATAGCTTTCTTGCTAAGTCGAGCGTGTAAAGAGCCACCTCTAAATCGTAATCAATTACCAAAGGCACTTGCTCAGGCGAAGGCTCGGCTAAAACTAAGATTGGGGCAGAGATGCCAGCATCTCTAAGTTCAGCTCCCTCTTCAGGTAAAGCAACCCCAAGATAATCTGCTCCACTTTCTAAAGCATTTTTTGAAACTTCGACAGCGCCGTGACCATAACCATTAGCTTTAACCACTGCCATCAGCAAGCATTGAGGGCCGATAATTTTTTTAAAAGCCTGGGTGTTTTCCCTAATTGCCGAAAGGCTTATTTCAGCCCAGACCGGGCGAGAACTAAAGCTTAGTGCCATCAGCAATAGCCTTAACCAAGTCCCTCTTGCTCACTATACCAACCATTCTGCCTTTTTCTAAAACTGGCAAGCGGCTGATGTGCTTTCTGACCATCAAAGTTGCAGCTTCCTCAACCGATGCATCAGCCTCAACTGTAACTACCGGGGATGACATCACATCGGCAACTTTCAAGCCAACTGCCTTGCGGAGCTTTTCCTCGTAATCCCGCCAGTTAGAAAGAAAGATAAAACCATCAAGGAGATGAAGAAAAGTAGGAAATTGAAGTTTGACTTCTTCCATTATTAAATCGCTCTCACTAACTATTCCTAACATTTTTCCTTCTTTATCCACTACTGGTGCCCCGCCAATGCCTTTCTCCAATAAAAATTGAGCAGCTTCTTTAACGCTCATTTCTGGATTTAAGGTTTTAACTTCCCGGGTCATAACATCGGCAACTTTCATTTCAATTCAATTATAGCAAACTCTCTGCTCTGGTCTGTAAAATAGCGCGAGGTAAATAAGTTAAAAGGTCAGTGGCGGTAAAACTTAAATCGCCTATCTCTTTCAAAGCCAAATCAGAAGCCAAGCCATGAAGGTAAACGCTCAACAAAGCCGCGTCAAAAGAGCTTAGTCCCTGGGCCAGAAAGGCACCGATCATCCCGGCTAAAACATCGCCAGTGCCCGCTGAGGCAAGAGCTGGCCCACCCGTCAAATTTAAAGCTTTTCGTTTTTTAGACACAATCAAGCTGCGAAAACCCTTCAGAACCAAAACCAGATTTTCAAACTGACTACTATCAACAAAATCTAATGCTGCCTTCAGGCGATTTTCACGAATATAAGCAGCGGGCAAACTGCTGAGGCGAGAAAACTCCCCTTCGTGAGGAGTAATTATTATGGGTAGCCCTGGAGTTTTAGGTGAAATTTCTGAAAAGTAAGCCAAAGCCGTCGCATCAAGAACTAGCGGTTTCCCCCAACTTATAGCCTCTTTAACAAGCTTCTTGGTTTCTGCTGATTCCTTTAAGCCGGGGCCAACTACCACTGCTTTATATCGTTTTGCTTCTCTTTCAAGAATCGTCAGTTTCTTTTTGATGGTAAGTTTTTCTTCCAGTGGCAAGTAAACTGCCTCTATTAAAGTAGAGCCAAAAATTGGAGTTAGCTTAGCTGAAGAAGCCAGCTTGACAATGCCAGCCCCAGCTTTTTGAGCTCCTCTAACCGTAAGGATTGCTGCCCCAGTCATTCCTTCCGAACCAGCTAGCACCAGAACCCCGCCAACCGACCACTTGTTTGCTTCCTTTGAGCGAGACGGCAAAAGTTTTTTTGCTTCGACTGGCGTTAAAACTTCAATGCCTTTAGCTCCTTCTAAAAATTCTGGAGGGACTACCTCTTTAACTCTAACTTCTCCAGCAAAATCACTTCCCGGCCAAAGGTACAAACCAATCTTAGGAAGGGAAAAGGTAACTGTCACTTTAGCCCGACAAGCTGGCCCATTAACTTTGCCGCTTCCAGCTTCAACCCCCGAGGGAATATCGGCTGAGTAAACAGTTGCTTTTGAGTTGTTTATTTCCTCTACAATCTTCGCTAGCTTCCCCCCAAGTTTTCCCCGAAAACCAAAACCAAAAAGAGCATCAATAACCAATGGCGACTTTTCTAAAGAGTATTTTAGTTCTTCAATTGAGTTTAGAAAAAAGACCGAAGTTTCCTTTAGTTCCTTTAGCTTCAATAAAGTAAGGGGTGACATTTTTTTCAGGCTGGCTAAAAAAATGCTAACTTTAATTCCTTTCTTCGCTAAAACTCGAGCCGCAACTAACCCATCGCCACCATTGTTTCCCGCTCCAGAAACTACCAAAACACTCTGAGGGTTTTCTTTTAAAACTTCTTCAGCTAAAGCCTGACCCGCTTTTTCCATCAGATCTTCCAGGGTTACCTTGCCTGAGTTCACAGCTTTCTCCTCAATTTTTCTTATCTCTTCAGGCTCTACCGCAATCATTTTTCTGCCTTTAAATTAAACCAGTTTGCTTAGCTGTTTAAAAATCCTTCTCCCTAATCTATGAAGAGAAGTAGGTTTAACATGCATAAAAAGATAGCAATGCCCTCTAAAATTTTCCAGGGAAATATAAACCTGATGGAACGGAAAAAAAAGCCGCACAATAATTAAAGCAATTACCGAGGCCAGAGACAGAATTAACCCAAAGAACGAAAGATAAAGACCCCAGTCTTTTAAAATAACAACCCCCACCCAAAAAAGGGTTTCTGGAATACTTATGAAATGGCCTTTATATTCGACAAAATCACCAGGGTACACAAGGCGTTCCAGTAACACTTTTTTTTCCTTGACTATCTTCAGTAAGTAAACAGGTTGTCTGGGTTGAGGCAAGTATTTTTTTCCTTTTTCAGGATTAGCCAGAGAGAGAAGAATTTTTTCTTCAAGAAAGGGAATTTGTATTATATCTTCTGATCCAGGCGGAAAAATATAAACTTTTTGATAGCGATGATAAAGTTCTTTTCCTTCCTGGTTGCGAACTGATATTAAAGGCCCGTAGCCAAAGCGAGAAAGAAAGAGGAAGTAGCCTTTAAAATGAGTTGGGGGATAAAAAGAAAGAAAAAGCTGTCGAGCCTGGTTCTCCAAGCCAACCTCAATTTGTGCCCTCACTAGATGCTTAAAAATTAACCAGCCCTTTTGAGGCAGATAACCAGCTTGCAAAGCAGGGTCAACACTTATAACTCCCAGGTAGTCAAAAGGGAAATAAAGATTGCCTTTATCCCTCATTGGAGCCCAGGTATAGTTAGACCACTCGAGGCTCGACTTTCGACCAAAAACAGCTTCGCCTTCCCCGAGAAAAATCTGGCCTCCTCGCCGAAAAGCAAAACTTAAAAGAACTCCGGTAAAAATAAATATCAGGCTTAGCTTAAATATAAAAACTAGTTTGAGCTGGAGCTGGTTTTTCACTGCCTTACCATGCCAAAAATTATCCTTTTTTTCTTGAAAAACCTGATAGCCCAGTTCCTTTAAAAGAAAAGTGATTTTTTTTGCCAGCTCAGATGGCTTGCTCTCGCAAGAATAAACTTGATGGTTAGGATAAGAAAGGATATTTTCCCCAGTCATAAACTCTTTTTCCTCTACTCTTCTTTGGCTTGCCAAATAAGTTTTAATTGATCGACCAATGAAGTTTGTAATCAACAAGAGAAAAAAAAGCTTGGCTATCAAACTTTGATAAACCAGTCCCGGGATGTCTCCCCCGCTACTTTCCCAGATTGCAATTTCGGCTGTCACGGTAAGAGTTTCTCGACCGGTTAGAACCACCACTAAAAGATAGTAAAGCGCACCCCCTCCTATTAAAATCAAAGTTAAGACTGGAGAGAAAAAAAAGTCTAAAAAAATCTTTATTTTCTCTTTCAATTCCATCATTGGTTGTTTTCTACCCATTCTTTATAGGCAAGCCCGGCATCTAACACAATTTTCTCACCTTTTGTTTCAAACTTTAAAGGTATTGGGTTACATCCCCCAGGACTACCCACGGTGTCAATCGGAATAGGGGTGCCGCAGTAAATACAAAACAGGTCCTTTCCGAGTTGAGCATATCCTTCAGGCGGACAAATTAAACAGTCATCGAGACAGACAGCAATCTTTCCATCAGGTTTTTTAATTGCGACCAGCTTAACTACCTGATCTCGATAGTTAAAAGAGTAGCGATGTTCCATCAAGTCATCCAGCTCAGCTAGGGGAAAAGATACTTGCCCTAGTTTATCTAATACCAAGGGCACTGGGTCAGGAAAGTAAAGCGACTTTCCTGAAGCATAGGAGCTGTAAGCTGCCAGAATAAATAAAACCCAACTAACAAAAACAAACCGGGTAGAATAAATCCTCTGGCTCCTGATTTCCGCCCTTAATTTCCGCCTCTCAGCTGGGCTTTTAGCCTCAAAAAAAGGGGGGTATGGCAGAAAGTAAGTTCGCAAAAAAACAAACAGCCCCAAAGATAATACTAACAAAACATTAAAAATTAGCCCGGTCTCTTTTCGAAAAATCAACGCCAAAAGTTGCCAAAAACTATCCTTCAAATATGGATGATCAGGAAAAACAAAAAAAACAATTAACCAGTGAACGCTATCGTGCAGAATCCGGGCCGCAATCACCTCCAGAGATGAAAAAAGCTCAGGCCGGAAAAAACTTCTTAAAGCCACTGCAAAATAAATTAAAACTGGAAAAGTAAGGAAAGGAATTTTAGTCTGCCTGCCAAAAACAAATAAAAAACTATGCTTAAAAAACCTGGCAAACAAAAACCACAAAAAGGCAAAACCCAAAAAAACAGCAGCACCTAAGTAATAAGGGTAATCACTCATCTTCAAGAAAGACTGCGACTGAAGTTTTAAGGAAAAATCAAAACCCTCAAAACCTATAAAAATCAACCCTATTATCAAAAGCAAGCCATAAATTAGAAAACGAGGTTTTAACCTGTCCAGACGCTCCTTACCATCCAAAAAAACCGCCATCAATGATGACAAAAAAACCAAGATTAAAAGGCTGCCGCGAAAAATCAGTTCGCCTTTGGTTAACCAAGCTTTAAGTTGATAAGCCAGCGGTGTTTGAAGCAAGTTGAGAAAAAAACCAACAAGAAAGCCGAGGGAAGCGCCTAAAGCTAAAAACAAAAAAAGGCGTTTGTCCCGCTGGGTTTTAAAGTAAAGATAACTAAAACTTAATAAAAGACAAAATTCCAGGGAGCGGCTGAGAGCCAGGGTGATTGTTTCCTTCATTTTTTTCGGCTCCGACTTTTCTTAACTTGAAAATCGTCAACCACCCGCCCGTCATCAAGCTGAACAACCCTTTCCCCCCAGTTAGCCACCCAGGGGTCATGAGTAACCAGAACAATAGTAAAGTCACTTTCCTGATGCAACTTTTTAAGCAAGTTTAAGACTAACTCAGAGTTCTTGCGGTCAAGGTTTCCGGTTGGTTCGTCAGCCAACAGCAAACCAGGATTATTAATTAAAGCCCTCGCAATGCAAACCCGCTGCTGTTCT
Organism: uncultured Actinomycetota bacterium; assembly: GCA_964426525.1. Classification (GTDB taxonomy): domain Bacteria; phylum Actinomycetota; class Aquicultoria; order SKW223; family CALKMS01; genus CALKMS01. Next base: position 76,668 of record CAYRQL010000005.1, on the reverse strand, counting down.
CCTCCAGAAAGTTCCCGAGGATAGCGATTAATTTTGTCTGCTAAGCCTACCTTAATTAGGCTGTCTATTGCCTCAGCTTCATCAGGCATGCTGTGAATAAACTGAGCTAACATAACATTTTCTAAAGCAGTAAGATAGGGTATTAAATGGTGCTGTTGGAAAATTAAGCCGATCTTTTCCCGACGGAACTGCACAAGTTCGCTTTCGGATAAAGCTAAAACATTAACCCCATCAATTTTAACCTTCCCGCGGGTGGGCCTGATTAAACCCGCCAGCAAAGAAAGAAAAGTAGTCTTTCCGCTGCCAGAAGGCCCCATAACTGTCAACCATTGTCCCTTAAAAACAGAAAGGTTTACATCTCTTAAAGCCTTTACCTCGCCGTATTCTTTGCTTAAGCGGCTTACTTCAAGATAACTCTTTCTTTTCACTTGCTTCCCTTTCCTTGTTAGCCTTTTAACACCAATGCCGGTTCAATCTGAAAAATTAAACGAAGTGGCCAGATAGAAGAGGCAAAATTGATTAAAAAACTTATAAAAAAAGAGGCTGGCATTGACCACCAAACAAAAGGCACCAGAATGGAAAAAACTGAAAGAGCAAAAAACTCAGTTAAAACCCAGCCCAACAAAAAACCGACCAGAGCAGCTAAAAAAGCCGAAACTGAAGCCTCTAATAAAAAGAACCCTAAAACAAACCAATTAGAGCTACCAAGTGCTTTCAAAAGCCCAATTTCTCGCCAGCGCTCGACTACTGTGGTGCTAGTAGTGTTGGCAATGCTAATTGAGGTAGCTACTAAAACAAAAACTGTTGCTAAAAAAAGAAGCTTTTCCACCTTGCTGACTATATTTTCCTCTCTCTTGACCACTTGCTGGAGAGTGCGAACTTTAAGCTCAGGAAAGTTTTCTATAAGTTTTTTCTCAAAGTGACCGATTTTAGCTGCTGGTTCCACTCGCAACAGCACTTGACTTGCTTTATCTTTCATTCCTATCAAAGAAGAAAGGCTTTCCTGGTTCAACATAAGAGCATTGTCTTCAAAACCTCCGCTCTCCGCTATCCCGGTAATCTTTACGCTAAGCTTTTTCTTCTCAAGTTCGAAACTAAGTCGCTGCCCGGTTTTCCACCTAAATTTTTTTGCCACCTGACTTCCGGCCAAAGCTTCTTCTTCGTTTAGCGGAAGCCGCCCTTTTATTCTCCAGAACCGAGAAGCATTTTGAAAGGATTTTTTTTCTAACCCAACAAATGTAAGAATTTGCTCCTGGTAATAAGCTTTTGCTAAAAGCTGAAAGCTTGCTTCTTTCACCTCGGACCGTTTTTGAAAATATTTTTTTAGCTTTCTGGCATCCAGAAAGCTGCTGTCGGAAACCTGCCCAAGAGACAAACCAGCTGAACCAGCTTCTTGAGCCAGAGGCGAAATGATAACATTGGCTCCGTAAGCTTTCATTTCCTTCCCCAATCCCAACCGGGCTCCGGCCGGAAAACTAAAAAAAACAGTGGCCAGGGCTGAAGCCAGCGTTAAGGAAACCACCACCAAAATAGTGCGGCTTTTTCTTCTTATTAACGACTTCAAAGCTATTTTTAGCAACCACTTAACTCTTTCCACTTTTAACCTTTCAATACCAAGCCTGGCTCAAAAGAAACCGCTTTTTTCAGAGGAAACAAAAAACCTAAAAAATTAACTAACAAGGCGACTGCCAAAGAAAGAAAAAATAGATATACTCGGCCCTTAAATGGGACCTCAAAAACCAACTGGCTGAAAAAGTCAGCCACTAAGATTCCAACCAGATAACCACTTAAACCACCGGTCAAACCAAGAAAGAAAGCCTCGGAAAGAAAAAACCGCCTAATCCATTGTTTGCTAGCGCCAATCGCTTTAAGGAGAGCCACTTCTTTTTCCCTTCGCATAACTCCGGCCATAATAGTTGAAGCTACTGCCGTGACGCTTCCCAGGAGAGCCACGGTTGTCAGCGCTAGAAATATCAGCTGAAATCTTGAAAGCACCCTTCCCTCTGTTTCAACAACTTGCCAGACCGGTCGAGCTGAACCTCCCCGAACAACTTCTTCGATTTGCTTAGCAACGGCAGGCGGATAAGCAGTGCAATACCACTTGTCAAACTCCCGACGAGTCATAGTTTTGGGATCTCTGCGGCCAAAATCATCCAGAGGAACAGTCACTGCACTTACTAAAATAGTCGAAACCTTTCCCTCGCAACCCAAAAGTTGCTGAGCCGTCTTTAGCGGCAAAAAGAGTTGTTCATCTTCATAGCCTCCGGTTTTAATAATCCCGCCTAATATAATCTCAACTTCTTTCTTCTGGTGTGACAAAGTGAGTTTATCTCCAACTTTCAAGTTAAGCTGGGAAGCTAGTAAATGCCCAATGACTCCCAACTTGCCCCGGTCTCCTTTAAAATATCGGCCCTTAATTTCTGCTTCCTGATTAAGCGGCAAGAGGCCAGCTACGAACTTCTCGCCTTCAGGCGTTAAAAACTCGTTTTTCAGCCAAGAGCCAACCACCAAAACTTTTTTCCTGACCGGGCTTGCTTCGGCAAAACCATAAAGATAAGGGCTGATTCCCACAATGTTATGCCGCCAAAAAATAGTTTTGATTTTGTAAACATCTTCCTCTTCTAAGTAACCCCCTTCAGCCGGCTCTACTACAATGTTTGCTCCATACTTCCTTAACTCTCGAGCAATATTAGCTGAAGATTCAAGATAAACTCCTAACAACCCAGACACAATGGCAGTTCCCATAACAGCTGAAAGAAAAGCTAGAAAAAAAAGGAGTTTTTGGCGCCTCAGCGAAGCAAAAAATAGCCTGAGCCACACTTTTAAATTTCTCCCGACCAGTAGTCCATAATTCGAACTAAAATAGCTGTCAGTTTGTCAATTTCTTCCAGACTAACCCCTTCTTCTCTGGTGCGAGAAAGGGCTAAATCGCCCGCCCCAAGAACAATTGAAGGAATGCCCCGATCAACCAGATATGAGGCTTCGCTCCAACCTGGATAAAAAGACCAGGGCGGAGAAGAAGCGTTTTCTTCGCACCAAGCTTTGTCAATCAGACGACCAAGCTGGCTCTTTTTGTTTGACTCAAAAGGCAACAAAACTTTATTTATCTTGAGGGAAACTCTTTTTTCCAGACAAACATCCTCCAAAACCTTAAGGATCTCGGAAGTAGGTGAGGGAGGATAAATTGGTATCTCAATCAAACCTTCAGCTTCATCAGGAACAACACCTGGAATGCTTCCAGCTTTCAACCAGACTATGTTCACGCCTGAACGGCCATAGGAAAAGTAATGTCGAGATAAAACTGGATTGAGTCTAACTTTGTCCAAGGCCTCCAGAAAAAGCTGAAGAGCACTCAAACCCTCACCCCAACATGCGCTATGCGCTTCCTGACCCTTAACTTTAAGTTCTGCCTCAATTAGTCCTTTGCCTCGCCAGCAAGGCTTAAGGCTCGTTGGTTTTAAAACAATCGCCCCTTCGGCTTCAATTTTTAAAGCTTGAGCTCCTTCTCCTTTTCCCTCGCCATCAACAAGGAAAGCTACTTTTACCGGCGATTTAGAGATGGATAGGGCTTTCAACAAGGCAGCAATTTGTGATATTGGACATAAGATGCCATTACCAGAAACCCATTCGTCCTTCACAAAAAAACCAAGCGGCTCTTTATTGAAAGGGAAAGTATCGACGGTTGAGGTAATAAGTAAGCTGCTCTCGCCTCTTTCGGCCAACAAATTGGGCCGGCCAGAAGAAACTTCTTGAAAGCTGGCTTTAAAGCCTAATTTAACTAATTCACCCTTTAAAAAGAGCTGAATCTCTTCTTCCTCGCCCGTTGGGCAAGAAAGGCTACTTAACTTTTTTAAGATTTCAAGCGTTTCAATCATCTCTTAAAAAAGAATTGTTTTTAAAATTAATCGATTCGGGACTGATGTCAAATTCACTCCCCTGATGAGCTAAGGCAATGCAAGAAGCTACTGCATTGTAACGAGTAAAAGAAAGTGAAAGATAAATCTCTTCAATTCCCATTCTCTCAGCCATTTCCCGAGCTTTTCCCTGTAAATTAACTTTTGGCTTACCATTTTTAAGTCTCTCCACTTCAATGTCTCTAAAAGAAAACCCGTTTATTCCGGTACCCAGGGCTTTAGCCACTGCTTCTTTAGCTGCAAAACGAAGGGCTAAGTGAGAGGCTGGACGGGGCTTTTTTAAGCAATAGTTCTTCTCTTTAGAAGTAAAAATTCTATCCACGAACTTGGGGAAGCGTTGAACCACTTGCTCGATCCGGTCAATCTCAATTATATCGACACCAAACCCTTTAATAACCATTTTTTATTATTATAACCCTTTCATTATTTTTTTATCTTAATTAGATAACTTACCAGCCAAAAATTGAGAATTCTTTTAAGCATTCAGGCAAGATTTTCCAGCAATCACTTGAAAAAAAAGCGCCTTCAAAACTAAAATGTCTTTGTGAAAATTATTGATTTTAAGTTAACGGGAGCGACTCTTTTTTCTTCTTTGGTTCTTGCTTTACTCTTTTTGCTTCTTAATGGGTGCGCCCCTAATCCAAAGTCGGTTCTGGAAGAAGAAAGAGTCAAAAAGGGAAAGGAAATTTATGCTCAAAACTGCAGCTCCTGCCATGGAGAAAGTGGCCTGGGAAAATTTGGCCCCCCGCTGGTTTCAGCTAAAATAGCTGAGTCTATCAAAAAGGCAGAAGAAGGTAGTGAGGTGGAAATGATCATTCTTAAGGGAAAAGGCAAAATGCCCGCTTTTGAAGGAAAAATTACTCATCAAGAAGTTCATAGCTTGCTTTCTTATCTGTTGTCTCTTCAAGAAAAATAAGCTAACAGAAAAGTTAAAAGCCAAAAGCTACTCTACCGTTACACTCTTTGCCAGATTACGTGGCTGATCCACATTTAATCCGCGTTTTTTAGCTATATAGTAAGCAAAAAGCTGAAGAGGTATCACCGAGACCAGTGGCGAAAGGAGTTCGGGGGTAGCCGGGACTTCAATTAAATAATCAGCAACTTTAGAAACTTCTCTATCCCCAGGATTCACTACCGCTATAACTATCCCATCGCGGGCCTTTACCTCCTCAATGTTTCCCAAAACTTTTTCATAAACTACCCCCTGAGTTGCTACTGCTAGCACTGGAGTAGTTTCATCTATCAAAGCAATGGGGCCGTGTTTCATCTCTCCAGCTGGGTAGCCTTCGGCGTGAATATAGGAGACTTCTTTGAGTTTTAGAGCGCCTTCCAGAGCCACCGGTAATCCTGCCCCCCGACCTAAGAAGAGAAAGCTTTGATAGCCATAAAATTTTTCGGCTAAGTCCTTAATTTCCTCTCCTTTTGAAAGCACCTGCTCAATTTTCTCAGGAATTCTTTCTATTTCCCGATAAACTTTAAGAATCTCATCGCGACTGATAACACCCCTTGCCTGACCTAAATGTAAAGCTAAAATTGCCAGAGCAGTAATCTGTGAAGTAAGGGTTTTGGTGGCTAAAACACAGATTTCTGGTCCAGCGTGGGTGTAAATAACGCCGTCAGCCTCACGAGAAGCCGAGGAGCCAACCACATTGGTAACGGTAATTACTTTGGCTCCGCAAGCTTTAGCCTGCCGCAAGCTGGCTAAAGTATCAGCTGTTTCGCCGGACTGGGTAACTGCAATAACCAGAGAATTTTTAGAAATCAGGGGTTCGCGATAGCGAAACTCAGAAGAAATTTCTACGTTAGCCGGCAGTTTGGCATAGGCCTCAATCATTAAAGCCCCAGCTAGAGAAGAGTAGGAGGAGCTGCCGCAAGCTACTAAAATTACTCTCTCCAGCTTCTTAATTTCTTCAAGTTCCAAATTGCTTTCATCAAGACAAACCGTACCATCTTCACGAACCCGGCCACGATAAGTTTCCCGCACCGCCTCCGGCTGTTCATACATCTCTTTCATCATAAAATCTTCAAAACCGCCTTTTTCTGCCGCCTCGGCTTCCCAGGTAACCCGAAGAACATTTTTTTGAATTTCTTCTCCTTCGAAAGTGTAAATTCGAGCCTCATCTTTTTTAAGCTCTGCCATTTCGCCATTTTCTAAAATCAGCACTTCCCGGGTATGCTTTAATAAAGCTGGGATGTCGGAAGCAATAAGCTTTTCGCTCGCTCCCAGGCCGATGACCAAAGGGCTATCCTGACGGGCTACAACCAGTTTTTCAGGTTCGCGAGAAGAAATCACCGCCAGAGCAAACGAACCTTTTAATCTTTTAATGGTCTCCCTGACGGCTTCCAGCAAATTTCCCTGATAGTTTTCTTCAATTAAGTGGACGATTACCTCAGTATCGGTTTGAGATTTAAAAATATGTCCTTTTTCTTCCAACTCTTCTTTAAGAAAAAGAAAATTTTCAATTATGCCATTATGGACTAAAGCAATTTCTTCCCGGCAATCAAGGTGAGGATGAGCATTTTCATCGGAAGGCCGACCGTGAGTTGCCCATCGAGTATGGCCAATCCCCAAGCCAGTGCAATTTGAAGAAGGTAGCACTTTTTCCAGTTCTTTAATGAAGCCCTTTTTCTTATAAACTTTTATCTTCCCATCTTCAACCAGAGCTAGACCGGCTGAGTCATAGCCTCGATACTCTAATTTTTTTAATCCTTCAATGATCAGGGAAACAGTTTTTTTATCCCCTACGTAGCCAACTATTCCGCACACTTTTAACCTAACTCCTCTTGAACAGCTTTGACTAATTTTTCAGTCAGTGCCTCTGCCAGTTCCTGACTTTCGGCTTCTATCATAACCCTTATTAAAGGTTCCGTTCCAGAGGCTCTTACCAGAATTCTTCCCTGGCCTGCTAAGCTTTCTTCGGCTTTTTTTATCTCCTGGCTTACGCGCTGGTTCTTTTCCCAATTTTCTTTTCTAACCACCTTGACTGACTTAAGAATCTGAGGGTACTTGACAAATTTTTTCTTCAAACTGCTTAAAGGCTGTTTCTTTGCTTTTATAAGCTCTGCTAACTTTAAACTAGTTAATAAGCCATCGCCGGTGGTAGTATCCTCAAGAAATATTATATGTCCTGACTGTTCACCGCCCAAAACTGCCCCTTCTTTAAGCATTGCTTGTAAAACATAGCGATCGCCAACCGGCGTTCTAATAAGCTCTATTCCGTTTTCTTTAAGTGCTTTCTCAAAACCAAGGTTCGACATTACAGTTGCTACTACTTTGTTGTTTTTTAGTTTTCCCTTTTCTTTTAAATAAAAAGCCATCATGGCCAAAATTTCATCACCATCAACCACTTCCCCTTTTTCATCAACAGCAATTACTCGGTCGCCGTCCCCATCAAACGCTAATCCCAGATCAAGTTTTTGAGTAACAACTTCAGCCTGGACATTGCCTGGATTGGTTGAGCCACAGTTAACATTAATATTTGAGCCATCGGGCAAGCAATTAAAGGCCTCAACCTCAGCCAGAAGAGAAGAAAAAACTGCTGGCGCTAAATGGTAGGTTGCACCAAAACCGCAGTCCAGAGCAACTTTAAGCCCTGAAAGATCGGTTGCGATGCTATTAGTTAAAAACTCGCTGTAGGCTTCAACTAAATCTATTCGTTCGAAACTCTGGCCGAGCCCTAACCCGGATTTAGAAGAAATGGTACCTTCCTCCATCAATCTCTCAATTTCTTCTTCTTCTTCGGTGGTAAGCTTAAAGCCTTGGGCATCGAAAAACTTAATTCCGTTGTATTCAGGAGGGTTGTGTGAAGCAGAAACTACCACGCCCCCCATTGCTCTTTCCTTTCGGACGAGATAGGCAAGGCCGGGAGTCGGCAAAATGCCCACCCTCCAAGCATCAAGACCAGCAGCTAATATTCCAGCAATTAAAGCATGTTCGATAAAATTCCCAGAAAGACGGGTGTCTCGCCCCACCAAAACCAAAGGGCGTTCTGAGATAGCCTTCCGAGTTAAGAAAGTAGCTCCAGCCAGACCAATTTTGAAAGCAAGTTCAGCGTTTAAATCTTGATTCGCTAAGCCGCGCACACCATCGGTTCCAAAATATCTGGGCAATCTACCTCCAGATGACTTCAATAACTATTTAAACACATTTCTATATAATATTGGGACTCAAAAGAGGGAACAAAAACAAGAGAAAAGGTTATCTCTTTGACCATTGAGGAGCTTTGCGAGCCTTCTTTAAACCGTACTTGCGGCGTTCTTTTTCCCGTGGGTCACGAGTTAAGAGACCAGCGTCTTTGAGGCTTTTTCGAAAGTCTTCGTTAACCTGTAAAAGAGCTCGCGAAACCCCCAAAACCAGTGCTCCTACCTGGCCAGCTTTGCCACCGCCGTCAATAGTTGCAATAGCGTCATACTTTCCTTCTGTTCCCGTTATCTTAAAGGGTAAAGCCAGTCGCTTGCGAAAAAACTCCCGCCCGCCAAAATAAGCTCCAGCTTCTTTTCCATTAACAATCATTGTCCCTTTCCCCGGAATCAATCTTACCCGGGCTACTGACTCCTTGCGGCGACCAGTACCAGAATAAACCTCCTTTAGAGCTTTAACTTTAGCCATTTGCTTCCTCTACCCTTTCCTTTCTTGCTTTAATTACTTGAGGCTTTTGTGGTTGGTGAGGGTGTTCACTACCTCGATAAACCTTTAATTTTTTTAGCATTTTCCGCCCCAGGCGATTTTTAGGCAGCATCCGCCGAACTGCTTCTTCTACTAGTAGCTCCGGTTTTTTCTCCCGAAGTTCGCCGTATGAAACTGCTTTTAAGTGGCCAAGATAGCCTGTATGTCGATAGTAAAATTGGTTAGTAGCTTTGTTGCCGGTTAGTTTTACTTTTTCAGCATTAATCACCACTACAAAATCTCCGGTATCAACATGTGGAGTGAAAATGGGTTTGTGTTTTCCTCTTAATAAAGTTGCCACCTGAGTTGCCAGTCGACCAAGGGGAATATCTGTTGCATCAACCAAAAACCAGCCTCGTTCGGCCTCTTCTTTTTTTGCCATATAGGTTTTAGCTTTCATTCCTCCGACTTTCAACTGTCCTCCTTCAAAAACAGCTGATTATTCTATAACGCCCGCGCTTTTCTGTCAACCAAAGCTTTAAAAACAAACCGAAAGACCTCTTAAAAAAAGGGCCTCTCCTTTGCTTAAGGCTTCATTTAGGTTTCTGCTCAATCAATTTTCCATTTCTTTCTTCATAATTTCTACTTGCTCTCTTTATTCAATTTTTTTATCCCCTACCTTATTGACATTACCCGTCCTTTTATTTATTTTTAATAAGTTTTAAATTGAGCAAAAAGGAGGAGGTCTAATGGTTTGGATTTGGCTGGTTGTCTTGTCTGGAGTTATAGGTATTGGGGGAGCTTTTTATTTTAACTCAAAAGTTTCTTCCTACCCGGAAGGAAACGAAAGAATGAGTTACATTTCTTCTTTAATTCGTCAGGGAGCCATGGCTTTTCTAAAGCGAGAGTTCTCAACGCTTGTGCCTTTCATATTTGTCGTAGCATTGGTTATCGGCTTGCTTCTTTATGACTCTTCCTTTCCGCTCAAAAGCTGGCTCACGGCTCTTTCCTATCTTCTCGGCGGTATTTGTTCAATCTTGGCCAGTTGGATTGGAATGAACGCAGCTACCATTGCCAATGTAAAAACCACCCAGGCAGCAACTAAAGGGCGCTCAGAAGCTCTAAGCATTGCCTTCTCAGGTGGAGCTGTTATGGGGCTTACCGTTGCCAGTTTGGGAGTTTTAGGTTTGGGCTTACTATATATAATATATGGTTCTTTACCAAAGCCCGAAGAGATAATCAGCGGCTTTTCTATGGGAGCAAGCTCGGTTGCCCTCTTTGCCCGTGTTGGCGGCGGTATTTATACTAAATCAGCTGATGTCGGAGCCGACTTGGTCGGAAAAGTGGAAGCTGGCATTCCTGAAGACGACCCCCGCAATCCAGCCGTTATCGCAGATAATGTTGGTGATAATGTTGGTGATGTTGCAGGCATGGGAGCTGACCTTTTTGAGTCGTATGTAGGATCCGCTGTTGCTGCTATTGCCTTAGGAGCAGCCGTTGCCATTTCTAAGTTTGAGCTAATGGCTTATCCCCTTTTCCTTATTGCCATAGGAACAACCGCCTCAATTATCGCTTCTTTCCTTTTTAAAATCTTTGAAGAATTAAACCCTGCCGAAGCTCTTCGTTACATCACTTATCTAGCTGGCTTTTTAACTATTATAGGGAGTTTTGTGCTGGTTAAAGTCTTGGGCATAGACCTTGGGGTTTTCTGGGCAACTGTTGCCGGAATTGTTGCCGGAATGGTTATTGGCGGGGGTTCTGAATACTATACTTCTGGCAAGCCAATCATCGAAATTGCCCGTTCGGCCACCACGGGAGCAGCTACCAACATAATCTCTGGCTTAGCAGTTGGTATGCTTTCAACTGTTCTCCCGGTGGTTGCGGTTTGTGCTGGAGTTTTTATCTCCGCTAAGCTGACCGGCAGTTTTAATCCTCTCTACGGCATTGCTGTGGCAGGTGTCGGTATGCTTTCTACTATCGGAATAACTATGTCAGTTGACGCTTACGGCCCAATTGCTGACAACGCTGGCGGCATTGCTGAAATGAGCCATCTTGGCAAGGAAGTAAGAGAAATAACTGACAGCCTAGATGCTCTCGGCAACACCACCGCTGCTATTGGCAAAGGCTTTGCTATTGGCTCAGCTGCTCTTACTGCGCTTGCTTTTTTAGCCGCTTACACTTCAATTAGCGGGCTGGCCCAGACTGGCATAAATCTAACAAAATTTGAGGTAATAATTGGCCTTTTCCTTGGCGGCTGTATGCCTTTCCTTTTTGCTGCTCTTACTATGCAAGCAGTTGGCCGAACAGCTTATAAAATCGTTGAAGAAGTTAGAAGGCAGTTCAGAGAAATCAAGGGCCTTCTCGAAGGAAAGGCCGACCCTGATCCGGCCACTTGCGTTGATATTACTACACGTTCAGCTATTCGGGAGATGATAATCCCCGGCCTTTTGGCTTTAGTTATGCCCATCTTAATTGGTGTCGTGCTTGGCCCTGAAGCTCTGGGCGGATTTTTAGCTGGGGCTATTTTAGCTGGTTTCTTCCTGGCTCTAATGATGGCAAACGCTGGTGGCGCCTGGGATAACGCCAAGAAATATATTGAAAAAGGTGAGCTTGGCGGCAAGGGCTCAGACGCTCATAAAGCAGCCGTTGTTGGCGATACTGTGGGTGACCCGTTTAAAGATACCAGCGGTCCTTCAATGAACATTCTGATAAAGCTGATGTCAGTGGTGGCTCTGGTCTTCGCTCCCTTTTTGGCACGGCTTTTCTCGTAAAAATTTCATCCTAAAAATAAATTTAATTTAAGACCGGAGGGTGCTGCTCGACTCTACGAGCTTGAGTTTGTCGGTTCTTTATAGAGAAGAGTCTTGGCAGAGACGTTTAAGGAAGCTCAGTTTTTTAATGTTTTTCTATGTTTTTTAGTTAAACAGAGTTAAACTAATGCTGCCCTCTATGCTGCAAGTTTTGAATTATTCAACATAAAACATCAAAGACGCCCAGCAAAAACTCGTTCTTCATTCCCTATCTTTATCTTATCTTTGGCAGTTTTTTAATCTTTTAAAGAAACTTTAAAGAAAAACTAAAGTCGAGGAGGCCTGAGCTTTTTTCTGTGCTCTTCAAACGCTAAATCAATTAACTTCTGACAAAGCTCAGGAAAATTAATCCCGGCCACTTTAGCTTCTTTAGGAAACAAGCTATTAGCTGTTAAGCCAGGGATTGTGTTTATCTCAGAAATTAAGAATTTGTCATTTTTTGTCAAAAACATATCCACCCGAGCAAAGCCACGGCAACCCAGTGCCTGATAAGCCTTGACAGCTGCTTTTTGAGCCATCTCGCTCAGCTGAGAAGAAATAGGTGCGGGAGTAATTTCTTCTGCCAAACCAGGAGTGTACTTAGCGTCAAAGTCAAAAAATTCCTTTTTAGAAATTATTTCAATTGGTGGCAGCGCAAACGGTTCATCGTTGCCGAGAACCCCAACCTGAATCTCCCGGCCATCCACCCATTCTTCAACAATAACCACCCGGTCATAGAAAAAAGCCTTTGCCAAAGCCTCGGGAAGTGTTTCTCCCTTCTTAACCAAAGTCACTCCAACGCTTGAGCCCTGGCCCACCGGCTTCACTACCACTGGGTAACCAAAATCAGATATCTCTTTTTTTAGCTTAGCTGGTTCTTTCTGCCATTCAACTTCTGAAAAAACCAAATAATCAGCTATTTCCAGTCCCTCGGCCCGGAAAATTTTTTTAGAAATTAGCTTATCAATTGCTAAAGCACTGCTTAAAACACCCGAACCAGTATAGGGTAAGTCAAGGAGCTCCAAAACACCCTGCACTGTACCATCTTCTCCAGGCCGCCCATGTAAAGCTACAAAAACCACTTCCGGCTGAATTTTTTTTAAATTTTCAACCAAATTGTTGTCCAGCTCTAAAGAAGAAACCTGGTGGCCAAGTGAGGCAAGGGCCTTAGCAACCTCGCTGCCTGACTGGCGAGAAATATCGGCTTCGCTAGAAGGACCGCCTACCAGAACAACTATCCTTCTTTTTTTATTAGAAGTCTCTTCCGGTACCACTTCTCAAGATTCGCCCTGAGGTTCCCCAGACATAAACCTCTGATAAAATTCTTCCAGTTCAGCTAAGGATTTAAAGGTTAACTCAACTTTGACTTTTTTTGGAGTCTGTCGGGCCCGGACTGGCACCTTAAAGAACTTTCTCAAAGCTTTAACTGCCAGCTTCAAAGCTTCAGGTTGCTCTTTCTTTATATGAGATGGCGGCAAGTTTAAAAGCTGGGCTTGTCTTTCTGCTTCCCTGACCGAAAGTCCTTCACCGATTATTTTCTCAGCTAGTCTTAGTTGTTTCTCTTCGCCTTTAACTGCCAGGATAGCTCGAGCATGACCTGCCGTCAGCTGACCGTCAGCTATTAGCTGCTGGACCGAGGGCGAAAGAGAAAGAAGACGTAGAGAGTTGGCCACTGCCGAGCGGCTTTTTCCAATCTTGTCCGCCAGCTCTTCCTGAGTCAGCCCGTATCGGGTGACAAGTTCGTGGTAAGCGCGAGCTTCTTCGATGGCATTTAAGTCTTCGCGATGTAAGTTTTCAACTAGAGCGATTTCTAGAGAATCGGCTTCGTCCACTTGTTTTACCACAGCTGGAATAGTTTTTAGCCCGGCCTCTTTAGCTGCTCGCCAGCGCCTTTCACCAGCTACAAGTTCGTATTCAAACCCTTTGACTCTGACCACAATTGGTTGAATCACTCCCATTTTCTTTACCGATTCGACCAGCTCTCTAAAAGCTTCTTCATCGAAATGTTGTCTCGGTTGGCTTGGGTTGGGCTTTACTTCGTTTACTTCAATTTCCTCTAGTTTCAAGCCTCTTTCTTCAGATAAAGTTGGTATAAGAGCGCCTAAACCCTTCCCCAAGCCTTTTTTAGCCACGATGTATCACCTCACGAGCTACCTTCCGATAGGCTTCTGCGCCTTTAGAAGACGGATCGTAAATTAAAATTGGCTGTCCGTGACTTGGAGCCTCACTTAGACGTATGTTTCGAGGAACTACCGTCTTAAACACCAAGTCTCCAAAGTAGTTTCGCACTTCCTGGCTTACCTGATGAGAAAGCTTAGTGCGGGTATCATACATAGTAAGAAGCACCCCCATTATTTCTAATTCCGGATTTAAGTTGGTTCGGACCAGCTTAATGGTGTCCATAAGCTTGCTTACGCCCTCTAAAGCATAATATTCGCATTGAATAGGTATTATTAACTCTTCGGCGGCGGCTAAAGCGTTAACAGTCAAAAGCCCCAAAGAAGGTGGGGAATCAATAATCAAAAAATCAAATTGTTTCTTTACTTCTTCTAATGCTTTTCTCAGTTTATACTCCCGGGAAAAAGCAGCAACCAGTTCAATTTCGGCTCCAGCTAGCTCAATTGTTGAAGGAACAAGCCAGAGGTTTTTAATATTAGTTTCCAGCGTCACTTCAGAAATTTTTTTCTCTCCTAAGAGCGCGTGATAAACGCAAGGCCCATCAGATATATTAAAGCCTAAACCACTGGTAGCATTGCTTTGGGGATCAATGTCAACCAATAAGGTTTTTTTATTAGCTTTGGCAAGATAGGCAGCTAAATTAATAGCTGTGGTGCTTTTCCCCACGCCGCCCTTTTGATTTACTACCGATATGCTCTTGCCCATTACCGATAAGTATAGCAAATATTATTTTGTCGGCAAGTCAATTTTTTAAACCCGTTTTAAAATAGTTAAAAAACGGGGGTGAGAAAGAAAGGGAAGCTCAAACTTTTGTTGTTTGTAAAGCTGGTAGCCGTTGTATGTTGTTCTTTTAAAAGTTTCATTAAGCACTCGTGCAGTAGCTTCCCCTTGGTAGATGACTGCGAGCCCACCGGTTCTCAAAAAAGGCTTCAGTAGAGTCAGCAAAGTCGAAAAACTACCAAAAGCCCGGGAGAAAGCTAAAGTATAGGTGATGTTATAGTCTTTCCCTTTTTTTAGCTCCTCAAGCTTTTTTTGAAGTATTCGGGTTCTTTCAATTTTAAGCTCCTGCTGAATTTTCCGGAGAAAAGCTGCTTTTTTCCCGGCCGGTTCAATCAAGTCAAGGGTCCAATCATCTAAAAAAATCTTTAGTGGAATAGAGGGGATGCCGGCTCCGGTTCCTACATCTATGGCTTTTTGCTTACTTAAAGGGACCTCTGTTAGAAAAAAAAGGAGAGAATCTAAAATTAAAAGGTTTATTATTTCTTCAATCGTTCGATAGCCAACCAAGCGTGCTTTCTGTTTGTATTGAAAGATTAAAAAAGCGTACTGAAGAAGGGTTTCTATCTTCTCTTCGTCAGCTTCTAGGTGAATTTCCTTTAGTCCCTTAATGAGCAGCTTTTTTGCCTTTATTGTTTCACGTGAAACAAACAACTGAGTTCCTTCTGCCAAAAATACTTGAACCTTTATTTTTTGGCAGGGTTAATTTTAATAACCACGAACCTTTGAGGCTCTTCCCCCACGCTTTCAGTAGCCACGCCCGGCATATCTTGAAGTGCTAAATGAACTATTCTTCTTTCCCGGGCTGAAAATGGGCCTAAAGATATTTCTCTTTTTTCCTTTAAAGCCTTCTGGGCCACCTTTTTAGCTAAAGAAACAAGGTACTCTTCGCGACGAGCCCAGTAGCCGCCCGCATCAACAATCACTCGTTTGTTTACAATGGCACCGCGGTTAACCATAGCCGAAAGTATTTGCTGGAAGGCTTGCAGGGTTCTACCTTGAGCCCCAATGAGAGAGCCAAGGTCATCACCGACAACATTTACCCGTATCTCATCAGCAAACTCTTCTCCAGCAACCTGTCCTTCAACTGCTAAAAAATTAAGAAGGTTCTGAGCTATGGTAGCGGCGTACTGCCCCCCATCCACTTCCACCAGTATCTCGCCTTCAGGAGACTCAGTTTTCTCCTCAATCATTTCTTCGCGGAGCTCTCCTCGAGAAACTTTTCCCTCAAACTCTCGGGTTAAAAATGAGTATTTCATTACGCCTTGCCCCCTTCGTCAGCCGTTAGCTTAAGCTGGATATATTGCTGAAGAATAGTCAAAAAATTCATAGTAGTCCAGTATAGCAACACTCCAGCTGGAAGAATATAAGCAATGTAAACTAAAAAGAGATTCATAAAAACCATTATGCTTTTCTGGGCTGGCTCTTGTTGGACGGTGACCATTTTCTGAGAAAAATAAGTTGTTAGCCCCATTAAAATTAAAAGGAGGTAATAAGGCCAACCTTGAGACAGTGCCAAAGGAAAATTGTTATAAAGAGCTTCCAGGTTAATATACTTGCCCTGGCTAATAGCTAAGCTCAGGTCCTTCAGCCAGTAAAAACTAGCACCTTTAAGAGCCGGGTAAGTGCGGAGAGTGAAAAACAAGGCCCAAAAAACTGGAAGCTGAAGCAACAAGGGGAGACAGCCACCAAAAGGATCAATTTTGTTTTCTTTATAAAACTTCATCAGTTCTTCCTGCATTTTTTGATTGTCGTCTTTGTACTTTTTTTGAATTTCTTTTATCTTTGCCTGGACCTTTGGGGCATCAAACATTGCTCGAGTTTGTTTAATTGTTAAAGGCAAAAGAAGTATTTTTACAAATATTGTCAATAAGACAATCGCCCACCCATAGCTGCCAGTGTAGGCATAAAAAAACTTTAGCAAATACAGCAAAAGGTCTTCAAAAGGTTTTAACATTTTTGTTTAAGGAACAGGGTCCAGACCTCCTTTTGAAAAGGGATGGCAACGCAAAAGCCGCTTCAAAGCAAGGTAAGAGCCTTTGAGAAAACCGTGTTTCTCCAGAGCTTCAATAGCATAAGCTGAGCAACTCGGCTGGAAGCGGCAAGCTGGCGGCAACCAGGGGGAGACCAGCTTACGATAGATTTTTATCAGGGTTATAGCGATTTTTTTCAACAATCCCGCCATCTCTTAAAGTCTTAATCCACTCCTGACCCATTTGCTGGAAACTGAGCTCTTTAAGTTCAGGGTGTACAATAACAATTATATCAAACTCTGCTTTAAACCAGGGCCTGGTTTCCCGAAAAAGCTCTCTCAACCTCCTCCGGACTTTGTTTCTTTCAACTGCCAGTCCAAAAGCTTTCTTAACTATTACTGCCAAACGGGGCGACCCTGCTATTCCCGGCCGACAAATTAAGTCAAAGCCTTTAGCTTTCAAACGCTTGACTTTCTCTCCTTTTCTCTTAAGGTCCCGGGCAGGAATGGCGTCTTTCACATTAATAATTCTAATTCTAAACGGCCAGTCGGACTCGTCCTTTTCGCCGGCGGCGGGAAATTATTTTTCTCCCCGACTTGGTTCTTGCCCGAGTTAAAAACCCGTGTGTTCTTTTCCGTTTACAACCGCTTGGTTGATAGGTCCTTTTCATTTTCTCATCCTTTTAAAATATATAATTTATTAAAAATCAAGAAAGCTATTATAGGCATGGGCTTTGCTTTGGTCAACCATACAGCTCAAAAAGGATTGATGCTTTAACTCCCCATTGCTATAATTTTTCCGTTTTTCAGCATAGCAAGGTAGCAGAAAAGTTCTAGAAGAGAGCTACTTTTTTACGCCAGGGTTATTCTAAGTTTTCAACAACTGTTGAAAAGGCTGTGGAAAACTTGTAGTTTTTCGAGCTCAAAATATATCAAACAGGATAGGAAGAGGCTTAAAACAGTAAGTTTACGATTGGAGAGGAGCAAAGGTTAGTTGTGGAAAAACCGTCGGAAAAATTAAAAGGAAAGGGTTGGATTGAACAGTTTCTCGTAGAAAGCTACCAGCCTTTTGAAGAAGCAGTTAAACACCCTGTCCGCTTAGCTTACTATCCAGCTAACTCGACGGTCCCGAAAATTGAAGACGTTTTTTCCCCTAGCATCACCGAGTTAATGGATCTGATTGCTACCAAGGCTTATCGTTTTCTTCAAGAGGAAGCCAGTTTAATACCGTTTACTGCCTTAAAGGAAGTTGTAGAGAACTTGATTCACGCTTCCTTCAAAGATGCTGTTATTTCCATTATGGATTTCGGGCAGGTAGTCCGAGTCGCAGACCAGGGGCCAGGGATTTCAGAGAAGAAGCAGGCTCTCTTGCCCGGCTTTACAACCGCCGACGCT
The DNA here is from genome assembly GCA_964426525.1 of uncultured Actinomycetota bacterium. Lineage (GTDB taxonomy): Bacteria > Actinomycetota > Aquicultoria > SKW223 > CALKMS01 > CALKMS01. Next base: position 59,037 of record CAYRQL010000005.1, on the reverse strand, counting down.
GAAATGCGAAAGTATATTCGAGGAGTAGGTTGCGGACTACCCCTAGCGCTTGAGCTTGTTTCCGCCCTTGGCGGAAAACTCCTTCTGGAAAATAATTTAAAAAAGGGAACGGTAGTAACAATCTATGTTCCTGCTCAAAAAAATCAGAAAGAAATGGTGGTGCCCTCAAAAGGAGAGGGTCCCAGTTTAAGCTGGCGTCAGCAGAAAATTCTTTTTCTCTTAGCTGAAGTGGCTGAGGCTGGGCCAACACGGATCGCCAACGAACTCAAACTTAGTCTCTCAACCGTTTACCGTGAATTGCGCACTCTTGAAACCTTGGGTATAGTTAGACACACTGAAGAAGGAAGGCGACATTTAACCGATTTCGGCTTAAAGCTTTTATCAGTAAGAGGGGAGTTTTAGTTGGAAAAAGCGCTTGAAGATCTCTGGAGAAGAACTTTAGAAAATTTAAAAAAAGAGCTCAATGTTCCCACTTTTCAAGTAATGTTCCAGGACACCAAACCACAAAAAATAGAAGGCGACACAATCTTCATCCTTACCCCCAATCAATTTATCAAAGAATGGTTAGAAACCCGCCATCGAGAACCACTTTTAGAAGCAATTTTTAAAGCTTCTGGCCGCAACTTGAAAATTCAATTTGTTATTAGTTCGTTAGTCAGCCCAGATGGCGAACTTTCCTCCAGCGCCACAACCGAAACACACTCTTATGGTAGTGGTAGTAGCGGTAGGCCAGGTTTATCAATTCCCACCACTCAACCCGACCTGAATCCTCGCTACACTTTCGATGCCTTCGTTGTTGGTTCAAGTAATCGTTTTGCTCAAGCAGCGGCTTTAGCTGTTGCCGAGCGGCCGGCCCAAGCCTACAACCCCCTTTTTATTTACGGCGGGGTTGGTTTAGGAAAAACTCACCTCGTTCAAGCAATCGGCAACTTTGTCCGCCAGCATCACCCTCACCTTTCTGTTCGCTATGTCACTTCAGAAAAGTTTACCAACGATTTTATTCAAGCAGTAATGGAAGGTAATTCCAAAAACTTTCAAAGGAAATACCGCGAAGTTGATATCTTATTAATTGATGACATTCAGTTCCTAGCTGGAAAGGAGCAAACCCAAGAGGAGTTTTTCCACACCTTTAATGCTTTATATGGGGCTAATAAGCAAATTGTTATAACCTCAGACCGCCCCCCACGAGAAATAAGCCCTCTTGAAGAAAGACTAAAGTCCAGGTTTGAATCCGGCCTTCTGACTGACATCAAACCACCTGACTTAGAGACGCGTATTGCTATCTTAAAAAAGAAGGCTAATCAGTCAGAAACAGTCGTTCCGCCCGAAGTTCTTGAGTTTATTGCTTCACATATTAAATCTAACATAAGAGAGTTGGAAGGTGCTTTAATCCGAGTAGAAGCTTACTCTAAACTAACCAGACAACCAATAACTCTTTCCCTATCAGAAGAAATTCTAAAGGATATCTTAATTAATAATGAAGAGAAAGTTATTACTCCTGAGTTGATAATTAGTGAAGTTTGTCGGTTTTACTCCTTAAAAAAAACAGAACTACTAAGCAGTAAAAGACAGCAAACTTTTACTTACCCTCGACAAATAGCAATTTACCTTTGTCGCGAACTAACTGATTTATCATTTCCAAGTATTGGTAAGATTTTTGGTGGGCGCGATCATACTACTGTCATTCATTCATACAATAAAATATGTGATCTCTTAAGTCGGGAACACCAATGCTTTCAAGAAATACAGGTTTTAATAAGGAAAATTAAAGAGAAATGCTAATTATAACTTTTCAACAGCTTATCAACAGAAAATCAACTATCTTTTCCTTAATTAAAAAAGTGTGTTTAAGTGGTGAAAAAGATAGTTTTCCTTTTTATCCAAAGGATTACTAATATAATTATTTTTTAATATTAATTAACCATAATAAGGAGGTAGATGTGTGGATAAAAGTGTTAAAAAGCGAGATTATGGAGGTTTTGAATGTTGTTGGAAAAGCAATAAAAGCTCGGACTACTGGAACTACACTACCGGTTTTATCTGGTATTTATTTAGAAGCTAAAGAGAGTAAAATAAAAGCTTTTTCAACGAGCTTAGATATTTCTTTAATTAAAACTATTAATGCCAATGTTTTAAGCGATGGGAAAGTAGTAGTGCCAGCTCGTTACTTTATAGATGTGGTTAAAAGCTTACCTGAGGTTGTATTAGAGCTGAAGGCTGATGAGGAAGGAAAAATACTTAACTTAACTTGTGATGGTAATCAGTTTAGTTTTAATACTTTTCATCCCGAGGAATTTCCTAAAGAACCAGAAAGACCTAAAAAAGGAGCCTTTTCTTTATCGATAGATTCCCAGAAACTGGTCGACCTTTTACAGAGTGTAGTGAGGAGTGCTTCCCGCGATGAAGCTAGGCCGAATCTAAACGGAGTCTTTATTAAAGTAACTTCAGACTTCATTGAAGCCTGTGCTACTGATACTTATCGTTTAGCATTAAGAAAGAGCCCGGTAAAAGAAAGTTTAAAAGGGAGTCAAGAACTTTTAATACCAGCAGCGGTGGTTGAGGAAACGATAAAACTACTTGCCGAAACCGAGGATGAAGTAAAGGTGTATTTTTTAGAAAATCAGCTTTTAATTGAATCTAAGGACTTTACCGAGTTTGTCCGCTTAATTGAGGGACAGTTCCCAAGCTATCAAGGTTTAATACCAGAGGAGACCGAGACTCAAGTAATACTTAATCGAGAAGAGTTGATTGAAAGTTTAAAGCGGCTTCAGGTTTTTTCCGTCTCAGCCGGCGCTGGTACAATTGAGCTTAGAACAACCGAAGGGAAGCTGAGCTTGGCAGCAGGGAGCCAAGGGGTCGGAAAAGGCCAGGTCGAGCTTGAGGCGGAGATAAACGGACCGCAAGTTACTTTAGGTTTTAACCTAAACTATCTTCAAGATGGTTTAAGGGCGATGAGAGGGGAAAAAGTTAGAATAGGTCTTCAGTCGGGAGAGAGGCCAGCTCTCCTTAGTTCACCGGAGGATGAAAATTTCTTCTACCTGGTTATGCCAGTGAGAATGACCTAATCAGTGTGGGTTGAATATTTAGAGATTGAAAACTTTAGACGGATAGAAAAAGCCGAGTTGAGTTTTGCTCCTGGATTGAACATTATCCACGGCGGTAATGCCCACGGAAAGACCACCATCCTTCGGGCTCTTAAGGTGTTGGTTGGGGAGGAAAATCGTTTTTCGTTTGAATGTTTAAGGTTCGGTAAGGAGTTTTTCTTATTAAAAGGAAAGTTCATCAAAAATGATGGGGTGAAGTCCAAGGTCATTATTTCATGCAACGGGCAGCAGATAAAAAGGGTGGTGGATGGCAAAGAAAAAAGCGGGAGCGAGACGAGAAAAATATTTCCATTAATAAGTCTTGATGGCGAGTCTTCTTACTTAGTGAAAGGGGAGCCGAGCTACCGTCGGAAGTTTCTTGACGAGCTTATCCTTTATTTAAAGCCCCACTACTCTTTTTTAAAAGCAGCTTATTTTAGGGCTCTTCACCAAAGGATGAGAGCCCTGACCGATTTTAACTACTCTAGCAAAGGGCGCTTTGAACTCTATCTTGATGAGCTTGAGAAAGCAATGTCTCAGCAGGGAGCTAAAATAATAAAATATCGCCGGGAAGTGGTTGAAAAACTAAAGAGAAAAATAGAAGTTCTCAAGAGAGAAGCGATTTTGAAGGACTCGGTCGATTTTGATTATTTTACGGTAGGCGAGGGAGAGGAAGATGAGATCAAAATGATAATCAAAGAAAGGCTATTTAAAAGTCGGCAGCAGGACAAGGAAAAAAAAAGAACAAGTTGTGGACCTCATCTCGACGAACTCAAAGTTTTCTTAGGTGAGAAAACAGCTCGGGAGTTTGCTTCGGAAGGAGAGCAAAAAATTGTTGCTTTCTTGCTTTACTTTGCTGCTTGCCAATTAATTACAGAGGAAACCGGAGAGCCTCCCATTTTAACGATTGATGACTTTTCGGCAGTGCTGGACGAAGAAAGCTCTGCTTTATTAATTAACTTTTTAAAGCAAGAAGGACAGGTCATTTTAACGGTAACCGCTCAGGAAACCGGGCGACTGAGAGTTTTAGACTCTGATGGCGATGTGCGTTTTTTTCGGGTTGAAAAAGGAAAAGTAAAAAGTGGAGCATATTAAGGCACGGCTGGCAGAGTATTTAAATAAAGCGAACTTAAAGACCGCTTTTTTAGGGGTAGCGCTTCAAGAAGTGTTGGGAAAGGAGGCTGACAAAGTCAGTTTCTATGCATTCAGAGCTGGAGTTCTGTGGATAAAAGTGCCCAGTCCAACCTGGGCTGCTGAGCTTATGAGTAAAAAGGCAGAAATTATAAAAAAAATTAACGTTTTATTAGGAGAAAAATTAATTAAAGACTTGAAAACCCTTGTTTACTCGAGAGAAGACTTTGATAACGAGGACAAGAAAGACTAATTTTTTTTAAAGATGAGTCTTGAAAGAGCCTTGGGAAAATTTTATTTAGTGGTTTTTTTATTAAAAGGTGAACTAGGGAGAGATTTACAACCTCAGGCGTTTAATGGTATAATTTAAAAAAAATTTTACAGGAGGATTTTTGAATAGCTCAGAGTATACGGCAAAAGACATAACAGTGCTTGAAGGACTGGAAGCAGTTAGACGGCGACCGGGAATGTATATTGGTTCTACTGGTTCCCGAGGCCTCCACCACTTAGTTTATGAAGTGGTTGACAACTCAATTGACGAGGCTTTAGCTGGTGTTTGTAAAAATATAGAGACGGTTATTAACCCAGACAACTCAGTTGTTGTCTCGGATGACGGGCGGGGAATTCCAGTTGGCAAAGTCCCAAATTATGACCGCTCGGCAGTGGAGGTAGTGCTAACCAAGCTCCATGCCGGGGGAAAATTTGGTGGGAGAGGCTACAAAGTCTCCGGGGGGCTCCACGGCGTTGGCATTTCAGTGGTTAATGCTCTTTCCGAGTGGCTTGAGGTACGAATTTTTCGAGATGGTAAGGAATACCACCAGCGTTATGAAAGAGGTGAACCCAAGACTGAACTTGAGGAAATCGGCAAAAGCAACCGAACAGGCACAATCATTGCCTTTAAGCCAGACCCTGAAATATTTGAGGAAACGTTTTTTGATGCCGACCTAATTGCTCAGCGCTTACAGGAGTTAGCTTTCTTGAATAGGGGAGTCAGGCTGACACTGGTTGACAAAAGAAAAAAGCCCGAGGAGAAGTTTGAATTTTACTATCAGGGCGGCATTGAAGACTTCGTTCGCTATTTAAACCAGGGTAAGGAAACGCTCTATGAAAAAGTGGTTTACTTTGCTTACCGCAACGAAGATTTTGAGGCTGAGGTAGCTATTCAGCACAACACTGGCGACGCTGAACGGATTTACGCCTTCGCTAACAGCATTAATACTCAAGAGGGGGGAACTCACTTGGTTGGTTTTCGCTCGGCCTTGACTCGAACAATCAATGACTACGCTCGCAACAAGGGATACTTAAAGGAAAAGGACGAAAACTTAGCCGGAGAGGATGTTAGGGAGGGCTTAACTGCTATTATTAGCGTGAAACTACTTGAGCCTCAATTTGAAGGCCAAACCAAGACTAAACTTGGTAACCCGGCGATCAGAGGTATTATGGAGAACCTCACCGCTACTCGTTTGGCTGAGTTTTTGGAGGAAAACCCCTCCGAAGCCCGGTTAATTATTAACAAAGCCATTACTGCCTCACGGGCTCGACTGGCTTCGCGTAAGGCCCGGGAACTTGTGAGAAGAAAAAGTTTTCTTGAAAGCTCGACTTTGCCAGGCAAACTGGCTGACTGTGTGACGCGAGACCCTGCCCGGGCAGAGATATTTATAGTTGAAGGCGATTCGGCTGGTGGCTCGGCCAAACAGGCTCGAGACCGCAATTTTCAAGCCATACTTCCCTTGAGAGGAAAGATTCTAAATGTTGAAAAGGCAACAGAGAGCAAAATGCTTTCTAGCTCAGAGATTCAAGCCTTGATTCAGGCACTTGGAGCTGGTATTGGCGAGGACTTTGACCCCGGCTCCCTTCGTTATCACCGGGTTATTATTATGACTGATGCCGATGTTGACGGTGCTCATATTAGAACCCTGATTTTGACCTTCTTTTATCGAAAAATGAAAGAGCTGGTCGAGAAGGGCTATGTTTACATTGCCCAGCCCCCTCTGTACCGTTTGCGATTTGACGGAAAAGATTCCTATGCCTATTCCGACCGCGAGTTGGCAGCTCTAATCAAAGACCTGCCCCCCAACAAAATAAACATCCAGCGCTATAAAGGCTTGGGCGAGATGAACCCAGCTCAACTCTGGGAAACAACTATGAATCCAGAAAAACGCACCCTGGTTAGAGTCACTCTTGAAGACGCCTACCGGGCTGATGAGATATTTTCAATTTTAATGGGTGAAAAAGTAGAGGACCGGAGAAACTTTATTCAGCGACACGCTAAAGATGTCCGCTTCCTCGACATTTAAAAGCAGGAGGTATTTGGTTGGAAAGAATTGCTGAAGAGATAAAGCTGGTGGAAGTAGAAGAGGAAATGAAGCGCTCCTATATTGATTACGCTATGAGCGTAATTGTTGGGCGCGCCTTGCCTGATGCTCGCGACGGCTTAAAGCCAGTGCACCGCCGCATCCTTTATGCTATGTATGACATGGGCATGTACCCGGGCCGCCCTTACAAAAAATGTGCCCGTATTGTCGGAGAGGTTCTTGGAAAATACCATCCCCATGGGGATATGGCAGTTTACGATGCTCTGGTGCGGATGGCTCAGGACTTTTCCTCACGCCACGTTTTAATCGATGGGCATGGGAATTTTGGTTCAGTCGACGGCGACGCAGCCGCAGCGATGCGCTACACCGAAGCCAGGCTTTCGCCCTTAGCTATGGAGCTTTTGCGAGATATTGAAAAAGAAACCGTTGAATTTGTTCCTAATTTTGACGAGAGCTTAAAAGAACCTCGGGTCTTACCAGCTCGCTTTCCAAACTTATTGGTTAACGGTTCTTCGGGTATCGCTGTTGGTATGGCGACCAATATCCCACCACACAATTTAAGAGAGGTTATTGAAGCCATTGTCTACCTAATTGACAATCCAAAAGCAACCTTGCCAGAGGTTTTAAAGATTATTAAAGGGCCTGACTTTCCCACTGGCGGCTTGATTTTGGGGAAAAAGTCGCTGGCAAAGGTTTATGAAACAGGGCGAGGACCGATTCGAGTAAGAGCAAAGGCGGTCATTGAAGAGGGCGATAAACCAAGAATTGTGGTGACTGAGATCCCTTTTCAGGTTAACAAATCAAGCTTGGCAGCTAAAATTGCTGAGCTGGCTCGGGAGAAAAAAATCCCTGAAATAACTGACCTCCGCGACGAGTCTGACCGAGAGGGACTGCGTCTGGTTATCGAACTTAAAAGAGATTGCATTCCCCAGATAGTGTTAAACCGCCTTTATAAACAAACTCAACTCGAAATTACTTTCGGAGTAAATATTCTGGCTCTGGTTGATGGAGTGCCAAGAACTCTGAGCCTCCTTGACGCTCTTAAGCACTACCTTAACCATCAAGAAGAAGTGGTGCGCCGGCGGACAGAATTTGATTTGAAAAAAGCTAAAGAAAAGCTCCATCTGACCGAAGGACTGTTAATTGCCTTAGAAAACCTTGACGAAGTGATCGAACTGATTAAAAACTCTCTTGACCCGTCCGAAGCCCGTGAAAAGCTGACCAAGCGATTTGCTCTCAGCCAGGAGCAAGCTCAGGCAATTCTTGACATGAAACTACAGCGGTTGACTCAACTTGAGAGAGAGAAACTGGAAGAAGAAGCAGCCGCTTTGCGAGAGAAAATGATTGAGCTTCAGTCAATATTGGATAGTCGAGAAAAGCTGTTGGGAGTGGTCAAGGAAGAGCTTGTTGAGCTTAAAAATAAGTTCGGCGAGCCTCGAAAAACCAAAATAGTGACCCAGGCAGAGGAGCTGACTGTTGAAGACTTGGTTTCCGATGACGAAGTCATAGTTACTCTTTCTTCGCTGGGTTATATGAAAAGGCTTCCTCTTGATACTTATCGAGTTCAAAGAAGAGGCGGTAAAGGCGTGATGGGCACCAACTTAAAAGAGGGAGATTATATCCGGCAGATTTTAATTGCTCGAAACCACGATTATCTCTTGCTTTTTTCGAATCGCGGTCGGGTTTATCGCCTCAAAGTCTATGAGGTGCCTGAAGCCTCTCGCCAGGCCCGAGGCCAGGCAGTGGTCAATCTCATACCTCTTTCAGCTGAAGAGCGGGTAATAGACATGGTGACGGTCAGGGAGTTTGAAAAAGACAAAAATTTGGTTTTTTCTACCAGCAAAGGCTTGGTAAAAAAGACTCCACTTGTTGCTTATGATTGTAGCCGGCGCTCAGGTTTGCAAGCCATAACTTTGAGAGCGGGAGATGAGCTGGTTGGGGTAACCTTAACTACCGGGAAAGAAAAATTGGCTCTCTTTACCCGGGAGGGCCAGGCAATTGTCTTTAAAGAAGAAGATGTTCGAGCCATGGGGCGAGTAGCGGCAGGGGTGAGAGGGATTAAGCTGAAGAATCTGGCTGACCGCGTAGTTGACTTTGAAAGGGTGCGGCCTGAGGAGGAAGTTTTGTTAATAACGGAAAACGGCTTTGGCAAAAGAACCTCCTGGCAGGAGTTCCCTACCTACCGTCGGGGGGGAATGGGAGTCAAGGCGCTTAAAATTGATGAAAGGCGAGGCTTTTTAGCTTTGGCCCAAGGAATTGAAAGCGGAAGCGAGCTAATAATTGCCACGGCTAGCGGACAAATTATTAAGCTTAACTCAAAAGAGATTCCTCGAATGAAAAGGGCAGCTTTCGGGGTAAAAGTTGTTCAGGTATCTCAAGAAGACAAGGTCGTTGCTTTAGGAAAGGCTTGATGGGAAGCTTTAAATACCTTGACCATACAGCTGACATGGGCTTTGTGGCTCAAGGTAAAACACTAAACGAAGCTTTTGAAGAAGCAGGCAAGGCACTTTTTGGCTTTGTAGTTGATTTGGAAGAAGTTAAGCCAGAAAAGAAAATAGAAGTGTTAGTTGAGGGCGGCGATTATGAAAGCCTCCTTTTTAATTGGCTGAACGAGCTTTTATTCTTATCTGAGCATCACCGGATGGTTTTTTCTCGCTTTAAGATTGATTACCTCTCTCCAAAGCGATTGGAAGCTAAAATCTGGGGTGAAAAAATAAAACCAGAGCGACATCGAATAAATAATGAAGTTAAAGCTTGCACCTACCATCTTTTAAGGGTTGAGAAAAAGCAAGAAGGCTATGAGGTACAGGCGGTTTGCGATGTTTAACTTTTGCTGGCGCTAAAAAAGAGGCTTGATATTAGGTTGCAATAAGCTTTCGTTAGCGGATAATTATCTTAGAGTCAAAAATCTTTTAGCTTAAAAAAGAGGGGGTTCTTATGAAGCCCAATTACTTGGTTGAAGAAACACCTTTTAAGTTCCGGATAAAAAAATCTTACCGTTCGGGCATGAGAGTTGATGGTGTAGTTTACGCTGATGAGGAACTGCTAGCCCAGGCTGACCGTGACCAAGCTTTAGAGCAGGTAATCAATGTAGCCTTTCTTCCGGGAATAGTGAGAGCCTCAATGGCCATGCCTGATATTCACTGGGGCTATGGTTTTCCAATTGGCGGGGTGGCGGCGACTGAGGTTGGCCAGGGTGGAGTGATTTCCCCTGGCGGAGTTGGGTTTGATATTAGTTGTGGGGTCAGACTAATCCGGACTAACCTCAACCGGCTAGAGGCCGAAAAACACCTGGAGGCTTTAGCCAAAGCCCTATCTTCGGAAATACCGAAAGGAGTGGGAAGTCGAGGCAAGATAAAGGTTAAGAGGAGAGAGATGGAAGAGCTAATGGTCAAAGGGGCTAAATGGGCAGTGGAAAAAGGCTACGGAAACCGTCAGGACCTTGAGTTTATTGAGGAAAAGGGGGCTTTAGCGGGAGCTAACCCCGATTTAGTTTCACCGAGAGCTTTTGAGAGAGGAGAGGACCAGCCGGGAACATTGGGAGCGGGCAACCATTTTTTAGAGATTCAGGAAGTCGAAGAAGTATATCGGGCTGAGATTGCTGAAAAGCTCGGGGTTTTTAAGGGGCAGGTGGTAGTGATGATTCACTCGGGCTCTCGCGGTGTTGGCCATCAGATTTGTACCGATTTCTTAAGGGTGATGGACGCGGCCGCTCGCAAGTATGGTTATAATTTGCCTGACCGACAGCTGGCTTGTGCCCCCGCCAATTCGCCTGAGGGTAAAAAATATTATCAGGCTATGGCTTGTGCAGTCAACTACGCTTTAGCTAACCGGCAGTGTTTAGGGTATTTAGTGAGCGATGTTTTGGAAAAGGTTTTTCGTATAGGAGCGGAAAAACTGGGAATTAACCTCCTTTACGATGTTTCTCATAACATTGCTAAGTTTGAAAAACACGAAGTTAATGGAGAGCTAAAGCTGCTTTGTGTTCACCGAAAGGGAGCAACCCGGGCATTACCCCCGGGCCACCCGGAACTAGCCGCGGCTTATCAAGAGACAGGTCAACCGGTGATTATTCCTGGAGATATGGGTCGAGCCTCTTATCTTTTGGTTGGAACCGAGCAAGGAAAGGAGAGTTTTTATTCCACTTGCCATGGGGCTGGACGCCTTTTAAGCCGGAAGCAAGCCAAAAAGAGCATTCGAGGTGAGAAGCTCCGGCAAGAGCTGGAAGAGAAAGGCATAAAAGTGGTGGCGGGAAGCATGACTCTTTTGGCTGAGGAGGCACCCCAGGCTTACAAAGACGTTAGCAAGGTGGTTGAGATTTGCGAAGGAGCTGGTCTTTCTTTAAAAGTTGCTCGTCTTAAGCCCTTGTTGGTGGTTAAGGGTTAGCCAACGCTAACGATATAGCTTTAAATTTTGAAACTATTTAGTAAAACTATTTAATAATCAGCGTGAGGAGGATAAGCGCAATATACAGTAGCATCCTCCGCTTCGTAAACATAGGGAATGTTAGAAGAGGGACAGGAAAGGCCAGTAATATCCTTTATAAAGCTTGGGTCAAGGTCGTCTAAAGAGGGAGGGTTACTATCGTTAGCCGAGCGGTATACAACAATAGCTGAGCGCAAGGTTCTTAAGTTAGATTGGCATGTTACGTTTTTTGCTCTTTTGGTTACTTGAAGATAAACAGAAACAGTAACAGAAGTTAAGATGGCAATAATTGTTAGGGTTATCATTAGCTCAATCAAGGTGAAGCCGCTCTTTTTTTCTTCACTCATTGCTTTCCAAGCCCACTGCTTTTAAAACCTCGTTGGCTGATTCAAAAACTTCGATTTGGAAACCAACCTTTTCTACTGAAGTAAAGAAGTTTTCGGCTAGTTTTTCCAGACGCTCTCTTAAGTGAGTGGCATTTTTAGTTGAGGTTTCCGGCAAAATTATTATGAACTGGTTGCTTGAGACCCTTCCAATATCGTCAACTAACCTGATGTTGTTTCGAAAGAGCTTGACTAACTGGTGGCAAGCACTAAGCGATTTTTTGTCAAAACAGCCAGGAAAAGAAAGCAGCAAAAAAGAAGCAGTGCTTCCATAGCGCCTGCCTTTTTCCGCCTCAATTTTTAAAAGGTTTTTACTATGATAAACATTCCAAACCCCGGTTTCTTTGTCAATAAGGTTTAGTTCTTCCAGGCGGGGGAGAGCATACTTTAACCAGTCGAACATAAAATAAGAAACCAAACCGACAATGGTAAAAAGGAAAGCCGCCCCCAGCATTAACGAAAGGGATTCTTTTGTTACAACTGGCAGGAAGTACCAATGGTATCCAGCGTAAGCCAAAGAAAGAAGCAATGCTAAAAGAATCACCTCTTTGCGACTGCGGTAGAGAGCCGAGGTTATAAGAAAAACAAGAAAGAGAGCAGGCAAGATAGAAAGATAGTTTCCCTGGGAGTAGGCATGAGTTACTAGAGAACTTCCCAGGGCAACCAAGGCTAATAAAACACCCTGACGAAACCGTTCATAAGGAAGCACAGCTAATTTTAGCAAACATCTTGGGTGCATACTACTTTTTAGTGATAATTTTAACTAAATAATTGTTTTTGTTAATTAGAGGGTTTAAAATAAACCAGGATGAGAGAGGAGTTCTGGGCACATTGGGCCTGGCCTTTAGCCACAGCAATAGTTGGTTTTTATTTCACCTTTTTAGTTTTCAGACAATATATTGAGAGAAGACGAGCCCATCAGCTTGCCTTGACAGTTGGGCTTTTTTTATATGCTTTGGGAGCTTTAATTGAAAGTTGTTCTGAATTTTCTTTAATCTGGGGACCGCTTATTTATCGCTTTTACTATATGGTGGCTGCTACCCTGGTAGGCTTTTTAGGTCTGGTCACAGTTTATTTGATTTTTCGAAGAAAAACCTTTAGCCACCTTTTTTTGGCCTACCTTTTAGTTATTCTCATACCCTTTCTTTATTTTGCTTTTACTGCTCCGTTTAAGCTAGAAAGCCTGGTTTCTGGAATAGCGGTTGGCGAAAAAGCCATTCCCGATAGCGTTCGGCTTTTTTCTTTCTTTTCTTTCTTTTACGCTATGCCGGGGACTGTTTTTCTTCTCAGGGGAGCAGTTTGTTCAGCGAACCGCTTTGCAGCTAAAAGGGAGTATGCTTATCGAATGCGGGCCAGTGTTTTAATTGCTACAGGGACATTAATAATTGTTTTTGCTGGCAGCCTAGCCCGAACAGGGAAAACTGTTGCTTTCTATCCAGCCGAGATACTTGGAGCAACCTTTCTTTTGTTAAGCTTTTTAAAAGCTGGCACTTTAGAGAAAGGGCGCGAACGGCTTAAGCAGCCTTAGGAAGGAAAGGAGGGAAGGATGAAAGAAATAGAAGTTGGCAAGGTCACTCACTACTTTTCCCACCTGGAGGTAGCAGCAATTGAGCTAAGCGGTAAATTAAAGGTAGGTGACAAAGTCCACATCAAAGGGCACACAACTGATTTTGCCCAGGTGGTTGAGTCAATGCAGATTGAACATCAGTCAGTTACCGAAGCTTCAGCTGGTGACTCTATTGGTCTTAAGGTAAAGGAAAAAGTGCGCGAAGGGGACACAGTTTACAAGATTGAGGAGGAGTGAAGGTAAAAGACCAGCCAATAACTCGTTTAAGTTTAATTCTCCTGGTTTTATTGGTTTTTTTTGTTCCGCGTGGCTGCTCTTTGACTAAAGTTGTGGTGGGGGTGGACAAGGAAGGGCGAAGTGGGGTTTTCGTTTTTCATGACCCTTCGTTAATCGAACAGCTGAAGGAAAGAGAGTTGATTTCAGTTGGCGAGGGTTTGGTTGAAAAAAGAGATTATCTTTTCTGGGTTGACTACTCTATTCAGGTTAGGGCGAGCTTAAAAGGACTAACCGAGAAGGGGCCTTATTATTTGAGAGCCAGGTTACCCGGCCGGGTTTATTTGAGCAACGCTGACGAGATTAGGGAAGGCCAGGCTTACTGGGTTTTAAGCGGCGAGAAAGGCGGCAAAATCAGTTTAAAAACCCGTGCTTACCGCTTGTATGCAATTTTTGGTTTTTTGTTGGCCCTATTTGGTGTATTATATGATTATTTTAAAAGTAAAAACTTGACAAAGAACTTTCCTGGTTAAGTGAAGAAATATTTTAAAGGGAGGGAGGTGAGAATATGGATATTGGTCGGGGAATAACTTATGTTCTTGAAGATAGCGATTGGGTCAAAAAGGTAGCCATTGGTGGCTTAATAAGCCTTGTTCCCATCCTAAATTTTGCTACTTATGGGTATTATCTGCAGCTTTTGCGTCAGATAATGGCGGGAAGCGAGCTTCCCTTGCCGGAGTGGGATGAGCTGGGCGAAAAGTGGGTTAATGGTCTGGTTTTAACGTTGATAATGCTTGTCTGGGCCTTGCCCGCTCTAATTCTAATGGGATTTTCGCTTGTCCCCTTGTTGTTAGCGGCAGTAAGTGGCCAAGGTGACAGCCAGACAGCTGGCTTTGCGGCTTTAGGCGGAATGGTTATATTTATGGCTTTGGGCGTTATTTACCTCCTCTTAATGGCTTTTGTTTCGCCAGCCATCGTTCTTAACTTTGCTCGCGAGGGGGGATTTGGCTCAGGATTCCGGTTTGGCCAGATATTTAGCTATGTCACAGCCGACATTGGCGGATATGTAATGCTTTTAGCTGTTATGTTTGGAGTTTCGGTTGCTGTGGGTGTTGTTGGCTCAATTTTAAGCGCTATTCCTTTGCTCGGTCAGATTGCTTTGATTTTCTTAGGATTTTTCGCCACTCTGGTTTATGCTCATTATCTTGCTCAATATTACCGGGCAAACTTCGCTGCTTCAGTGGCTGAGCCGGTTTCACCTGAGGGCGGCGCTTATTAGTTATCCGAGTTGCTTCTAAGCTCATTCGAGAAAGCATGAGCCAGCCTGATTGGTTCGGGCAGACGGTATTTGGTAACGGTTTTTAAAACAATTTCATAAGAACTTTTTAAGTCAACAAGATGGCCAAGAGAAACATAGACAGGCTGGCATTGAGCTTTGGTTCTTAAAACAAAACCCACTTCTTGGGCACCCTTTATGATAGGCGACTTTGAGCCAGGTTTTTCTTTTGGCGGGGAAGCCTTGCCGCTTAAAGGTTTTTTAGCCACGCCGATCGAAGGCTTGTTAAAAATAACACCTAGGTGAGAAGCTATTCCAAGGCTTCGGGGATGAGCTAATCCATGCCCATCGACCATTAACAAGTCGGGCTCGTTTTCCAGAGCCTCCAAGGTTTTAACCACAGCTTTTCCTTCGCGAAAGAAAAGCAAGCCGGGAATATAAGGAAAGGTTGCTTCATCTATTACACCTTTCTTTTCTTGCACTTCAAGCCCAGGAAAAGAGACCACTACTACCGCCGCAAAAATTTTTTTAGTTTTCTTAGAGTAAGAAACATCAACCCCGGCAATTAGCCTTATTTTTCTTAAAGAGAGTTCAGCGATTTTTACCTTTTGACTTAGCTCTTTTTGTAAGGACATTGCTTCTCTTGTCGAAAGAGAAAAGGAGTGCTTAATTACCACCTTCATAAAAGGATTTTAGCAGTAAAAAAAGAAAAAAGGGAGCCAGAGCAGAGCGGAAAATAAAACTATTTTAGCAAGTTTTGAATTTTTTGCTCCAATTCTTCTTCCGACAAAGCCCCAAAGCCTTGGTCAATAACCTGACCAGATTGGCTAAGAAATATAAAGGTTGGCAGGTATTGAATGCCAAAATTTTCTTTGTAGGGAGAGGTCGAGGGATCGTCAGCGTCAAGGAGCTTGAAATCAACTTTTCCGCTGTATTTTTGCTGAAGCCTGTCCACGACAGGTGCCACTTCGCGGCAAGCCGATCACCAGTTGGCATAAAACTCAATAACGGTGGGTTTTTCCAGATTGGTCAAGTCAAGACTTGAGCTTTCAGTCCCTGAATTTTGGTTGTTTGGCGAAGCACAAGCCAGAGGAAACAAAGTCAAAAGAGAAATCAGCAAAAAAAGTAAAACTTTTTTATATACCATATGGGGTATATTAGCAGACTTTGAGAAGGAAATCAAGATTGATTGTAAGCCCGGTAATTCAAAGCTTGATAATCACAACTTGTCGCCGAAACAGAGCCAGGGGAAACAACTTCTTTAGCTTGAGGCAAGAAGGTAAAAGCGCGCTTGCTACTGGTGGGAAAAAGAAAGTGCAGGACTAAAAAAGAGAGAGAAAGAAAAAGAAAAGAGAAAAAAATTGAGAGACCCTCGCCTCTGATTTTCAAAAAGTAGCTAAAGACGGCTCCAAATAAATAGCCCAGGACAAAGAAAAAAAGTGGCAGGGCATAAGCGAGAAGAGAAGCTTTGAGGAAAGCCTTTTCTGAGAGCGACACTTTTACTAAGTCGCCAACTTGAGCCTGGACAAGATTTTTAGCTTCAAGGATTGAATCTCCCTTGGCTAGCTGGCAAACTCCGCAACCGGCGCAAGCAGCGGTTCGCGGTATCTGAATGGTGATCGTTTCCTCGTTGGCTTTAATAACTTTCCCAATAACGTCCATAATTCAATTTTAGCCTTTTAGTCTTTGAATTTATAGCGGTTAAGAAGCAAGGCATTAGCGACAACTGAGACAGAAGAAAAAGCCATTGCTAAACCAGCAAGCTCTGGTCTAAGCTGGCCGCTGGCGGCAATTGGAATTCCCAAAAGGTTGTAAATAAAAGCCCAGAAAAAGCCGGTCCAAACTTTTCGAATGGTTTTTTTTGAAAGGTCAATAGCGATAAGAGCGCTTTTTAAAGAGTCCCTTATCAAGACAATATCAGCCGATTCAATAGCCACGTCAGTCCCAGAGCCCAGAGCAATTCCAACATCGGCCTGGGTAAGGGCTACGGCATCGTTTATCCCGTCGCCGACAAAAGCAACAGTCTCCCCTTTTTGTTGTAACTTTTTAACAATTTCTGCCTTTTCTCCGGGCAAAGCTTCTGCGTAAATGTTTTCACTTGGTATTCCTGCCTCTTTTCCGATGCTTTTCGCTGTCAAAAGATTATCTCCTGTAACCAGATAAGGTTTTATTCCAGCCCGATTTAACCAGTTAACTGCTTCTTTTGCTTCAGCTTTAATCTTATCTTCGATAACCAGAGCGCTTACTACCTTATTATTTAATCGAACCAAAGAAACAGTTTTTCCCTCTCTCTTTTTTTCTTCAACTTTTTCCCAAAAATTACCACTCTCCTTTCTTTCAGCTATTTTCTCTTTTGACACGCCAATGAAAAACCAGTCTTCACCAACCAATCCTTTCACCCCAGCACCAACAACGGCTTCGAACTGAGAAACTATGGCTTTTTCAGCTTGGGGAAAGCTTTGTTTAATAAAGCTAACAATAGCTTCGGCTAAAGGGTGTTCTGAAAGAGACTCAATAGAATAGACTCCACTTAAAACTTTTTTCTTTTCCTCCTCCCTTACTTCATTAAAAAGTAAATCGGTGACCACCGGCTTCCCTTCAGTTAAAGTTCCGGTTTTATCGAAAACTAAAGTGGTTAGCTTGCCAGCTTTTTCTAAAGCCTCACCCGATTTTACCAACACACCGTTTTCGGCTCCTTTTCCTGAGCCCACCATAATAGAAGTGGGAGTAGCCAACCCAAGAGCGCAGGGGCAGGCAATGACCAAAACGGCAACGGCTGTAAGTAAAGCTTTGGCAAAACCGGCGTTTAAAAAAAGATACCAGCTAAAAAAAGTGCCGATAGCGATTAAAATTACCAAAGGCACAAAGTAAGCAGAGATGAGGTCAGCAATTCGTTGCACTCTCGGCTTACTTGCCTGAGCTTCTTCAACCAGCTTGATAATTTGGGAAAGCACTGTTTCTTCGCCTACCTTCTCAATCTGCACTTTTAAGCTTCCTTGTTTGTTAATTGTCCCCCCGATCACCTTGGAGCCCGGCAACTTTTCTACTGGCAGAGGTTCTCCGGAAAGCATTGATTCGTCAACAGATGAGTTTCCTTCTACCACTACGCCGTCAGCCGGTATTTTTTCTCCGGGTTTTATCAGAACGAGATCGCCTGGGATTAAGTCGTCAATTCCTACAACAATTTCCTGAGCGCCTTTTAAGACTATCGCCTCTTTCGGCGTCAGTCCAATTAATTTTTTTATAGCTCTACCGGTTCTAGATTTGGCTCGGGCTTCAAGGATTTTCCCCAAAAGGACGAAGGTGATGAGGAGAGAAGCAGTTTCAAAAAAAACTGGACCAAAAGATAAAAAGCTACTGTAAACCGAAAGGAAGTAAGCGGAGAGAGTTCCTATAGATACCAAGACATCCATATTGGCGTAAAGCTTTCTTGCTGATTGAAAAGCACCTTTAAGGAATGGCCAGCCAGCAACAAACTGAACTGGTGTGGCTAAGAGAAAAAGGACAAGATTGCGAGTCTCCATTGGCAGCAGATCCATTAACGGAGGAAACATTGAAAAAAGAGCGATGGGGATTGAAAGAGTGAGAGCCAGGAAAAAAAGTCTAAGCTGACGCCTTTCTTGTTTTTTCTGGGCGTTTTCCTGCTCATTTAAAAGCTCTTCCATTCGAGCTCCTGACTTAAGAAAACGGGCGCTATAACCAACGCTTTCTACTGCTCTCACCATTTCTTCCGGAGCCACTTTTTCAGGAAAATAAACTACTGAAGCCCTTTCAGTGCTTAGGTTGACCGTTGCTTCTCTGACTCCGCTTAAAGACTTGAGGGTTTTCTCTACCACTGCCACACAGGCTGCGCAGGTCATTCCCCCAATGGCGATGGTTGCTCTTTCTGCTTTTTCTTCCTTCATTTGGCTACAATCCTTCCTTGCAACATATTCATCCAGCAAGAATAGTTATAAGTTCCTGGCTTTAAACTGGGCAAATCTACGGTTTGAGGACCTGAAGTTACATCAATTTTAAGGTTGGCAAAGGGCAAAACAATTACCGAGTCGCAGGAAGAAGTTCCCTGGGTAAAGGTTAGCTTTAGAGGTAGACCGGCTTTTACTTCCAGCGTTTCTGGCTGGTAGCCACCATTTACAGTGATGGTAGCCTCCTGATAGTCTCCTTTTATCACTGCTTTTCCAGAAGTCCCAGCTGCGGCTGGATTTGAGTTTCCGCAACAGGAACAGCCAGAGCCAGCCAAAGGCGGAACGGCTGGAAATTTCCCCTTTGCTTTCCTGGCGAAAGCGTTTTCTGATGTGGCGCCCACACTGTTTACCAGATTGGCTCCGATAATTATCATACCGAAGATTATAAAAACCATTGAAACACTAAAAATCAGTTTCTTTTTCATTACTATACCTCCTGAGGCTCATAGCCATTTTCTTCAATTACTTCTAAGATTTTTTTTAAATCGACTTGACCCTCGTCGTACTCGATTTCTACTTCACCTTTCTGGTAAGAAACCCCCACCTCATTAATTCCTTCAATCTCTTTAAGCGAGAGCTTGATAAGCATTTCGCAACCATGGCAATGCATTCCTTTTACCTTAATAGTTTTTTTCATTGCTTCTCCTTTCTTATAATTTTTGACTTTCCTGGCGAAACTTTCCTTTCTCGTTTAAGCGAACTTTCGTTAAGTGAATACCAGAGCCCCAGCGCCCCCAGGCTTAAAAGCAAAACACCTAAATAAACAGAGGCGGTTTTTGAGCCCTCTCCAACTATTAAAGTGCCACTCATCATTCCCATCTGACAGGTGAACTCATAAGTGCCAGCCTTAAGAGGAGGCAGTTCAACTACTGTTTCTTCAAAGGGTCTCAAGGCTTTTCTCAATCCGATTTGGGGAAAGACAATTTCGTTAGAGCAAGCACTATCTTCGTTGCGAGAAACTATTATTTTTAGAGGCTTGTTCTCAGCTAATTTTATTATTGAGGGAAAATAGCGGCTGTTCTCTATCTTTATTTTTATTTTCACTGCCTCAGCCTGTCTTCCTTCCTGATTAAAGCTGGACAAAACCAGTCCTTTTAACCGGGCGAAGTTAAAAGGCGAGCCGCTTAAAGTTAATCCTCGATTTAGGACTAAAAGCCCCAAAAAAATAATCAGGAGAGCTGAAACGGTAGCCAGTCGGTTTTTGAAAGCAAAAGAAAGCTTTCCGGTTAAAGCGCCGTAGGAAAAAAGAAGAGGCACCGTCCCCAGCCCAAAAATTAGCATGGCTAAGGCTCCTAAAAGAGGGCTTCCGGTACCAGCAGCGTAAAGCTGAGCAGCTTGCAGAGGGACGCAAGGCATGAACCCGGAAAGGGAACCAAAAGCTGCCTCTGGAAGATAATGGACTTTACTAATCTGGCTTAACTTGCGCGCTTTTTCTGTTAATGTAAAAAGTTTATTTTTTAAAAAAGTTAAGCCGGGAAAAACGGAAAGCACCCCCGGCTTAATAACTCCCAGCAACTTCAACCCTAAAAGCAGCATAAAAATTCCGGCGACAATACTAGCTGTCCCTCCATAGGCAGCCAGATTAAGCCCTTTTCCTAAAAGACCAAGCAAAAAACCGGTGAAACTGTAAGACAGTAAGCGAAAGAAGTTATAAATTAAATGATTCTTCCAGTTTATTGATTTGTTTGAACGCATCGAGTAGCCGATAACTAAATTTCCGCACATCGAAAGACAGTGAAACCCAGTTAACAAACCAGCTCCAAATAAAAGCCACATACGAACTCCTTAACTTAAAATTAAAACTACATTATGTAGTATAAACTATCAATCTACTACTGTCAATAGTTTTTAAAAGAGGCTGATTAAAATGGTTTTATCGAGCTATGGATGGGAGGACTTTTAAGAAGTAGTTCGAAAGAAGAGTAAGCTTGTTAGTTAGAAGCAGGAGGCCAAAGAGCAAAAGCAAAAAGCCGCTAACTATTTTAACTGCTCTTAAGAAACCTTTGAATTTTTTGAAGAAGGAAAGGAAAAACTGAACAAAAAGGGCAGAAAGAAAAAAAGGAATAGCCAAACCGAGAGAATAAGTGGCTAAAAGCGCCATTCCCTGAACAACTGTTTTTTTAGCGGCAGCGTAAAGCAAAACTGAGCCTAAAATTGGACCAACGCAGGGGGACCAGCCGAGAGCAAAAGCTCCTCCTAAAAAGAAAGAAGTCAAGAGCCTTGATGGAGTTTCCATTTTTTTTCTCGAACTCTTTTCTAAAAAACTTAGCTTAACCAAACCTACTAGGTGCAATCCTAAAACAATAATAAAAACTCCAGCAATTTGGGCCAATAAGAGACGGTGTTTTTGAAGAAGGCTTCCTAAAAAACTGGCGCTGGCGCCGAGGAAAACAAAAACCAGGCTAAATCCCAAGATAAAGAAAGCTATTTTTAACAGAGGCTTTCCGCTTAAGATTTTTTTGGCTGAGGAAAGTTCTTCAAGCGACAAACCGCTGATGACCGAGATGTAAGCAGGAATAAGGGGCAAAAGGCAGGGCGAAAGAAAACTCAAAAACCCGGCATTGAA
The DNA here is from genome assembly GCA_964426525.1 of uncultured Actinomycetota bacterium. Taxonomy (GTDB): domain Bacteria; phylum Actinomycetota; class Aquicultoria; order SKW223; family CALKMS01; genus CALKMS01. The sequence continues at coordinate 38,113 of CAYRQL010000005.1, read as the reverse complement.
AACAGCAATATAAGTCCCAACTTCGCCAAGGTTAATATTCATTTTATTAAAATATTAAGATATATTTTATTTTCTAAATAAAAAATTTTCTAAATATATAAAAAAAAGCCGAAAATGATGTAGTTATATTGTATCATAACTTTTTAATTGGGTTTTAATAAAGGCGGTTGGGAAAAAATGAAAGAGATTGAAAAGGCCATGCGCTTGATAACCAGCGGGGTTTACGTGGTCACCACCCGGCTAGACTCCCAAGCCAATGGCTTAACCGTTGCTTGGTTGAGTCGGTCTTCTTTTATTCCCCCCCTCATTTCTGTTTCTATTGATAAAACTCGTTTTACCCACAACTTGATTAAAAAAAGCCGCGTTTTAGCTGTTAATGTTTTAGCCGAAGGACAGGAAGAATTAGCTCGACACTTTGGTTTTCGCTCTGGGAGAGAGATCGATAAGTTTGCTGGTCTGGAAACCCGCACCGCTATCACTGGTTCTCCAATTCTTCAAGATGTAGCTGCTTACCTTGACTGTCGGGTGGTCGGAGAAATTGAAGCCGGCGACCATACCATTTTTGTGGCAGAGGTGGTTGAGGGGGCAGCGGATGATAAGCTTAAACCTCTTATTTATCGACGAGAGTCATACTTCGGCTGATTAATCTCGATTAACCAAAACCTGAACAGAGCTTCAGCTATTACTTTTTTTGACAGCAAGTATTAGTTGAGCAGTGAGAAGGGCAGTTGTGCTTTTGGGGAAAGGCAAAGCCTAAAGAAGTAAACAGTAAAATTAAGATCAAAACAGACACTAACAAACCTTTAAAGATTGTCATTTTGGAAGTACCGGTTTTTTCTCCAGCCAATCTCTTTACTCGCGGAGCAAGTGAATTAAAGGAATGGTAATGGGGGAAGCTATAAGCCAAAAGCCGTTGAGAATGAGCAGTTTTTAACAAAGCTCTGGCTAATAAAAGAGGAGACCCTGTTTTTCTAACCGCTTCATTATCGGCTTCAATTTCTTTATGGAGAGCAAAAGAGAGATAAAGATGGCGAGCAACCGGGAGAAAGAAGAGAAAGTCGCGGAAGAAATTGGCTAAAAAAAGCTTTAAGTGGTGCTTTCTTTTCAGATGAGCGACTTCATGCAGCAAGATCGCTTTTAGCTCCTCAGTTTTTAACTTTTGCGATAAGGTTTTGGAAAGGTAAATTCGAGAATTTTTAAGTCCAGCTACAAAGGCCAGCGGCTCTTTAGAATCTATCAGAACTATTTCCACGCCGTCTGTTTCCGACAAGGATTTTATCAGGCGTGATATCTTAACTGGAATTTTATTAACTTTTTTCAGTCGATGCAGAAAAAAGAAAGAGAGCAGCAGGCGTCCAAGCGAAGCAAAAAAAGCAAGGAGAAAAAGAGAAAACGGAAGCCAGAGATAAAAGACAGGGGATGAAAAGAAGGAAAAAAGAGCGTTCTGACAGGAAAGAAAAAAGTTCTGGCAGGATTTTACCAAACTAAAAGTTAATTTGGGGGCGAGAAGAAAAAAAGAAACAAGCAGGAGAAAAACCAGAAACAAGCCGATTAAGCTAATTGTCGAAGAATAAAACCTCACCTGACTTTCTCCTTCTTTTTAACTCGGGCTCGAGCAACAATTTTTTCCAGCTCTTTTAGTAGCTCCTCGTCTTCGGGAGCAGCTTTTTCTAAAAATCCGACCCAGGCAGAACGCCCAAACTCTTTAAAAAATGAGCTCATCACCGATTCTGCCAAAAGAGAGCTTAGTTTTTCCCGGCTGAGCGCTGGCTGGTAGAGATAAGAACGACCAACTTTTTTCCGCTCCAAATAGCCCTTTTTTGCCAGACGGTCCATAACAGTCATTACAGTGGTATAAGCCAAGCCTTTTTTTTGGCAGAGGGATTGGTGAACTTCTCTAACCGAAGCGTTTTTCTTTTCCCAGAGCTCTTCCATTACCTGAGCCTCCAGGTCGCCTAATACTTTTTTTAAACCACGAGCTTCTGGTCTCAATCTTTTTAAAACTGGTTTCTTTTTCATGGTTTAATTTTAAGCTAATTTTCTACTACTGTCAATAGTAGTTAAGCAAAGAGGATTTTTAAGGTTTTGAATCTTTTTAAGGTTGAAAATTTATTTTAGCTTTTCTTTGTTTGAGCTTTTCAGAGTTTTATTTAAGGAACCGCTTCGATAGCCTTCAAGGTCAAGGGTAACAAAAGCGTAACCCAGGGAATAAAGAAAATTTACTATTTGTTCTCGGACAGATTGGTTTTTTAAAAGTCGCGAAAAATCTTGAGGGGCAATTTCTAAACGAGCTAAATTGCCATGGTGGCGTAAGCGAATCTGCGAAAACCCTGATTTTCTTAAAAAACTCTCGCCTTCAGCTATTTTTTTTAAGTCTTTTAAGGTGAGAGGGGTGTAGTAAGGGAAGCGAGAAGCCAGGCAAGCAAGCGAAGGTTTGTCATGGTTAGGCAACCCCAAGGCTTTAGCTACTTCTCTGACTTCTTCTTTCTTCAAGCCGGCTTCGGCTAAAGGAGAGCGAACACCAAGCTCTTTTAAGGCTTTTAAGCCTGGACGATAATCTTTAAGGTCGTCAGCATTAGTCCCGTCAACCAGGTTTTTATAGCCTTTCTCCCTGGATAAAGATTTAAGCTGAAAGAAGAGCTCCTTTTTACAATAGTAGCAGCGGTTAGGAGGGTTTTCTCTAAATTTTGGATTTTTAAACTCTTTTGATTTGAAAGTTAGCCAGCTAGCACCTAATTTTTTAGCCAAAAGAGCTGCCTCTTTAAGCTCTTCTTCAGGAAAAGTTGGCGAAGAGGCAGTTACCGCCAGAACATTTTTTTTTCCTAAAACATCAAGGGAGATTTTAAGCAAAACGGTGCTGTCAACTCCGCTTGAGAAGGCAACAACTACTTTTTCTAAATCTTTAAGAATGTTTTTGACTTCGGAAAGTTTTTCCTTAATTGAAGCCTTGCTTCTCATCCAATTGCCAGCATTTTTTCGATTGCTTTTAAAGCCTGATTTTTTATTTTCTCTTCGACAAAAACTATTGGCTCCTGCTCTTCTAAGGTGATGAGCAGTTTCTCCAAAGTTATTTTTTTCATATTGGGGCAGACAGCTTTTTCCGAGGCCGGATAAAAATTTTTATCAGGGCTTTCTTTTTTTAGACGATGCAAGATGCCAACTTCGGTGCCAATGATAAATTCTTTGGCTGAAGAGCTGGAAACATATTTTACTATTCCAGTAGTTGAAGCAACTTTATCAGCTAAATCCACTACTTCGGGCAGGCATTCAGGATGAACAACAACTTCGGCTTCTGGGTGTTCTTCTTTTTCTTTTTTAATGTCCTCAGGGTAGATAAGGGCGTGCGTCGGGCAGAAGCCGCGCCAGGAGTAAATTTTTTTGGCTGTAAATCGGGAAACATAGTGGCTGAGATATTGGTCAGGAATAAAAATTATTTCCTCCTCTTTAAGGGAGTTAACTATCTCTAACGCATTCGCCGAAGTGCAGCAGATATCGGAAAGAGCTTTAGTTTTAGCGGTGGTGTTGACGTAAGCTACTACTGGTGCGCTTGGGTGTTGTTCTTTAAGTTCAATAAGGTCTGCCGGTTCAATCATTTCAGCCATTGGGCAGCCTGCATTTAAATCAGGAAGCAGAACGATTTTATCCGGAGAGAGAATAGCTGCTGTTTCAGCCATAAAATGAACCCCGCAAAAAACAATAACTTGAGCTTCAGTTTGGGCAGCCTGGCGAGATAACTCCAGTGAATCACCGACAAAATCAGCAATATCCTGAATTTCTGGCCGTTGATAGTTGTGGGCTAAAATTATGGCTTTTCGCGCCTCTTTTAGTTCTTTAATCTTTTGAGCTAAATTTTCTGGATTCATAGCTAAAGTATAGCAAAATTTAGAAAACTCAGCGGTTTTTAACCAAAAACAAGTTTAAAGCCGCCAATATAATGATATTATTATTTTGCGGTGAAGATTTTAAAGAGAGACGGGCGCTTAGAGCCTTTTGAGTTACAAAAAATCATTGGCACTCTAAAGCGCAGCGGCTTTACTGAAAACGAGGCAAAGGAGATTGCCGAAGAGGTTTCCCGGGAAGTTTTTGATGGAATTAAAAGTCGCCAGCTTCTGAAAATAATTAAAAGAAAAATACACCAGCGAAAACCCGCCCTGGCCTCTCGATATGACCTCAAGCGAGCACTGTTTGCTTTAGGCCCAGCCGGTTATTGCTTTGAGGACTATTTGGCTCGACTTTTTTTAAAACTTGACTATCAGGTTCAAATTCGCCAGGCGATCAAAGGGGAGTGTGCTTGGCACGAGGTTGATTTAGTTGTTGAAAAAAATGGGGTAAAAGCGATGGTGGAAGCAAAATTTAGGGCAAACGGCAAGGGGAAGGTTGAAATTAAAGAGGCCCTTTATACCTATGCTCGATTAATCGACCTCAAAAAGGTTGGCATTGAGCAAGGCTACCTGGCTACCAATGCTCGCTTTACAACTGAAGTCATTTCTTATGCCGAGTGCTGTGGTTTAAAGTTGCTTTCCTGGGACTACCCTGCCGAAACAAACTTGGCTCAACTCATTGACCGCAACAAACTTTACCCGGTAACGGTTTTGCAGGGACTGGGCAGTCAGATGAAAAAAGGACTTTTGGAGGCAGGGATTGTTTTAGTAGAAGAACTATTAGTTCTTGAACCACAAATCTTGAGAGCGAAGGGATTTAGCGAAGAAGAGATAGCGAGGTTAAAGAAGGCTGCTCAAAAAACCCTAAATCAAAACCATTAATCAATGACACCGCCACCAACGACTGTTTCTCCCAAATATATAACTGCTGATTGGCCAGGCGAAATGGCGGCTTGAGGTTGTTTAAAAATTGCTTTAAAATTATTGTTTTCTTTATAAATGTCGGTTTTAAAAGGGGGGGTGGTGGAGCGAATTTTTAGTTCGGCTTCAAAGCAAGTTATCTTTGGAAGGCTAACCAGCCAATTAGCTTTTTTTGCTTTTAGCTCTTTTTGCAACAGTTTCTCTCTGGAACCTACATAAACAGCGTTTTTCTTAGCGTCAATTCGGTAAACGTAAAGGGGCTTGTTTGAAGAAACACCAATTTTTTTTCGTTGTCCAATGGTGAAGAAAGCAATTCCTGGATGAGTGCCAATTATTTTCTCCTGCTCATTGTATATTGGACCTTGCTTTAGAGCTTGGGGAAGGAATTTTTCAAAAAGATGTTTGAAGCTACTCTTTGGCAGAAAGCATATTTCCTGGCTTTCCTGGCTTCTACTGATTGGCAAACCTGCTTCTTCAGCAATTTGACGGACCTCTTTTTTGTAAAGATTTCCTAGTGGAAAAAGAACATAGGGAAGGGAGCTTTTTTTTAAGCGATAAAGAAAGTAAGACTGGTCTTTTTTATTATCAACTCCTTTTTTAAGAATTAAACCGAGCTCGGGGTCTTTTTCAACTCGGGCATAGTGACCGGTAGCTAAAAATTCGGTCCCCAATTTTTTGGCATAAGAAAGAAGAAGCCCAAATTTGATAAACTGATTGCAGCGAATGCAAGGATTGGGTGTCTTCCCTCGAGCGTATTCCTGAAGAAAGTAATCAACCACTTCCTTTTTAAATTCTTGACTACAATCGAGAGTGTAGTGGGGAATTTTGAGAAAATCAGCCACTATTTTTGCTTCGTTGGCTGTTTGAAAACTACAACATTGATTAGCAGGCGAATTATTGGCAGACCAGAGCTTTAAAGTTATTCCGATTACTTCAAAGCCCTTTTCTTTTAACAAATAAGCAGCGGTTGAAGAATCTATCCCGCCGCTCATAGCAATTAAAACTCTTTTCATAAGATTATTTTATAGGAATCAGACTTTTGGAGAAAAAAACTCAGACTTAAATAAGCAGTCGGCTTGTTATAATCTTTGTGACCTGAAAGGGCCCGCTTACCGAAAAAAACAACCATTAATCGAAAATATTTCGAAATCAGTTTATTGAGTGCTTTATTGTTATTGTGTTAAAAAGAAGGAGGTGAGGTTGATGGATCATGTTGATCACACAGCTGAGGAATTTCCCGAAAGCCAGATATGCGAATTAAAGTTGAACATCAGAAAAATTCTTTTGGCAACGGATGGCTCAGCGCCAGCAGTAAAAGCTACTCAGCAGGCAATTGCTCTAGCTAAACTTGTTGGAGCAAAGATTAAAGCTGTTTATGTTCGAACGGGAGAAGACGCCCTATTGTATCCTGAGGAGCGATTAGCAGACGAAGTTTTAGCTGGTGTTCATCCTTCAGAGGCTGGTTTAGGGTTGGCAAAGAAATTTGCTGAAAAAAATGGAGTTGAGCTGGAAACAGAAGTTTTGAGGGGTGGTGTGGCACCACAAATTGTCAAGAAGGCCGAGAGTGAAGGAGCGGACTTAATTATCTTAGGAGATACTGGGCGCACTGGCCTGGCTCGATTGGCTTTAGGGAGTGTAGCCGAAGCAGTAGTTAGGGCTTCGAGCACCCCAGTTTTAGTGGTTAAAAGGTAATTTTAAGGAAAGGAGGTAAGCAGCCAATGACTTCTGCTAAAAGCAATAATGAAATAGAGTTTTACGATACACCGGAAGATGTAGAACTATGCTTTCGTGCTCAGCGTAAACTAAGTTTTACTTACGGAGCCATTTTTTTTGCTAGTGTTCTCTTAATACCTTTTCTCAGCGGAACGGCAGAATGGTGGTACGGCAAAAAAATCTGGGGTGGATTTACTCTTAACTACTTAGTAGTGGCTATTCTTTTTCATATTTTTTACGTTCTGATCGGTTATTTTTATGCAAAGCAGGCAAACGCTCTAGAAGACAAACTTTTGGGTTCAGAAGATAAAGAAAGTGAGGTGAATAAAGATTGAACTTAGCCGCTATCATAATGGTTCTTGCCCTGTTGGCAGTGACTATTGCTATTTCCTTTTATACTCGTAGATGGACCAGGACTACGGTTGATTTCTACTTAGCAGGGAGAAAAGTTGGTTTCTTTACCAACGCTTCAGCTATCTGTGGTGATTATTTCAGTGCCGCTTCTTTTTTAGGTGTAGCGGCAGCAGTTTATGCTTCAGGCCTTGATGGCATCTGGTTTGGGACCGGCTTTGGAGCCGCCTTTATACCAGTAATCTTGTTTCTGGCAGGTCCACTGAGAAGGTTTGGTGAATACACTATCCCCGATTTTCTTTATGCTCGCTTTGGAAATAAAGACTTAGCTCGAATAGTCGGTATCGTCATGGTTCAATTAATAGCCATTTTTTATTTGGCTCCTCAAATGTATGGAGCAGGTGTAACCTGGTCAGTTCTGGTGGGTGCAGGTGTTTTTGGTCTTGACCCGTATACCACCGGTGTAGTTGTGGTAGTTGCCGTAATGGCTTTTTACGTGGCGATGGGAGGAATGAAAGGAACAACCTGGAATCAAATGATTCAGTTCTGGATATTGTTTACTGCCATGGCGCTGGTGGTGGCTGGTGGATACTTAAATGGTTTCTCTTACCCTAAAGCTGTAGAGAATGCCAGTAAAGATGTGCTTAAAAACACCAAAACCCTGACCGTGAAAGAAGCTACCACCCCTGACCCTGCTACTGGCAAAACTCCTCTTGAAGCAGCTCAAGGTGCCATGAGCCCGGAAAGCTACCAAGCAGTAGTTAAGGCGGTTCAGGAAGGAAAGCCTGAGGACAAAGTTACCCTAATTCTTAACCAAAAAAACAAACTTCATCCTGAGAGGCCGATGAAGTTCAATGAACCCGGGCATAGATATAACTGGTTCGATCAGTTTTCAATGGTTTTGGCACTTGTCTTGGGAACAGCGGGCTTGCCCCATATTATGAATCGCTACTACACTAATCCTTCAGGAAAAATGGCTCGCTTGACTACAGTTTGGGTTCTTGTATTTGTTGGTTTGTTCTATATTATGGCAGCAATTGCTGGAGCAATTGGCCGGGATATGCTACAGCCAGCTTTTCTTTCTGGAAAACTTGACCCTACAGGGGTAGCTGTTGACGGCTTGCTAATAAAAACCGATCAACTAATGCCTATAGCTGGTAAGTATTTCTTTGGCCAGTTTGGTCTGGGTTATGTTGTGGCGGGAGCCTTTGCTGCTATGTGGTCAACCATTGGCGGTCTCTTAATGGCTTCAGCTGCTTCTTGGGGTCATGATCTCTACGAAAAGTACATTAATCCTCAGGCTCCTGAGTGGAAGCGAGTTCTGGTTGGAAAAGCTGCTGTGGTTATGATGTCATTGTTCTCTCTCTTTGTCGGTTTGGCCATTCCTTATTTTGGACTTGATAAAGCCTATCCTGCGTTGATCGCGATGATGGTTACCTGGGCATTTTCAGTTTCTGCTTCCGCTTTTGTGCCAACGCTTGTTCTTGGGATGTGGTGGAGGAAGATTACTTTTAAAGGAGCAATAGCTGGAATGACAACTGGTGGTTTTGGAGCTGTTTTCTTCATTTTTATGAACATGCTTCGCGAAACAAAGGTCGTTGATCCAAATAGTTTCCTCGGATTCCTTGGCTCCTTGACTTTCCCGGTAGCCATTACTGTGCCCCTTGGCTTAACTGCTATAATTGTTGTTTCACTTATTGACAAGGATCTTCCGCCAAACCTTAAAGAAATTTGGATGAGAATTCACGGTACGGCTAAAGAGCGCAAGGAAAGAGCACTGGGTCACTCGGTTTAGCTGTGATTTCTCGAAGAGAGCAAATCAAGGCCCAAAAGGAGCCCTTCGGGGCTCCTTTTCTTTTTACCTATTGAAAGCTTTGTTAAGATATTCTCATTCCGGTGGAAATAAGTAGAGTTTGGGATAGGGAGTTAGAAATTTTAAGTCGAGCTGAGAGCTGGCTTCAGCTAAAAAACTCCTTCCGCGCGCTATTAAACGAAATATCTTTTCAGGCGGAAAGAGAAGATCCTTATTTGCAAATTGAAATTATTTCTGACGCCTATCGTCGGGTAACTCGAAGAGCTGGTGAACTGATTCATCAAAGACATTTTCAAAACAAGTTTGAGTTGTCAGAAGTTTCCTGGTTGAGTTTAGGGGGAGAAGCTCGCCGGGAAGTGACTTTCCGCTTCGATCAAGACAACGCTATCATTTTTAGCCAAAACAAAGAAGAACCCTGTTGCCAGTTTGCCGAAGAGCTTGTAGAAAGGCTAAGTTGGCTTGGCCTTCGCCTTTGTGACGGCGGAGTCATGGCTTCTAATCCAAACTGGCAAGGGACTTTGGAAACTTGGAAGAAGCGCATTAAGAATTTAACTATGGCCCCCCTGTCTTTAGAAGAAATAAGAATGGCAACAATACTTTACGATGTTGATTTTGTTTTTGGGGAAAGACTTTATTACGAAAAACTAACAGAGTTTTTAAGGGAAGGCTTTAAAAATTCAGAAACTCTTCAAAGAAAAATGGCTGAAGATGTATTAAGTATCCCTTCCTATATTGGTTTTTTTGGGCAGCTTGCTCTTGAAACTCGTCCTGATCGAAAGGGAAGTTTTAATTTTAAGTTTGCTTGCCTCTATCCTCTAGTAGGTTATTTAAGAATTGAAGCTTGGAAAAACGGGGTTTCTATTCCCAACACCCGGCAGCGAATAGAATTTTTAGCAAAAAAAGGAGTGTTATCTTCCAAAGAAGGTGAGTCTTTGAAAGCTTTATTAGCAAACATTTTTAAGCTCAGGCTGACTCATCAAAGAAGGGAGTTAGAAAAGAAGAAATACTTGAGTGATTATTTTGATTTGAAAAATTTTACCTCAGAAGAGTTGAAGCTACTGAAAAAATGTGTTCGAGAAGTTGAAAAATTAAAAAAGAGGCTGAAATGGCTTTATTGGGTGTAGAAAAAAAGCTTCTTTTTTCAACCGGCCGGCTGAGCAATCGATTTGAGCTATCAGAGATTGCTTCTTTGGCGGCAGAATGCGGCTTCGATGGTTTGGAGTTAGTTTTTAATTCTCGAACAATACAAGAATGGGAAGAAAGAAGAAGGAAATATTTTGAAAATTTAATAATACCTGTGATCAGCTTACACGCTCCCCATCATCCGAGTTCATACTGGGGGAACCTAACATCTTCTTTAAAGCAAACAATCAAGATAGCTAAAGAGAATAATATTCCTCGAGTGGTCTTTCACCCTCCCCACCCTACTTCTTTACAGCCAGGTTTCTTAAATTTTTTCTGGCGCACAACTGACTTTCAAGAGCTGGGAGAGGGAAAGGTTTTGTTAACTTTAGAAAACCTTCCTTTCCAGACCAAGATTAAATTACCAGGGTTTTTAAACCACCCTGATCAAATTAAAAACTTTTTGTTTCGGCACAACTTATTTTTGACTCTTGATACCGCTCACTACGGCATTTACGGAAGACCACTGACTGATGCTTTAAAGCTTTTTGACGGGTTAATAAAGAATGTTCATTTAACAAATACTTCAAGCCCTTATTCGGATGATCACTTGCCTCCTTACGGAGGCTATCTTGACCTCGGTGGTTTTTTAAAAGACTTAAGAAAAATTCCTGGGCTTTTCCTTGTGCTGGAAATTGATTTCGGTTTGCTTGAAAAGGAGATGATTAGAAAAGAACTTAGAAAAAGCGTCGATTTTGTGCGCGACTTTTTGCGCTTCGAATCTTAAAGGATTTTTTCCAAATCCATTTCTAAAAGCTTTCGGGTTTCAGCTTCCAAAGCTGGTGGCAAACCTTCAATATCTACATTTAAAAAGCCACGTACAATCAAAGAGGTTGCTTCATCGGCTGTCAAGCCACGAGACATTAGATAAAGAATTTCTTCTTCAGCAATTTTGCCCACTGCCGCTTCATGTGAGAGCTCTACTTTTTCTGCTCGAGCTTCAAGCTCGGGGATAGCAATTATACTTGCTTGGGGCGAAAGCAAAAGGCCCTGGCATTCAAGGTGGCCTTTTATCTCATTAACTTCACCTTTTAGATGGCCTCGGGCGGTTATTTGAGCCTGTTCAGTGGCAACTACCCGGCTCAAGATTTCAGCTTTAGTATCTTCTGCTTGCAAAATGGCTCTTGAGCCGACATCCATTAATGAGTTTTTCTGTCCGTAAAGTATGCTTTGAAATCTTACGCGGCTACTCTTTCCTTTAAGGTAAGCAGTGGGATAAAGCTGGAGAGTGTTAACCGGGCGCAAGCAGATGTAGTTACTGATAAAAGTAGCCCCTTCTTCCAGGATGGCTCCGGTGCGAGGTCGCACCTCAACCTCTGGGGCCCAGTTGTGAATCATTGTAAAGGTGATTTTAGCCCCTTTTTTTAGGAAAAATTCGGAAATTCCAATATGAAAGCCGCTGGAAACATGGCGGGAAGTGGTGCAACCAGTGATAATATGAAGTTCTGAATCTTCTTCGGCTATGATAATGTTGTGTACACGCTGGATAACCCCTTGTTTGCTAATAAAAAGACAAGCCTGAAGAGGAAAGGTTGATTTAACTCCTTTTTTGGCTCGGATAAAGTAGCCATGGTGGGGTTTGAGAGCAGTTAAAGCAGTGTATTTGTCCGTATCAGGCGCCACTGCTTCCCAGAGATAATCTTCAAGCCATTCATGTTTTTCAAGGGCTTGGGTTGTACTTAAAACCTCAAGTCCAGGCTGTTTGGTTCGAGCGCAAAGAACGCTTTGATTAACTTGAAAAAAAGTGCCAGCTCGACCCTGCTCGCTGGTTACTACACCGGCTCGCAGCGCGTCTTCTTGGTATTGTTCAGGCAAATTTTCCAGGCTATCAACATCTGTTTCAGTTTCTTCAATGAAATTTTCAAACTTAACCTCAGGGCCTAAAAGAGGCTTTTTCTCTTTAGCTTTTTCGGCTTTTCTTAGTTTTTCTTCTAATCTCTTGGACATTCTGGGCATTCCACGCACCCCGAGTAACCTTTTTCTTTAATTTCAGCGAGAATTTTCTCGGGCTTTCCTTGGCAAGCCAAGCGCCCTTCGTAAAGGACCAAAGCACGGTCAGCTGAGATGTAGTTTAAGATATGGCCGTGATGAGTAATAAGAAGAGCGCTGTGGTCCTTTACTAGCTCTTCAATTTCCTTTCCAACAAGCTCGATGTTTTCTAAATCCACACCGGAATCTGGCTCATCAAGAAGAGCTAAATCAGGTTGCTGAACCAAAAGCTGTAGAATTTCTGAGCGCTTGATTTCTCCGCCAGAAAAACCTCGGTTAACATCGCGAGAAAGAAAACCCTCCATTTTTAAACGCCGAACAAGGGCTTGGTGGTTGTTTTTTTTATCTTTTCCAACCAGCTTCAACATATCAATAAGCTTTACTCCTCTTAAGCGAGGAGGATTTTGAAAAGAAACTCCTAATCCAATTTTTACTCGTTCGTTCACTGGAAGGCCAGTGATGTCTTGACCTTTAAAAAATATTTTACCTTCTTTGACCTTGTAGTTTGGAAAACCTAAGAGAGTGTAAAGAAGGCTAGACTTGCCGGCTCCGTTCGGGCCAAAAAGTGCTACTGTTTCTCCTTCTTCAATAAAAAAAGAAAGATTTTTTAAGAGTTTTTTGCTGTCAACTTCAACAGTTAAGTTTTTCACTTCCAAAATATTAGCCATTATTATTATTATAATTGAAAGAAAAGTTATTCGTAAGCAAAAAGTGTATCAGGGGGGAAAGATGGAGCTTTTTGAGGTCATAAAGAAAAGGCGGAGCGTTAGGCGGTTTGAAAAGGGAAAAGAAGTGGGTCGGGATTTGGTTGAAAAATTATTGGCTGCTGGAGTTGAAGCTCCTACCGCTGGCAACCTTCAGGTCTGGCGTTTTTTTGTGGTTTTAAACCCCGAGCTGAAAAAAGCCTTAGCCCGGGCTGCTTATTACCAGGAGTTTGTTGCCGATGCCCCCGTAGCAATTGTTGTTGCGGCTGATTTAAATCAGGCTTCAAAAGGCTATGGTGAACGTGGAAAAAATGTTTATGCCCTTCAGGACACGGCGGCAGCGATCGAAAATATTTTGTTAGCGGCTTATGATTTAGGCCTTGGCTCTTGCTGGGTGGGGGCTTTTGATGAAATTTCAGTAAGCGAGGTTTTAGGATTGCCTTCTCATATTCGACCACTGGCAATTTTGCCGATTGGTTTTCCAGCTGGCGAAGGCCGCAAGCCGCCTCGCAAGCTGTTAAGTGAAGTGGTTAGTTGGTTAACTTGAAATTTTTAAATTAAGACGGCAGGGAAATTTTTTTGGGAGGTTAGAATGGAGAAAAAAGTAATAATTTTTGGCAAGGATACCTGACCTTATACTTCAGAAGCGCGGCGAGTTTACGCTGTTCAAGGCTATGAAGTTGATTATCGCAATGTCGAGTTAAACCCTCACGAACTTGAAGAAATGCTTAAGTACAGTCGGGGAAGAAGAGCTGTTCCAGTGATTGTAGAGGAAGGTCAGGCAAAAATCGGCTACGGCGGCACCTGAGGAGTTTAATTTCTAGGGCGGGTGCTGCCCTAAAAAATATAAGAGTTTAGCTTTTGCTTCTCTTTGACTTTCGTTAAAATAAATATTTGTTATGCCTGTTTTTGAGTATCGTTGTTTAAAATGTGGCTATAAATTTGAAGAGCTAGTTTTGGGTTCTAAAGAAGCTAAAACTAGCTGCCCAAAATGTGGTGGTAAAACAAAGAAGCTCATCTCTAATTTCTCAGCTCGTGGAAGCGAAGGCCAAAGCCTGACTTCTTTTTGCGGTGGCTGTTCCTCAACAAGTTGTTCAACCTGTGGAGCGAAATAATGACCCTGGAAGAGTTAAAAGCCGAAGCTTTAGAGTGCAAAGCCTGCCCTTTAAGCAAGTTGGGTCGACGCCAGGTAGTTTTTGGAGTGGGTAGCGAAAAGGCTAATTTAATGTTTGTGGGTGAAGCACCAGGCTACTGGGAGGATGTTCAGGGTGAGCCTTTTGTTGGACCAGCTGGTAAGCTTTTAACTAAAATGATTAACTCAATTGGCCTTGAACGCTCAGATGTTTACATTACCAATGTGGTAAAGTGCCGCCCGCCAGAAAATCGCGACCCAGAACCAGGCGAAGTATCAACCTGTGTTCCCCGCTACTTGAACAAGCAAATTGAAATCATTAAACCCCGAGTAATCGTTGCCTTGGGCAACCACGCCACCAAAACTCTTCTGGGGAAAAGCAGCGGCATAACCTTGCTAAGGGGTAAGAAATTTCAAGCTTCTAACTACTATATCTTTCCCACCTATCATCCAGCGGCTATTTTGCGCAACGCCAATCTCTTAAGTGTTTTTGCTGAGGACTTTCAAACCCTAAAAGAGATTTTAAAAGAAGAGCCACCCAAAGAACCAGCTCAACTAAGTCTTTTTTAAGATTTTGGAGGAAATTTCTTTAAAAAAGATGCTTATAGGTTTTTGATTAGTTAAAATTTTCCTATGGAAGAAGCCCCTTCTTTAGCTAAAACCACTTCGCTCACTTCATTTATTGTGGCGGTCAGCCGGGTTACTGGTTACCTAAAAGTTGCTGTTTTAGCTTATGCTTTGGGTGCTACCCGTTTGGCTGACTCCTATAATTTAGCCAATGTGATGCCCAACATGATTTATGAGTTGATTGCCGGGGGCATTCTTTCAGTCGCTTTCATACCATTAATTGTTGACTACCTTACCCAAAAAAAAGAACAGGAGAAATGGGAGATGATAAACAACGTTACCAATGTTTTGTTGGCTTTCCTCGTTTTTATTACCCTTATCGGGGTTCTTCTTCCCTATCCTTTTGTTCGAATTCAAACCTTGACGGTCAAAGCGGAGACTATTACTCTGGCGCTTTTCTTTTTTCGTTTTTTTATTCCCCAAATTATTTTTTACGGCCTCTGTACAGTTTTTACTGGTGTTTTAAATGCTCACAAGCGTTTTTATGCGGTGGTTGCCTCTCCAATTGTAAATAATTTTGTTACTATTTTTACCGTCCTTTTTCTCTTTTTGCCTTTCATCAAATCTAATCGCCAATTAGCTTTGACGCTTTTAGCGATAGGGACTACTTTGGGGGTTGCTTCAATGGCTTTAGTGCAGTTTTTAGCTGTTTTACGATTAAACTATCGCTGGTTGTGGCGGTTTGATTTAAAAGATCCAGCCCTTAAAAAAATCTTAGCTATGGGACTACCTCTGATTGTTTACACTCTTTCCAATCAAATAATGGTCACTGTCAACAACAACCTGGCATTTCCTTTTACTGGCGGTTTAACTGCCTATCAATATGCTCGGGCTTTTTTTTATCTTCCCTATGGAGTTTTAGCAGTTCCAGTGATAATGGTTCTTTTTCCTCAGTTTTGTGAGTCAGTAAGCGAAGAAAACTTAGAGCGTTTGCGAAAGCAAATAGCTCAGGGTCTGCGTTTGATTATGTTCGTTATTCTTCCAGCTTCTGCCTTCTTTTTTCTTTATAGTCAGCAAATTATCAGAGTGGCTTTAGAACACGGTGCTTTTGACCCGGTGGCTACCAAAAAGACAGCGCCAGTTTTGGCTTACTTTGCCCTTGATTTGTTATTTTTCACTACTTTTGCTTTCTTTGCCAGGGTTTTTTACGCTTTCAAAGATACAGCTACCCCTACCAAGGTCAATCTTTTTGGAGTTGCCCTGAACGCTTTGCTCAACATTGGCTTGGTCAGGTTAATTGGTTTGCCTGGCTTAGCTTTAGGGGAAGCACTGACTTACTTGGTTATAACCATCGCCCTGGTTTATCTTTTAAGAAAAAAAATACTCTTTTTTGGTGGGCGTAAGCTTTTGGCAACTAGCTTGCGAATTTTAATAGCCACTATAGGGATGTCAGCTTTGATGCTAATTTTTAATTTTTATTACTGGACTTCTGCCCAAACGGTTAAATTTTTAACTGATTTAACTGGTCTTTTATTAGCTTTCATTCTGGGATTTGTTTTTTACCTTTTTTTAAGCTGGCAACTAAAAATAAAGGAAGCCGCCTTGGTTGCTGATTTGTTGCGCAAGGGCTTAAGGTTTATGGGTTAAAGGAGTTTTCAAATTTGATGTTTACACCGGCCGCGGTCGAACTTAAAACTGCCTCTTCTGATGAAACATATCAGTTAGGCAAAGAGTTGGCTTTGGTCTTGAGAGGCGGTGAAGTTATTTTTTTGGTTGGCGAGTTAGGCAGTGGGAAGACCACTTTTGCTCAAGGCGTAGCTCAGGGGTTAGGAGTTAAAGAGTTATTAAGAAGTGCCTCTTTTGTCATTTTATGGGAAAGCAACAGCGGTCGACTTCCTCTCTACCATCTTGACCTTTATCGTTTAACCTCCCAAGAATTAAATGACCTTGGATTGGAGGAATACTTTTATGGTTCTGGGGTCACTTTGGTGGAGTGGGCAGAAAAAATAAAAGAGTTTTCTGGCAATTATCTTAAGTTAAGTTTTTTCTTGGGCGAAGAAACTAACGAAAGGTTAATTAAGATTGGCTGGCAAGGAAAGGAATGGGGAAACAAAGTTAAGCAATGGATAAGAAAAAAATAGTAGTCGCTTTAGACACTTCAACTGAGTGTTGCCTGGTAGCTCTGGGAGAAGAAGATGAGCTATTAGCTGAAAGCAGCCAAATAGCCCCCCGGGCTCATCAGAAAATTTTACTTTCTCAACTTGACGGCTTGCTTGAAAAAAAGAGTTTGACAGTCAAAGATGTTAGCTTAATTGTCATTGGCCAAGGACCGGGAAGCTACACCGGTTTGCGGGTGGGATTTGCCACCGCCCGAGCTTTAGCTCAGGCTCTTGAGGTTCCTATTTTTGCCTTTCCCTCTTTTGAAGCAATAGTTGCCCCCTTTTTTTCACAAGCTAATCCAGTTTTAATAGCTATGGACGCCAAAAGGAATCAGATTTATTTAGCTCTCTATGCTTGGGAGAGCGAGATAAAAGTTGTTGTTCCCCCTTCGGTTTATTCTCGAGAGGAAGCAGGAAAAGTGATAAGCGAACATTTATCAAATGCCTACTTAATAATTGGCGATGCTTTTATTGCTTACCCGGAAATGGCTAAAGAGGGAAGAATTTATAAAAATAAAGTTTTTCCTCAGGGAGAATGGCTGCTTAAGCTTGGCTGGAGAGGTTATCTAAGAAAGGGACCTGTTGCTCTAAGCGAAGCGCTACCGCTTTATCTTCGTTTGTCAACAGCTGAGGAGGGTTTGCTTGGAAACCGCTGAATTTTGCATTAGACCCTTAGAGCTAAAGGATCTTGATGAAGTTTTATTGATTGAAGAGTGCTCTTTTCGGCCGCCCTGGAGTAGAAGTACTTTTTTGTCTGAGCTTGAGGGAAAAAACCGGCATTACATTGTAGCCGAAAAAGAGGGAAAAATAATTGGCTACGCCGGGCTTTGCTATTTTTTTGAGGAAGGCCACATTACTACTATGGCTGTTGCTCCCGATTGGCGACGGAAGGGCGTTGGCAAGCTTTTGCTTGCCCATCTGATAGAAAAAAGTATAGAGATTGGCTTGAAAGGACTTTCCTTAGAAGTGCGAGAATCAAACCGGGTAGCTCAACAAATGTACCAGGAGTTTGGTTTTAGAGTTTTGGCTCGAAGAAAAAGATATTATGTTCAACCTATTGAAGACGCCATTATAATGATTTTAAAACTTAACCAGGCTTCTGAATAACCAGAGGTTGTTAGGGAAGCTTTTTGTATAATTTCTCTTCTTTAGACAAAAGAAAACCCTTTCTGTTAACTGCGATTTTAGCCTGGCAAGAACCAATTAAAAAAAATAACTTTTTTTTTATTCTTTTGCTACAATAACTACATAGAGAAGAAATGAGACAACAACGAAAGATACTTGTCCTGACTTTGCTTTTAATATTGCTTTTCAGCGGTGGTTGTGCTTGGCTGAATCGGCAGCTTAGCTCAGCTCTTCCACCAACTTTAGAAATTGGAACGATTGTTTCTTCAAATGTTGAAGGGGAAAAAGCAGCTCAAGCTTTTGAACAAGGTTTGAAGCTGGCAGCCAAGGAAATCAATAAAAAAAAGGAAACCAGTCAGCCTGAAATTAAACTCATTGCTTTAAGAGTTAAAAAGAAAACTCCAGCTGAAGTCGTAAAGGCAGCTCTGGAAATTGAAAAGAGAAAAGTGGACGCAGTTTTTTGTTACTTAAGTCCGACTGAAGCTAAGATTTTTTTTCCCCTGGCTGGCCGGCTGAAGAGGCCAGTCTTTATTCAGAGTGAGCTTTCTTCCCCTTACCCTTCTTATGTTTATTCCCTTTCGCCTTCTGAGGAAAAAAAGGGCGCTTCTTTAGCCTTACTTGCTTTAGATATGCTAAACAAAAAGAAAGTAGCTGTTTTTTATTCTCGAGGCGACCGTCTTCAAAGAGAAAAAGCTTATAGCTTCGAAAAGACTTTCCGCGAGAGACAAGGGGAAGTTGTTCTGATCCGTCCTTATCCCCTGGCATCACCAAAAAAAGTGTACGATGAGCTTAAAAGAACCGAACCAGAAGCTATTTTTTTAGCTTTAAATCCTAACGATGAAAAATCCTTGCTTAAAGAATTTAGCAAGAACTTGAAGCTAAAATTCGTGCTTTTATTCGGGAATGACTTAAACAAAAAACAAGCAAAACTAGCGGGGGGAGGTTATTTTGTTCGCTTTCAACCTTTATCAATTGCTAACCTTTCCGATTTTAGCCAGAAATATGCTGACGAGTTTAAGGAAAGACCTTTTCCAGCTTCATTCTCAGCTTATCTTGGTTTGTACCTTTTTAACAATGCAGTAAACAAAGCAAAAACAACTGACAGCAATCTTTTGGTCGACGCTTTAGCTAAAGCAAAAGTGGAAAAAGCCGGCAGCCAATACTGGTTGGGGAAAGAAAAAGTACTCCAGGGCCCGGCTTATTTTTATCAGTTGAGAAGGGATGGACAAATAGTTTTGATTAAAGCCCAGGCCCAATCTTTTTAAACTTTAACTTTTAAAAGGAAGGAGGTGAAGAATCACTCTCAAAATTTAATAATTATTTTTCAGAAAGGGGGATGAAGATGAAGTTATTTCGTCTGGTTGGTTTGTTAACAGTTTTTGCACTGGCTTTTTCGTTGGTGGCTGGCTGTGCTGAGAAAAAAGAGGAACCAAAGAAAGAAGAACCCGAGAAGATCAAGATTGGTTTAGTTACTCCTTTGACTGGCGATGTTGCTACTTTTGGTCAGTCAACTAAAAATGCGGTGATGATTGCTTTGGATGAAGTAAACAAGGCTGGTGGAGTTCTCGGAAAGCAGGTTGAGTTGGTCATTGAAGATGACCGCAATGACCCCAAAGAAACTGCCAACATCGTTCGCAAGTTTATTGACAAGGATAAAGTTCTAGCGATAATTGGCTCTCTTACCAGTAAATGCACTTTAGCTGGGGCTCCGGTGGCTAATTCCAGTAAGATTCCTATGGTCTCAAGCTCTTCCACTAACCCGAAAGTTACTCAGGTTGGTCCCTTTATCTTCCGCGTCTGCTTTATCGACGATTTTCAGGGACAAGTAATGGCTCAGTTTGCTCTGGAAGACCTGAAAGCCAAGAAAGCTGCTATCCTCTATGATGTTGGCAATGACTACTCTAAGGGCTTGGCTGAATTCTTTGAGAAGAGCTTTAAAGAAGGTGGTGGTCAGGTAGTAGCAATGGAGACTTACACGGTTAACGACAATGACTTCAAAGCTCAACTTACAAAAATTAAAGGCCAGTCTCCAGATGTAATCTTCTTGCCTGACTACTATCAGAAAGTAGCCTTAATTGCTAATCAGGCTCGCTCTCTTGGAATCAAGGCAACCTTTTTGGGTGGTGACGGTTTTGACTCTCCCGAACTGGTTAAATTAGCAGGTAAGAACATAGAAGGAGCTTACTTTAGTAATCATTATTCCAAAGATGACCCTGACCCGGCAGTTAAAGAGTTTATCCAGAAGTACCAGTCAAAGTACAATGCAGTTCCTGATGCTTTAGCTGCTTTGGGCTACGATGCTTTTATGTTCCTTATTGAAGGAATAAAGAAAGCTGGTAGCGCTGACTCAGAGAAGATTCAGGCTGCCTTGACTGGAATTGGAGAGTTTTCTGGAGTTACCGGCCGGTTTAGACTGAACGAAAATCGCGACCCGATTAAAAGTGCTGTTGTTCTTCAGATTAAAGGCGGTCAGCAGGTATTCGTTAAGAAGGTTGAACCAAAGAAATAGCTAGCTTTTAGGGTGGTTTCCAGCAGGAAGCCACCCTTTTTTTGTTTTGGTTTAAAATACAGACCAGTTTCTTGCTACTGATTTTTGGAGGAATTGCAGGAAAAAGATGACTGAAATTTTTCAGCAGCTAACAAACGGGTTAGCTTTGGGCTCTGTTTATGCATTGATTGCTTTGGGCTACAGTATGGTTTACGGCATAATCCGTTTGATAAACTTTGCCCACGGCGACATCATAATGGTTGGGGCTTATGCGGCTTTCCTTTCTTATACCTATCTTCACCTAGGTTTTATTCCTTCGCTTTTATTAGCAATGCTTGCTTGCGCTATCACCGGGGTTACCATTGAACGGCTGGCTTATAAACCTTTGCGTCAGGCTCCCCGTATTGCTGCTTTAATTACTGCTATTGGCGTTTCCTTACTTTTAGAAAATGGTTTTGCTTTTATTTTCGGACCTCAGCAGCGCTCTTTTCCTAATTTTTTAGAAACCAAAGAGTTTGCAATTGGCAAGGTGGTAATTAGTAGTGACCAACTTATTGTCTTTTTTCTTTCTCTATTTTTAATGATTTCTCTGGAATGGATAGTTAAGAGAACTTCAGCTGGGAGAGCTATGAGGGCAGTTTCTTTTGATCGGGAAGCTGCTCAACTTATGGGCGTTAATGTTGACCGCACCATTTCGATAACTTTTGCCCTGGGTTCATCCCTGGCCGCTGCCGCCGGTGTTTTGTTAGGGCTTTATTATAAGCAGTTTGACCCTTTAATGGGTTTTACCCCGGGCTTAAAAGCTTTTATTGCTGCTGTTTTGGGTGGTATCGGAGTCATTCCAGGAGCCTTAATTGGCGGTTTTGTTATGGGCTCGGCCGAAGTTTTAGCTGTAGCGGCTGGCTACTCGACCTTTAAAGACGGGGTAGCTTTTGTCTTGTTGATTCTTATTCTGATGCTTCGGCCACGGGGGATTCTCGGAGAAAAAGAAGTGGAGAAAGCATGATAGAAAGTTTCTTGCTTAACTATGTCTCATCTTACTATTTGGAAATTGCAATTTTGATGGGCGTTTTCATTATTGCCGCTATAAGCCTGGATATAATCAATGGCTACGCTGGTCAGTTTTCCATTGGTCATGCCGGATTTATGGCTGTTGGCGCCTATACCGCCGCTTATTTAACCGTTTATAAACAAACACCATTTTTTTTGGCACTTTTAGTTGGAGCCTTAATTTCCTGTTTAGCTGGATTGGTTGTTGGTTTTCCAGCTTTGCGCTTGCGAGGAGATTATTTAGCCATTGCTACCCTGGGATTTGCCGAAATAATCCGGGTTTTCTTCGTAAACTTTGAACCTACTGGAGGAGCCAGAGGTTTAGCTGGTATTACTCGCCATTCAACTTTTGATTGGGTTTTTGTTTTAACAATTACAAGCTTTCTTATTCTCTACTTTTTTACCCGCTCTTCTTTTGGCCGGGCCTTAGGGGCTTTGCGAGAAGACGAGATAGCAGCTGCTTGCATTGGAGTTCCCACTACCCGCTACAAAGTGCTGGCTTTTAGCATCGCTTCTTTTTTTGCTGGCCTTTCTGGAGGGCTGTTTGCTCATTCCTTGCTTTTTATTGACCCAAGCAGTTTTGGCCTTTTGAGGTCGATTGAGGTCTTGCTGATGATAGTTTTAGGCGGGATGGGCAACCTCTGGGGAGCTGTTTTCGGTGGAGCAGTTTTGACCATTTTACCAGAAACATTGCGAGATTATGGTGGAATAATGGGAACTTTGACAGTTGTATTAATTTTAGGATTTATCCTTGCTTTTCCTGAAGCCAAAAATCGTTTCCGTTTTTTTCTCGCTGTTTTTTTAGGCTTTGCTTCACTTTTCTTGCTTGGCTATTTTGGAAAAGATTTCATCGTAACTTATGTTTCTCAAATGCGGATGATTGTTTACTCAATTCTTTTAGTGATAATGATGATTTTCCGTCCCCAGGGTTTAATTGGTAAGGTAAAGTTTAAAATCCCCCTTTTAACCAAAGAAAAATGAGCGAAATTTTAACTTTGGATAAAATAAGTAAAAGCTTTATTGGCCTGAAAGCAGTTGACAATTTTAGCTTAACTCTTCAATCAAAGGAATTGGTTGGCTTAATTGGCCCAAATGGTGCTGGCAAGACAACTATTTTTAATTTAATAAGTGGGTTAATTCCCCCGACCGAAGGGCGGATTTGTTTTGATGGTCAAGAAATTACCCATTTAAAACCGCACCAAATAGCAAAATTGGGCATTGCCCGCACCTTTCAAAATATCCGCCTCTTTAAGTCTTTTTCTGTGCTGGAAAATGTGGTAACAGCTTGTCAGCTAAGGAGGGGTTATACTATTTTTGAGGCCGTTTTTCGCTTGCCATCTTTTTTTAAAAAGGAGAAGCTGTTAAGAGATGAAGCAATGGAGTTGCTGGCCGAAATGAACTTAGCTGATAAAGCTAATTGGAGAGCTGATAGCTTACCATATGGAGAACAAAGGCGTTTAGAGATAGCTCGGGCTCTGGCTCTGGAGCCAAAGCTTCTTTTGCTCGATGAGCCAGCGGCGGGAATGAACCCAGCTGAAACGCATGATTTGATGGAGCTGATAAAAAAATTAAACATTAAGAGAGAGCTAACGATTTTTTTAATTGAACACGATATGAAAGTGGTTATGGGCATTTGTGAGCGAGTGGTGGTTTTAGATTATGGAGTTATCATTGCTGAAGGTCCACCGGAAAAAGTTAGCCGCGACCCCAAGGTTATTGAGGCATATTTAGGAGAAGTTAGTGCTTGAGCTAAAAAATTTACATGTTTACTACGGAACAATTGAAGCCTTAAAAGGCATCAGTTTAAAAGTTGAAAAAGGAGAAATAGTTACCCTTATTGGCGCCAATGGTTCAGGGAAAACTACTACTTTAAGAGCTATCTCCGGGCTAATAAAAGACATTAAAGGAGATATTCTGTTTAAAGGAGAAAGTTTGGTTCCACTGGCTCCGCACCAGATTGTTGGTTTGGGTATCAGCCAGGTTCCTGAGGGGAGAAGAATTTTTGGCAATTTAACAGTTAGGGAAAATCTTTTAATGGGAGCCTTTCTGGAAAAGAACCGCAAGGTGACGGCGGAGAGGATGGAAAAAGTTTTTAGTATTTTTCCCCGCTTAAAGGAAAGAAAAGAACAGTTGGGTGGAACCTTGAGCGGCGGCGAGCAGCAAATGCTGGCGATTGGCCGAGCGCTGATGGCTGACCCCGAGATTCTTTTACTGGACGAACCATCTTTGGGTTTGGCCCCTTTTTTAGTCCAAGAGATTTTTAATATAATCCAAGAGATAAACGAGATGGGGAAAACCATTCTTTTAGTTGAACAAAATGCTCATCTGGCTTTAAAGATTTCTAGTCGCGCTTACGTGTTAGAAGTTGGGCGGCTGGTGATGGAGGGAGGTTCAGCGGAGTTAGCTGAAAACGAAGAGGTTAAAAAAGCTTATCTTGGCTTGTAAGCTTGGCAAGTAAAGTTTTTAAGCAAAACCCTATCTGACCCAAAAAGTAATTTAATAGTTAAAATAAACCTAATGGGAAAGTTGATTCTGGGAATTGAAACTTCGTGTGATGAAACAGCGGCTGCTGTAGTAGAGGATGCTTCTTTTATTCGTTCAAGCATAGTTTCTTCACAGGTTAAGTGGCACCAGAAATTTGGTGGGGTGGTTCCGGAAATAGCTTCTCGCAAACACTTAGAGAATCTTAACTGGGTGATAGAAAGAGCTTTAGCTGAAGCAAAAATAACTTTTAGCGACCTTTCGGCGGTAGCGGTCACCCTTGGGCCCGGGCTAATTGGGGCTCTACTAGTGGGAGTAGCAGCTGCCAAAGCTTTAGCTTTCGCTCTTGATTTGCCGCTGGTGGGGGTGAATCATTTAGTGGCTCATGTCTGGGCGGCTCGAATAGAAAAACCCGATTTAAAACCGCCTTTTCTTGCCTTAGTAATCTCTGGGGGTCACACCAGCTTAATTGAGGTCGAAAAAGATTTTTATCGCTTAAGAGGAGAAACTCTTGATGATGCAGCTGGTGAAGCTTTTGACAAAATTGCTAAATTTCTTGGTCTGGGTTACCCGGGTGGACCTATTATTGAAAAAGAAGCAGTGAAGGGTAATCCCCGAGCGATAAGCTTCCCTCGAGCTCTTTTAAAGGACAAAGAAAATGAGTTTAACTTTTCTTTTAGCGGGCTAAAAACTGCTGTAGTTTACTTTGTGAAAAAAAAAGGGAGAGAAAGAATTAACATTCAGGATATCTGTGCTTCTTTTCAAGCGGCTCTGTTTGAGGTGGTAACCGAAAAGACACTTTTTTTAGCTAGAAAACTTGGCTATGAAAAAATTGTGGTAGCAGGCGGAGTTGCGGTTAATCAAAGTTTACGGACGATGATGAAAAATAAAGCTGGCACTGAGTTTGAGCTGTATTTCCCTTCGGCAAGCTTGTGCACTGATAATGCTGCTATGGTAGCAGCTGCTGGCTTTGAAAAACTTTTTCGGAGAGATTTTTTAAATCTGGAAGTTGAACCTTCGGCAAACTTTGATTTAAATGGCTAATGGGAGCCTGTGGAAATTGTGGAAAACTTTTCTACCTGCTAAAAAGTTGTGGTGTATTTTTCCAGCTCAAAAGGTAAATACTTTTTCCAGCTTACTGGCTTAGTGAAAAAAAGAAATGTGGAAAAATAAAGGTTGGAGCGAGTTTAAAGCCAAGCCTTTTTTGGCTTTTCTCTTAATCGGAGCTTTCTCTTTTTTAATTTCTTTTTCCTTTGCCCCCTATCGATATTCATATTTAGCTTTTTTTTCTTTAATCCCTCTTTTTTATTTTATTCAAAAGCCAGTTAGAGCAAGAGAAGCCTGGATTTATGGTATAGCAGCCGGCTTGCCCTTTTTCCTCTTCCATCTTCGCTGGCTTTTAGTTTTTGGCTGGCTTCCTTGGTTGGCCTTAGTTTTTTATCAAGCGCTTTTTTGGGGGCTGGCCTGTTATTTTGTAAAGTTAGCTTTAGAAAGAAACTTTTTTTGGCTTTCTCCTTTTCTCTGGGTTGGAGTGGAATTTCTTCGCTCAACTGGTTCGGCCGGTTTTGGCTGGGGTCTTTTGGGTCTTGGGCAAACAGACTCTTTTATTTCTTTGATTTTCCCCTTTTTTGGGGTCTGGGGCGCCTCTTTTTTTCTGGTTGGGTTTAACTTCTTAGCCTCAAGACTCCTTCTAAAAAAGAAAATATTCTGGCTGGGATTATCAGTAGCGTTTCTGATTTTATCATCGGTTTTGTTTGAAGTCTTGAGTCGCGATGATAATTTTGTTTCAGGCTCAAAGAATTTTTTGACAACTGTTTTAGTTCAAACTGCTATTCCCCAGAGGGAAAAGATAAGTGGGGAGGCTGAATCTTTGTTTCTGGAGTTTATTTCAAGGCTTGAAGAAAAGAATTTAGAAAAGGATAGCCTGGTTATTTTTCCGGAAACCGCTTACCCATATTCCCTTTCAGCTGACTCTGAAGTGCAAAATAAGCTCTTCCGATTAGCAAGGAATAAAAAAAGCTGGATTTTGACTGGCGCTTTCCGCCAAGATGGAGATAAAACTTATAATTCTGCCTTTCTTTTTTCACCAGAAGGAGAATTGAAAGTTTATGACAAAGTTCACCTGGTTCCTTTTGGTGAGTTCTGGCCCTTTAGACCTTATTTAAGCTGGCTTCCTTATGCCAGCTTGATAAAAGAAGACCTTTCGCCTGGCCGTAATCTCAAGACGCTTCCTTTGAATAATATTTTGCTGGGAACGGCAATTTGTTTTGAGTCATCTGATTCCTTTCTAATCTGGAAGCTGGTCCGAAGTGGGGCTGATGTTTTAGTTTTTATTACCAACGACTCCTGGTTCGATGGAACTGAAGCCCTAGCTCAACATTTTCAAGTTGCCCAGGTTAGAGCAGCGGAAGCTGGTCGAGTGGTTCTTCAAGTAGCAAATACTGGCTACACTGGAGCGATTTCTAAGGAAGGGAAAATACTTGACCAAGCTCAACTAAGTCAACCCGTTTTTTTAACTGAAAGCATCAGCCTCCAAAAAGCCAGGAAAACTTTTTTTATCAGTTTTGGTTATCTATTTCCTCTTGTTGCTTCTTTTCTAACTCTTTTATTTTTAATATATTATATTTTTTCCTATTTTCGGTTGCGTTTTTTGGCCAAAATCTCTTGACAAAAAAAACAACCCGTTGTATATATATACTTTGCTTTTAGCAAACCAAGCAGGAGTTTGCTAAAAATTACCAAAAAAAAGAAAGGAGTGATGATTTGATGAAACTAAAGCCTTTAGGCGACAAAATTGTGGTTAAACCGATTGAGAAGGAGGAAAAGACCAAAAGCGGCATTGTCCTTCCAGACACAGCCAAAGAAAAGCCGCAGGAAGGTGAAGTTGTTGCTGTAGGTCCTGGCAAGTTTGAAAAGGGAGAGAGAGTGCCAATGGAAGTGAAGGTTGGTGACCGGGTGATTTACTCGAAGTATGGCGGAACTGAAGTAAAAGTTGAGGGAGAAGAGTATTTAATTTTGAGCCAGACGGAAGTGCTGGCAATTGTTGGAAAATAAAAAGACGGAGGTGATGTAAGAATGGCAAAGGATCTTATTTATGACGAAAAAGCTCGAAGAGCTTTGGAGGCAGGTGTTAACAAATTAGCTAACACGGTTAAAGTGACTTTGGGGCCTAAAGGCCGCAATGTGGTTCTGGAGAAAAAATTTGGTTCGCCCACCGTAACTCATGATGGCGTGACGGTGGCTAAGGAAATTGAACTGGAAGACCACTACGAAAATATGGGTGCCCAACTCTTAAAGGAAGTGGCTACCAAAACTAATGATGTAGCTGGCGATGGAACCACTACCGCTACTGTTTTAGCTCAGTCTATTGTCCGCGAGGGATTAAAGAATGTAGCTGCTGGCGCCAACCCGATGCTGATTAAAAAAGGAATTGATAAGGCTGTTGAGAAAGCAGTAGAGGAAATTAAGAAGTTGGCTCGTCCGGTCGAAGACCGCACTGCTATTGCTCATGTGGCTTCAATTTCAGCTGCTGATCCTGATGTTGGTGAACTAATCGCTGAGGCAATGGATAAAGTAGGGAAAGACGGCGTAATTACAGTGGAAGAGTCCCAAACTATTGGCACTTCAGTCGAAGTAGTGGAGGGATTGCAGTTTGATAAAGGTTACATCTCTCCATATATGGTCACTGATGCTGAGCGAATGGAAGCAGTACTTGAAGAACCTTACATTTTGATTGTTAACCAGAAAATTTCGGCTGTTCACGACTTTGTTCCGGTTTTAGAAAAAGTTGTTCAGGCAGGCAAACCTTTATTGGTGATTGCTGAAGATGTTGAGGGCGAAGCTTTAGCTACCTTAATTGTGAACAAAATTCGCGGTACGCTTCAAGCAGTAGCGGTCAAAGCTCCTGGCTTTGGTGAGCGAAGGAAAGCTATGCTTCAAGATATTGCCATTGTTACTGGCGGCCAGGTGATAACAGAAGAGCTTGGCATTAAACTGGAGAATGTTACTATGGATATGCTTGGCCGAGCCGAGAAAGTTAAGGTGGACAAAGAAAATACTACCATTGTTGGCGGTAAAGGCGACATCGAAGCCATTAAAGGGCGAATCAACCAGATAAAAGCGGAGATTGAGCAATCAGATTCGGAATATGATAAAGAAAAGCTCCAGGAAAGGCTGGCTAAGCTCACTGGTGGTGTTGGAGTCATTAAGGTTGGAGCAGCTACCGAAACTGAACTTAAAGAGAAGAAACACCGCATTGAAGACGCTCTTTCTGCCACCAAAGCAGCTGTTGAGGAAGGTATTGTTGCTGGTGGAGGAACGGCTTTAATCAACTTAATCGAACCAGTTTCCAAATTAAGAAAAGAACTCGAAGGTGATGCAGCTCTTGGAGTAGATATTGTGGTTCGAGCATTGGAAGAGCCTCTGAGGCAACTAGCTGCTAATGCTGGCTTTGAAGGCTCGGTGATAGTGGAAAAAGTTAAAGCCTTGCCAAAAGGTGAAGGTTTGAATGTCATTACTGGTGAGTATGGCGATATGATTAAAATGGGCATTGTTGATCCGGCTAAGGTAACCCGTAGCGCTCTTCAGAATGCAGCGAGTATTGGTTCGTTGATTCTTACCACTGAAGCTCTGGTGGCGGAGAAGCCTGAAGAGGAAAAGAAGATGCCGGGTGGTGGAATGCCGCCGGAAATGATGTAAAGCTTGCTCATCAAGTTTAATAAAGGGCCGACTTAAAAGTCGGCCTTTTTTTTGGTTTATATAAACTTAAAGTGCTATACTTAAGAAAAATTTGGTATTGGGGGTTGGATTAAGATGGCTAAGAAAATTTTAAGTGTTATCAAGGCTGACGTTGGAGGTTATGTTGGCCACTCGGCTGTCCATCCCGAACTGATTTCAACTGCTGAAGAAAAGTTAGCTGAAGCCAAGAGAAATGCCTTAATAATCGATTATTACTGCGGACATTGCGGTGACGATGTTGCCTTAATTATGACCCATGATAAGGGAATTGAAGCCGAACCAATTCATCGCTTTGCCTGGGAAACTTTTGAAGCGATGACTGAAGTAGCTAAGAAACTGAAGCAGTACGGAGCCGGCCAAGACCTTTTAACCGATGCTTTTTCGGGAAATTTACGGGGAATGGGGCCAGGATATGCTGAAATTGAGATTGAAGAAAGAAAAAGCGAACCAGTTTTGGTTTTTTTAGCTGATAAAACCGAGCCAGGCGCTTGGAATATGCCTCTTTACAAAATGTTTGCTGACCCTTTTAACACTGCCGGCCTGGTAATTGACCCCTCAATGCACGATGGTTTTCTTTTTGAAGTTCATGACCTTTTTGAGCATAAGAAAATTTTATTCGATTTACCTTCTGAACTTTATGATATGCTGGTTTTCATTGGAGCCCCGGCTCGTTACGCCATTAAATATGTTTACAAGAAAGATACCCGGGAGCCAGTAGCTACTACTTCAACTCAAAGACTGGCTTTAATGGCTGGACGTTATGTGGGCAAGGATGATCCGGTAATGGTTGTTCGGGCTCAAAGCGGTTTGCCGGCGGTTGGTGAAGTGCTTGAACCTTTTGCTTTTCCCCACATTGTGGCGGGCTGGATGCGCGGTTCCCACAATGGCCCTTTAATGCCAGTTTCAATTAAAGACGCAACTCCAAGCCGTTTTGATGGACCACCGCGGGTTGTCTGTCTTGGTTTTCAATTGGCTGACTGGAAGCTGGTTGGCCCACGCGATATGTTTGCTGACCCTTCCTTTGATCGGGCCCGACAAATTGCTTTAGAAATGGCAGATTATCTCAGGAGACACGGACCATTTGAGCCCCATCGCTTGCCGATGGATGAAATGGAGTACACAACACTGCCAGGTGTTTTAGAAAAACTTAAAGGTCGCTTTGAACCTTTAGATTAAGGGAAAGTGTATAGAAAAATCAGGCGTTTTAGACTAAAACAAGTAAAGGCAAAACTAAATCAACTCTTTAGGCATCGAGCTAATTTAAAGTGGCCAACCTATCTGGTTTTAATTGCGCTTTTGGTAGGCCTGCTTTTTGCTTTGCGGCGTAGTCTTTTTGCTGGCTGGGCTTTTTCTTTCGAGCCAGACCTCTGGTTTTACCTTTCGTTAATGAGCTTTTTTTTCTTGGGTCTCTCAGGACTAATTAGCTTTTATGAGTATCACGGCTTTGGGCCTCAAGAAGGAATTGTTCGCCGTGGAAGAACGGATAGCTCAAAAGTCGCCCTGACTTTTGATGATGGTCCCAGCCCCATTTATACTCCGCAGATTCTTGATATTCTAAAAGAAAAGAAAGTAAAGGCAACATTTTTTTTGGTTGGAAAACATGTCGAAAAATATCCTGAGGTGGCAAAACGAATTGTTGATGAAGGACATGAAATAGGCAATCACACCTATTCGCATCGGGACTTAGTCCCGGCGACTCGGGCAACGGTAGTTAAGGAAATAAAAAAAGCTGAAAAAATAATTGAAAGCGTTTGTGGACAGAAACCAGTTTTATTTAGGCCACCTCGAGGTATTTACAGCAACGCGGTGCGAAAAATCATTTTGGAAGCTGGCTATACCATTATACTCTGGTCAGTTTCCACTCAAGACTGGCGGTTAGTAAAACCCTCTTTTATTTTAAAGCGAGTTAAAAAGTTTTGCCGCCCTGGAAGTATAATTTTGTTTCACGACAGCGGCGCTTTAGTTAAGCCTGAAGGTGGTTCACGTGGCCATACAGTTGAAGCTTTACCTCAGGTTATTGATTGGCTTAAGGCCAATAGCTTTCAGATCTCTACTGTTTCTTCTCTTCTTGAAGAAGCAGGTTTTGGTGAGGAAATAGTTCAGCCAGAAACTCAAGAGGTTTTGGGAAGCCCTTAGTTTTTGCCTGCCCAAGCTATATGATAAAGCCACTCTTAATATGCTAAACCAGATTTTTTAGTTTTATCTCAGGCTCTTTAGGTCCTTTTTCTTTGCTTAGAAAATGACAAATCGAGGAAAACTTTGAGAAAGAAAAAACTCTTTAAAATCAGTTAGAATTACCAACAATGGGAAAAGTAGTCTCTGCTTACCTGGAAAAAAATTTGGAGAAAGCAGCCGAAATCTTAAAAGAAGGTGGATTAGTCGCATTCCCTACTGAAACTGTTTATGGGCTTGGAGCTAATGCTCTCAATCCTCAAGCGGTGTCTAAAATTTTTGAAGTCAAAAAAAGACCCCGCTTTGATCCGTTAATTGTGCATTTAGCCAAAGCAGAGGAAGCTAAAAAATATGTTAAGCAATGGCCCTTTCTGGCGGAGAAACTAAGTCAAGCTTTCTGGCCAGGTCCCTTAACTTTGGTGCTTTATAAAAACCAGCTTATACCACCTATTGTTACGGCTGGTTTGTCAACTGTTGCTTTAAGAGTCCCCTCGCACCCGGTAGCTCAAAAACTTTTAATAAAAGCAGGCGTTCCAGTGGCTGCTCCTAGCGCTAATCCTTTTGGTTTTGTTAGCCCTACTCGAGCTGAGCAGATAAAAGAGACGATAGGTAAGGAGGTGGACTTAATACTTGAGGCTGGCCAATCGCCTCTTGGCCTTGAATCTACGGTAATTTCTTTGATTGCTGGAAAGCCTGAGGTACTTCGTTTGGGCAGTCTGACCTTGGAAGAAATAGAAAAAGTCTGCCCCGAAGTAAAAATTGCCAAAAAAAGAAAAATTTTATCTCCAGGTCAGCTTAAAAGGCATTACGCTACACATACGCCCCTGAAGATTTTTAGGGGTCAAATAGCAAAGGAAGAAAACGCTGCTTTACTTGCTTTTTCGGAAAAACCAAAAACTTCGATTTTTAAAGAAGTTAAAGTACTTTCTCCTAAAAAAGACTTAAAGGAAGCCGCGGCTAACTTTTTCTCTTTTCTCTACGAGCTTGATAAAAAAAATTACCAGGCGATTTATGTGGAACCAGTGCCGGAGGAAGGGTTAGGAAGAGCTATAATGGATAGGATTAAAAGAGCTTCTTACAAAGGCGAGAGGTAGGTTTTCTTGAGGAAAAAAGTTTCAATTGTCGGAGCTGGTAAAGTCGGTATTGCCTTAGGTTATCTAATTTCCCAAAAAGGCTTTTTGCTTAAGGCTATCGGTAGCCGAAGCCAGAGCTCGCTGGAGAATGCAAAAAAATACCTCCCCCAAACTTACCTTACCAATGACCTTTCAGAAGCGGCTCGAAGGGGAGATATAGTCTTTTTAGCTGTAAAAGACGAGGCTATTCCCGCAGTAGCTAATAAAATTGCTTTAAAAGGGGGTTTTAGAAAGGGGCAGATTGTTTTTCATTTGAGCGGCGCTTTAACCACTGAGGTACTGAAGAGCGCTAAAAAAGAAGGGGCGATAATTGCAACCCTTCATCCAGTCCAGACTTTAGCCAGCATTGAACTAGCCATAGCCAATTTGCCAGGCTCAATATTTGGGTTTTGTGGCGAAAAGAAAGCCAGAGCTGTTGCTGAGGAAGTTGTTAAAGCTCTTGACGGGACAATGGTTGAAGTAAGTGAAGACTTAAAGCCGGCTTACCACGCTGCTGCTTGTATTGCCTCTAACTATTTAGTTTCTTTAGTCTATATTGCTCTTGAGCTTTATCAAATGGCTGGTTTAAACTACGCCCAAGCTCATCAAGCTTTGCTTCCTCTTTTAAAAGGTACGATTGCCAATCTTGATAAAGCTAATCCAGTTGAAGCTTTAACAGGCCCTATTGCTCGGGGAGATTTAAAAACTGTTGAAAGCCATCTTAAAATCTTGAAAAAAATCTGGCCAGAAGTTGTGGCTCCTTATTGTCAGCTGGGAAAAATTACTGTTCGGATTGCCCAAGAGAAGGGTTTGGATAAAAAAACCAGCGAAGACTTAGTTGCTTTGTTAGAAAGATATTATTAACAAATTCGAGGTAGCTGCTCGCCCATTAGCATATCCAGCAGCCTAGTAGTGCCAATTTCTGTTTTCAGAATGACTTTCTTTTTGGGTTCAGCAACAACTTGCCCAATTATGGCTGCCTCTTTTCCGTAAGGGTGCTTTTTTAGGGCGTCCAGAGCTTTCGCCGCCCATTTTTCTGGCAAAACCACTACCATTTTTCCTTCATTGGCAATGTGAAAAGGGTCAAAACCCAACATCTCGCAAGCTCCCAAAACTTCGTCTTTGATTGGAACTGCTGACTCTTCAATCTCAATGGCTAAACCCGAAGCCTCGGCTATTTCATTGAGGGTGGAAGCCAGTCCGCCACGGGTGGGGTCGCGCAAAACGTGAACTTCTCGAGTGACATTGAGCAAAACTTCAACCAGCTCGTTTAAAGGAGCAACATCGCTTTCGATTTGAGTTTGAAAGCTTAAGCCTTCCCTTTCAGAAAGGACAGCAATTCCGTGGTCCCCTATCGATCCAGAGATTATCACCATATCACCCACTGAAGCGTTTTTAGCCGAAATTTCCACTCCTTCAGGTATTACTCCGACGCCAGCTGTGTTAATAAAAATCCCGTCAGCATTTCCTTTTTCAACTACTTTGGTATCTCCGGTAATAATTTGAACTCCTGCTTCCTGGCTGGCTTTTACCATTGAATTGATGATTTTCTTTAAATCGGCGTAGGGGAAGCCTTCCTCAATAACAAAAGCCGCGCTCAAATATAGAGGTTTCGCCCCCTTCATAGAAAGGTCATTCACTGTTCCACAGACTGCCAAGCGGCCTATATCTCCGCCCTTAAAAAAGAGAGGTTTAACTACATAGCTATCAGTTGTGAAAGCAAGTTTGCCGGGAGGCATCTTAACGGAAGCAGCATCGTCTAAGGAAGCTAAAATTGGGTTAGAAAAGTTTTCGAGGAAAAATTCTTTAATTAAGTCATGCATTAATTTCCCGCCACTTCCATGAGCCAGTAAAATTTTATCTTCTTGCTTCATCATTCACCTTTTTTCAATTAAGCCGATAAATCTTTCTTTATTGCCAATTATCTCAAGAAAAATTGTTACTAACATTGGGTCAAATTGTGTCCCAGCACAAGCTTTTAATTCTTTTTGCGCTTGATGAATTGATTTAGCAGGGCGATAAGGCCGTTCAGAAATCATTGCTTCAATAGCGTCAGCAATAGCCAGAATGCGTGCCTCAAGTGAAATTTCTGTCCCCTTTTTTCCGTCAGGGTAACCCGAGCCGTCAAACCATTCATGATGTTCAAGAATTGCTCTTCTTACCGAAGGATCCAGGCCGGCTGCTTCGACTAATTGGTAACCCTTTTGGGAATGAGTTTTAATTACCTCTCTTTCCTCTGGAGTGAGGATATCGGGCTTACAGAGAATTGATTCAGGAATGGCAATTTTCCCTACATCATGAAGATAGCAAGCTGTTTGAAGATGAGCAATCTGAGTATCATTAAATCCTAAACGCCGAGCCAGTAGAGTAGCAAAGTGAACAACTCGGTCGCAGTGACCACGGGTTGAAGGGTCTTTAGCTTCAATGGCTTCGGCTAAAGCGGCAATGGTTCGGAAGTATTGCTGGCGAATTTCCTCATACAAAAGAGCATTTTGAACTCCAATGGCTAACTCATCAGCAAATGCGGAAAGCAGAGGAATATCAAGCTCATTTTCTTTAAAACCTTCTTCTTTGTTAGTCTCTATGACTAAATAAGCAATAAGTTCTCGACGACTTTTCAGAGGCAACCAGATCGAGCTCTTTGAGGAAGAAAACAGAAAAGGTTGCCATTCATTATCTCGAACTTCATCTCTATGGAAAATATTGATGTCCTCTGCTTCCAGGTAGGGATTAGGCCTAAACCTTCCAAGAACTGGAAGGTCACCGACTTTAGGGCTTTGGTAGAAAGCAAGCTCAAAATCACGGGTTTTGCGGTCAAAAATAAAATAGCCTCCAGCCTCTACGTTTTCTACAATTTTTTTTGTTGCCTCCAGCCCAAGTTCAAATACCTCGGAGATTTCCAAACTTGAACTAAGGCTCTGACTTAAGCTGCAGAGGAAGTTTACCTGAGTTAACTGGGATTTAAGAGTTTCTTGGGCTTCAGACATTTTATCAGTTAAGTCTTTAAGTTTTGAAGCCATTTCATTGAAAGATTTTTCCACTTCTCCCAATTCTCCAGTTGAGCGAGTGGGAACTTGAGTAGAAAAGTTCCCTTCGGCTAACTGGCGTGAAGCTTCAGATAATTTTAGAATCGGCTTAATAAGACTCGCTCTAAAATAAAAAAAGCTAGCGATAAAAGCTATAATCAAAAAAAGACCGACAACCAAAGCTCCAAAAGCCAGGTTAAGTCTTTCTTGTTGCACTTCTTTAAGGGAAAAAACCAGAGCAACCCAGCCGTAACCTTTTTTTTCAACTGTAATTGGCTTAACTACGAGATAGCTTTTTTGAGAGAGATAACGGTCGAAAGGGCTGAAATTTAAACTCGCTGACTTTTTTGCGATTTCATCACTGATTTTTTTCAGGGAGTTAAGTTCTTCTTGATTGCGAGCATATTGTTTAATCAGCCCCCCTTCTCTATCAAAAATTCCTACTGCTAACAGATCTTCTTTATTGGCTGAGATTTGGTGAACATAGTTTTCAATTAAAGGGTAGTTCAGGGTAAGAATTGCTTCCCGGCAAGCCAGAGAAAAAGTATTGGTAAAGTTTCCCATTTCGGTGATCATTCGCTTTTCTATTCGATTGATATGAGTGAATTCCATATAGAAAAAAATCAGAATTCCAATTAAGAAAGTTAAAAAAGCAACCCCGGCGACCCGAAACACCAAACTATCAAAAAACACTCTCTTTAGCTGGGAAATTAGCTTAATCATTTTCGGTAAAGCTCCCGATAAAATTTCTCTACCTCAGCGAAGCTTGAGATAGAGGTTTCAATGAAGCGGTCAGCTTTGATTGTCTCCAGCACTTCTTTGGCTTCAGGGTCTTTATCCATATTGAGAAGAACTTGCTTTATCTTTTCTCTTAAAGCGGGGTCAAAATCTGCTCGAGCAACAATTGGTTTTTCTGGAAAACCTTTTGACTCAGCCAGAACGAGCATCGATTTTTTAAAATCAGGGTTATCTTTGGCTATTTGTTGAAAGACTAAATTTTTAGCTGCTCCAGCATCGACTTGTCGGTGGTAAACAGCCAGGAAAGCCGCGTCATGGCGTCCAGCAAATTTCACTTCTCGGAAAAACTCGTCCGGGTTATAACCCAAACTTTTGATTAAGGCTCGGGGATAAACATATCCGGCAGAGGTGTTAATATCCACATAAGCAAAGCTCTTCCCTTTTAAATCTTCAATTCTTTTAAGTCCGCTGTCTTTGCGAACTACTATCAAGCCGGTGTAAAAGGAAACACCATCTTTTTCTGGCCTGGCGACAGGCTTGGCTTCGAGTTCCTTTATTGCTCGATAGGCAATAAAACTCCCGGCTGTCGCTAAATCAATTTCTTTAGTAATAAATTTCTCTAACAAAGTCCCATAATCTCTAAATGGATAAGCTTCAAATCGGTAACCGGTTTTTTTACTAAGATAATTCGAAAGGATGGTAAACTCTTTAGTCATTTCTTCTACATTACGAACTGGCACAAACCCAAATTTAACTACTTTTTTGGATTCTTTTTTAAAAACGGCTTTTGGTTTTTTTGGGGGAACCTTTTTGGTTTGAAGTGGCGATTTTGAACAGCCCGACAAGCTAAAGACAAAAAAAACTAAAATTAAACCAAGAGCTATCCTTTTAATCTCGTTAACCATAAACTTTGCCAAAAACTTTTCTATTTTTGCAATTCTTTATAATTCTGACTCAACCTCACCCATCAAGCTACTTCATATCGGTAATAGGCGGCACAAGAGCCTTCACTAGAAACCATACAGGGGCCAACGGGGCTTTCCGGCGTGCATCCTCGGGCAAAAAGAGGACATTGATAGGGAAATAAAACGCCACGCAAAACATCGCCGCATCGGCAACCCTTTGCCTCTTTTGTTGGTTCAACTTCAATCTTAGCAAAAGCTTTTTGAGCATCAAAATCGGCAAATCTTTCGTTAATTTTAAGCCCAGTGCCTGGTATAACGCCGATACCGCGCCAGTTAGAGTCGGCAACTTCAAAAACTTCTCTCATTACACTTAAAGCCACTTTATTGCCTTCTTTTTTAACCACTCGCCGATAGTTGTTTTCTACCTGAGGATTATTATTGTTTACCTGCTTAATGAGACATAAAAGACTGTCCAA
Source organism: uncultured Actinomycetota bacterium (assembly GCA_964426525.1). Lineage (GTDB taxonomy): Bacteria > Actinomycetota > Aquicultoria > SKW223 > CALKMS01 > CALKMS01. Next base: position 1,391 of record CAYRQL010000005.1, on the reverse strand, counting down.
AATATCAATTGGCTCAAAGCCGCTGATAACACAGGCAAGACCGGTTTCAGCTGGAATGAACTCATAAGGCTCACTTCCAATGATTGAAGAGACATGACCAGGCAGGATAAACCCTTCCAGCTTGAGCTCGCCTAAATTTGCTAAAGCGCGAAGGGCTTCAGGGACCGTTTTGTGGGCGCTGTAAACAAAGTAGTTTTTGAGGTTTTTCTTTTGAGCAGAAATAATGGAGTGAGCTACTGACGGGGCGGTAGTTTCAAAACCAACGCCAAAAAAAACCACTTTCTTTTCCGGATTTTTTTCTGCTATTTGCAAGGCATCAAGGGTGGAGTAGCAAACCTTGATGTCAGCTCCATTAGCTTTTTCTTTAGATAGAGAAGAAGAAGAACCAGGAACCTTCATCATATCACCAAAAGTTGCCAAGACAACATCTTTTTGTTGGCTTAATGCAATTGCCCAGTCAATTTCTTCGTTTGGAGTAACACAAACCGGGCAACCAGGTCCAGAAAGCAAGGTTATGTTTTTGGGTAAAGCGCGACGAATACCAAAGCGAGAAATAGCCACGGTGTGAGTTCCGCAAACTTCCATAAATGTGTATTTTTCTCTGGTTGCTTCTTTTTCTATTTTCTCAAAAAGAGATTTAGCAATTTCTGGCCTACGAAATTCTTTCAGAAGATGGATTGGTTACCACCTCCAGCATTTCCATAGTCTCTTTAGCTTCTTTCTCGTCGATAATTGAATTAGCATAACCGGCGTGGACTAAAACATAATCGCCAACTTTAGCTTCAGGGACAAAATCTAAATTTACCTGCTTTACAACTCCAGCCATTTCAACTTCTCCCATTCGAAAACCTGCTAGTTCTTCAATTTTTAAAATTTTCCCGGGGACACCGAGACACATAAAAAACACCTCCACTTTTAATGTCAGCAACACTTTGTAAGCAACAATATTTACAATTAATTTTACTTGGTTTAAAAGCTTAAATCAATTTAACTTGTTAGAAGAATTTTTATTTCTAAATTATTTGTAAGAATGCAGTGTTTATTATTTTTTTCTTTGCCTTTAAAATTAAATTAAAACTTGGAGGGATGGCTGAGTGGACGAAAGCGGCGGTCTCGAAAACCGCTGTCCGACGAAAGTTGGACCGGGGGTTCAAATCCCTCTCCCTCCGCCAGCTGGTAAGTTCAAGGCATTATAATTGGAAAAGAAACAAAGTAAAATAACGCTATGAATAACGAAAAGATAACCTTAAGACAACTTGAGACTCACCTTTTTAAAGCCGCCGATATTTTAAGAGGCAAGATGGATGCCTCTGAATATAAGGAATATATCTTTGGTATGCTCTTTTTAAAGCGTGTTTCAGATGTATTTGAGGTAAAAAGGCAGGAGTTGA
>CAYRQL010000004.1:0-99465 GCA_964426525.1 uncultured Actinomycetota bacterium | reverse complement strand
TTTAAAGCTCTTCTTGTTTCTCCTCCCTTTTGTAAAAGGGAGGTTGGGAGGGATTGGAGGTTGGAGGGATTTTTATTCTGGAAAGACAAGTAAACTTTAAGGTCTAAAAAAGAAGGCATTGAGAAAAGAATTGAGGTATCATAAAACAATAACGTGGAATGCTTAGTAGTAAAAGAGGGGTTGAAGAACTTTGAAGTCGGTCAATGTTATTAATGTTAATACTTTGGCAGTTTTTTCTACGCTGATATTTCTGTTTTCTTTTTTCATTTACGGTTGCCAGAAATCCCCTCCTATTATTCCAGAAAAACCATCTAAAAAGCCTGTTGAGGCTTTTACGATGTCAGGAGAGCCAACCCAAAAACCTGAGAAAGGAGGAAAAATGAAGGGAAAAGTTTTAATGATCATTGCCTCTCAAAACTTTCGCGACGAAGAGTATGCCAAACCCAAAGAAATCTTAAGCCAGGCAGGCTACGAAATCACCGTTGCTTCTTCCCGCACCGGCGAAATAAGAGGAATGTTAGGAATGACGGCTCAAGCTGATATCACCATCGAACAGGCTAATCCAGATGATTACGACGCCATAATTTTCGTCGGCGGTTCCGGCGCCAGTGAATACTGGAATGACCCCACGGCTCATAAAATTGCTCAAGATGGTGTAAAGCTTAACAAAGTTGTTGCCGCTATCTGCATCGCCCCCCTAACACTTGGAAAAGCTGGAGTTTTAAAAGGCAAAAAGGCTTGCGCTTTTCCTTCGGTAATTTCCGACCTTGCTCAAGCTGGTGCTTCAGTCACTCGTTCGGAAGTGACTGTTGATGGAAACATTGTCACTGCTCAAGGACCGGAAGCAGCCGAGCAATTTGGGCATACAATCTTAGAGCTTTTGAAAAATGAATAGTTCAAAAAAGTGAGGCGCCCGAAGAGCGCCTTACCAGCAAAGTTTAACGAAAAAATCTTACCTATAGTAGTTTTAAATTTTAATCTTTTCCTTGTGCGCTATGGTTATCTCTATAGTCTTCATTGCGTTTCAAAGATTTAAGACTTATTTAGAAGTTTGGTCTTCTTCGTCCTCTACAAGATTACCGTTCCGGTTTCTGTCTCTACCTTTGCCTTTTGTTTTTTCTCCAACTCCTTCAGGTTGGCCCTTGTCTTTATTGCCTTTTTTTAGTTCTTTTCTCTCCTGTTTCTCCTTTCGCCATTCATTGCCAACTGTTTCTCTTTCTTCTTTCCTCTGTTGAATTTCTTCTCTTTTCTTCTCTCTTCTTTCCTCATTAACCGCCCGAACAAAGCTGCTAACTACCTTTCCATGAGCTGGGCCAGGAGCAACCAGATGAGCTACGGTGGACACCGTGCGGCCTAGAGGGCCGCTAAAATCATAAACAGCCAAGCTTTCGAAACTCCCATCTTCATTTTCTTTTAAAAGAGCTACCGTTGTCACTCCATCAATTTCAGAAATCGCTATGGTGTAACCAAAGACCTCAATAGAAAAAACCGGTGAAGTTGTAGGCTCAACAGTCGGTGTTGTTTCTGGTTGAGTTGTGGTTTCAACGGTAACTCCTTCGCTCGGTGCTGGAGAAATGAGCTCGGGATTTTCTTCGGCCCAAGCAACAGTCGGTATTAGAATGGCAGCTACGAGAACAATAAGAATTATTTTTTTCATTTTGGGTCACCTCCTTTTATTTTCTCTGTAAATGATAACGGAGATTGAAGGAAAAGGTTTCTTTACCTTCGCTGGAAATTAAAGGAGTAATCAGACTGGCAAAGCGTGGTCATTTGTTTCATATGGAAGAGAAGAAATAATAGTGCGCAAATAATTGCCTTTGTGGTCTTTAACAGTTAAATCGGCTTCAAACTGTTCTGGCAACCGAGCTCCTTCTGAGCCAATAAAAATCTTAACTTTAGGACGCAAAACATCGCTGGGATTTTGCTCTACCACCACTCCAATTTCTCCCGTATCAAGTTTTACCAGTGACCCAACTGGGTAGACCCCTGTGAGCTGAATAAATATTTTCACCAGCACTGGATCAAAGTTTTTGCCGCTACTTTCAATAATAAAATGGAGCACCTCAGCCGGAGTTAAAGGTTTTTTATAAGGCCGGTCAGAGGTAGCAGCATCAAAAACATCAGCAATTTCAACTATACGACTAAAAAAATGAGTTTCTTTAATCTTGTTGACAGAAGGGTAGCCACTTAAGTTATAACCAAGGTGATGCTCAAAAGCAACAATCATTGCCAGTCGTGAAAGACCTTTAATGCCACTAAGTATTTCAGCTCCGTAAACGGGGTGAAATTCCATTATTCTCCACTCCGCAGTAGTTAAAGGAGTAGTTTTATTTATCAAATCTTTAGGGAGTTTTACTTTACCCGTATCGTGCAAAAGAGCTGAAAGGCCAAGAATGCTCAAGGAAATGCGGTCAAGAGGCAACAGCGAACCAATTGAAAGCGACAAAACTGAAGTGTTAACCGAATGATGGTAAGTATAGCGGTCAAAGTTTTTCAATGCCACCAAACCCAGCAAGGCATACCTATCTTGTAAAACACAATCAACCATTGTTTGAATGGCTCTTTTTGCTTTAACCACCGAGGGTGTTTTGTTCTTGCCTACTTCAAATAAAAAATCCTCAATAGCATCAAGAGCGAGACGATAAGCCTCAAAAGCCACTGAACTCATTTTCTCGCCTCCTCTCTTGTCCTCGGGAGTTGTCAAAGGTTTAACCACTGTAATTCTCACATTAGCTACCTTGTTTTCCTCTAATCGCTGAGCAGCAGATTTCTCGGATAGCTCCTCAAAAGTAAGACCAGAAATTTCAATAAACTTCATTACTTCTTCAAGACTTAAATCTTTCAAGAAAGTTATACTGCCTATATTCTTCTCTTCAAGTTCACTGATAAAGCTGCTAAAATTGCTGCTTTCGTCAGCAAATACGGTTTCTTCAAAAATAACCTCACCGCGATAAAAATTAATAACAAAAGGTTTCTTAGTTTGTTCTAAATCATTCTTTAAAAAATTAAAAAAATACTTCGCTGATTGCTGAAAAGAAGGGTGAGAGATACCATAAAAAACAAACGACTTATAAGCCGAGTTAAAAAGTGAAAGAAAGTTTTTGACTTTAAGAGCAGCAGTCTGATACCCTAAATAACCTAAATCTTCACTTCCTTTGTTCGGACTGCCCATCTGGGGAACCTCCCTCCAGCAATTCGACATTTTTATCTTCTTTTATTGCCTTTATCGCTTCGAGTGCTTTTTCTCTTATTTCCCGAGCTTTTCCAGACCAAAGCAACGACCTGGTCTTTGAAAGCTCTTCAAGAAAAGACAGAGTTTCCGTCGAGCCAATATTGCCCAGAGCATCAATTGCTGCCAGCTTAAGCTCAAAGTTATCCCCTACTAAACTACCTTTATTAATTAAGTCAATTAAGGGTTGGCGCGCTTCTTTTACTCTGAGAGCGCTTAAAGCCGCAATTATTGTTTCAAGAACTTCGGGCTCTTTCTCGTTTTCCAAAAGTTGAAGCAAGAAAGAGGTGGTTTGCGGTAACTTCAAGCGGGCAAGAGCTTTAACGGCGCTTTTCCTAACCCGAGCATCCGGGTAAGAGCAAGCTTTTATAAGATAAGGATAAACTCTTTCCCCCCCAATTAAGCTCAGAGTATTAATAATATTTCTTACTAAAAACCACCGTGGGTCTTCAATCCGACTCCCTAAAACCTGAACTTCATAAGTCCCAAGGTGAGCAAGAATGTTGCACATCATTTTCCGCCGAGAAATCTGTTTTTCTTTACCTAATAAATCAAGAAGACAATTTATAGTAGATTCCCGATCAAGTAAAGCCAAAAAAGAAACAGCTTCTTTAAAATCTTGGCTTTCTCGTTCAAAGCTTTTTATAGTTTCAACAACTTGCATAACAAAATAAACAGAAGAAAAATGTTTTATCGCTTTATCTACCAGACGGTACTCCTCGATGCTTCCCTTGATGGTTTGTTTCTCCCTTAATGCTCGAACGATCTCCCGAGCAGTAACAAAATCACCCATTTTAACCAGAAACTCTACCATTTCTTTTATTCTCTCAATAACCTGAGTAAATATTTCAAAATTGCCACTTGCAAGGTAAATCATTTCAATTAAAATCTGAGCTACCCGCCTGGAAATTGCATCGGTTGATAGTTTTGAATTTAGGTTTTGCAAAATGTTCCTTTCCTGTTCTGAAAAGGAAGTATCAAAATTAGCAATGCTTTTTACTGCTTCTTGATGTTCCTTGATTAACCCCAAATCTATCTGAATATCTTCAGCTCTCTCTACGTCTTTTTTTTCTCCGGCTAAGGAAGCAAAAGCTTTCAAAATTTCCTCTTTAAAAGCTTGGCTCAGATTGCTTTGGTCAAGAATTCTGATTAAGTCCTCCAAATCTTTTTCTTCCTTTACAACATTCTTAAAGCCCTGAGACAGTTCAGAAGGACTAAGTTCCTCCAAAGACCTAATTACTGGTTTAATTTTCTCCTCAACAATATTTTCTCCAATCAGGCGAGATTTTATCTCATCGTCAAGAGCAAGAATTGCTTCACCAACACTTCTAAAATAAAGGCTCTGGCGCTCACCTTGCTCGCCCGAGATTATCTCGGAAATTTTCTTTAGTGCTTCGAGTAAACGAGTCATATAATCTTCTTTATCTTGCTCTTTTAGCTCAGCCTCTTTTTTCCCCAAACCTTTAAAAAATTCAGCCAGTTTTTCCGGGTCATTGAGAAAACGAAAAAGAATTTTCTGCTCTCCTAAAGAAAGTTCCCCTTTTTCTAAAAGCCCCTTGTAGAAAGTAATCTCGCTAGAACTTAACCCTTCCTCCAGAGTACCTACTGCTTCGACCATCTTAATTGTCCCCTCTTTAACTGTGATTGAGCTTATCCCTTGCGCCCAAAGCAAGGAATCATAACCCCCTTGAATTCTTATTGAATCAATATCTAAGTTTAAAAGTTTTATAAAATCACTCAATTCTTGAAGTGTGAGGCCAGCATAAAAAGTGAATCTTAGAATTGACTTAGCTCGAAACTCAATTGCTAACTCTTTTAAATCTTGAGATTCAAGAGCAATAACCTTTCCCTGATAAACAAAGCCATCCCTGGTAGGAATCAAAGGTAGCTCTCCTTCGACAGTCAAAAACTCATCTAAAAGTAAAAATAAATGATTAATAGCCTGAAGAGGTAAAGGATTGTCGGCTGGATAAAGGCGTGAAAGCTTAACGCTTTTTAATAAATTCTTTAAAACATTCTCTACTGCCCGTCGTAGTGTCTCATCTAATTCTTTTTGGCTTGCTTCATCAAATTCCTCTTCCAAAACAACCCCTTTAAATTATCTATTAGGTGGTTCTATAATTATAATTTTCAAAAAAAATAAAGTAAACAAAGATGAGATTTTTAGGTTGGCATCTGGAAAAATTTCGCTCAATAGTAACAGAAAAAAGTCGCTCGCCTTTGAGAGAAGAAAATCCTGAGAAAATTATCGAAGTTGAAAACGCACTCCTTGTTTTTGCTTCAGTAGAACAAGAAGACGAAGGGAAAGAAGAAAAAGTAATCAGTCAAACAGTTGAAAAAATACTCGAGCAAGCACAAAAGATAGGCGTAAAGAATATCGTTCTTCACTCATTTGCTCATCTTTTTAGCCAACCTTCTTCGCCGGAAACCGCTTTAAAAGTTTTGAAAGAAATAGAAAGCAGACTTAAAGAAATGGGCTTTAGAGTTCAAAGAACACCCTTTGGTTGGTTTAATGCTTTGGAAATTAAAGCAAAAGGCCATCCTTTATCCCGGATAGCCAGAGAAATAAGATTTTGAAGTTTCATGAACCTCTCAAATTTTCAATCAGCTTTAATATTTTTTCGCGGTCAAAACCGACTACTATTTCGCCACTAACGTCAGTAACAGGAACAACCAATACTCCAGCTTTCTGAACCATTTCTTCACGGGCGGTTTCATCCGTCGAAATATCAGCCTCTTCAAAATCCACACCTTGTTGACGAAGGAACTCCTTCACCATGCCGCAGTATGCTCAGGAGGGGGTGGTGTAAACTTTAACTTTCATTTATATTTTACCTCCTATAAAATTTCTTTATGATTTTCACCTAAAAAACTTTAAATACCCTTATAAGTAATATTACTATACGTCGTTTGCTCCCAAAAAGTAAAGTTTCCTTATTTGGGCAAGAGGAAAACAAAGCTTTTTCCAGCAATTGAAGGTTCATCAATATTTAACCAATCAGCAATAGTCTTTCCAACATCAGCAAAGCTTTCTCGCAAGCCTAGATTAAATCCCCTTCCCAAATTACCAGTTAAAGCAAGCAGCGGAACATATTCTCGCGAGTGATCTGTTGAAGGAGTAGTTGGGTCACAACCATGGTCAGCAGTGAAAATTAAAATATCAGTCGGTTTTAAAGCTCTAATTAATAAAGGAATTTGCTTATCAAATGCTTCCAAACCCCTGGCCATTCCAAAAGGGTCGTTGCGATGTCCCCAAAGCATATCAAAATCAACCAGATTAGCAAAGAATATGCCCTCTTTTTTCACTGACAAAATTGCCAACAACTTATTGATAATCTCTTGATTGTTTTTAGCTGGAATGACCTCGCTAATTCCCCGCCCGGCAAATATCTCTCCAATTTTTCCCAGAGCATAAACTTTTACCCCCCTGGAAATAGCCTGGTCTAAAACAGTTTTATCCGGTGGTTTAAGAGAAAAGTCTTTCCGGTCTGGCGTCCTTTTAAACTCACCTGGCTGACCGGTGAAAGGGCGGGCTATAACTCTCCCTACCGCATGTTTCCCTTTTAGAATACTGCGAGCAACTTCACAAATAGAGTAAAGTTCTTCCAGAGGTATTAATTCAAGGTGAGCAGCTACTTGAAAAACACTGTCAGCCGATGTATAAACAATCGGGTAGCCAGTTTTTAAATGTAAAGGCCCCAACTCTTCAATGATTTCTGTACCGGAAGCTGGTTTGTTGCCGATTACTTTTTTGCCAATCCTTTTTTCTAACTCCGAAATTATTTCAGCTGGAAAGCCATGCGGATAGGTTGGGAAAGGCTTTGGTAAATAAACACCCACGAGTTCCCAATGTCCAGTAGTGGTATCCTTGCCCGCTGATTTCTCAGCCATTTTTCCGTAAGAAGCCAGCGGTGCTTTCGACGGCGGCACACCTTTTACTGGCACGATATTTCCTAACCCCAGCTCTTGAAAATTTTGAAGATTTAACCCACCAACTGCTTCAGCTGTATGAGATAAAGTATTACTTCCTTCGTCATTAAACTTAGAAGCGTCAGGAAGTTCGCCAACCCCCACCCCATCAAGCACAATTATAATGGCTCTCAACTTCCCGCCTTTTTCAGTCTTTTTCGAGGATGAGCTTTATCAAACACCTTTTTTAAATAAGGTCGAGCTATATGAGTGTAAATTTCAGTCGTTGATAAATCAGAATGGCCTAGCATTTCTTGAACTGACTTTAAATCAGCCCCGCCCTCAATCAAGTGAGTAGCAAAGGAATGGCGCAAAATATGAGGTGAGAGATTCAAACCGGCTTTCTTTCCAATCTCTTTGATAATTTTCCAAACACCTTGACGAGTCAATCGGCCTCCCCGAGCATTTAAGAAGAGAGCCTTGCTACTTTTCTTTTCAAGCTTTAGTCTTTCTTTCTCTAAGTAATCTTGTAGAGCTTGAGAAGCTTTTCTTCCTAAGGGTACAACTCTTTCTTTCCCTCCTTTACCAAAACACCTTATTAGCTCATTTTCAAAGTCAATCCGACCTAAGTCTAAATCTATCAACTCGGAAACCCGAACACCACACCCGTACAGAAGCTCTAAAATTGCTCGGTCTCTATAATAATGAGAAGAACTCTGATCTACAGCTTCAATTAGTCTCAAAACTTCTTCAATTGAAAGAACCGTTGGTAAAGAAGGAGGTATTTTAGGATAAGAAATTTTTCTTTTAATTGAAAAGCCTTTCCCTTCTCGTTCTAAAAAATTAAAAAAGCTTCGGAAAGAAGCTACCCGACGAGCAATCGTTCGAGTCTTTAAGCCTTTTTTGCTCAGTGAGGAAATATAAGAAGAAAAGACTAACAGAATATCATCTTTTCCCTTGTTTTGCTTTTTTAAATAGCTTAAGAAGTCAAGTAAATCTCGCCGGTAACTTTCTACCGTATTGTGAGAATAGCTTTTTTCTAAAAGCAGATAATTGATAAACTCGCGTATTTCTTTCTCCCAATCCATCAAAGCCTGCTTTTATCCATTAAAAAATAAGCTAAAAATAAGCCTAAGCCAGTTTTTGCATCGACAATTTTACCTTTTAAAAAAAGCTCAATTGCTTCTTCTAAAGTCAACTTTACTACCTCGCTGACCTCTTCTTTATCAATGCCTACCTTCTTCTCGCTCAACCCAGTAGCTAAAAAGAGGTGAAGTAATTCATTAGAGTAGCCAGGAGTAGTGTAAAAAGTAGCAATCTTTTTAAAATTTTTGGCTTGATGAGCTGTTTCCTCTAAAAGCTCGCGCCGGGCACAAGCTAAAGGTGACTCATTTTTCTCAATCAGTCCAGCTGGGATTTCTAAAATCTCTTCTCCAACCGGATAACGGAATTGTTTAACCAAAATAACCTTCCCCGAACTTTCAAAAGGAACTATAGCTGAAACCTCTTTGTGATTTTTCAAGACTTCTCGATAAACCTTCTGATCTTCTCCAATTTCAATCCAGTCAAAAAAAACATCGAATAGACGACCAGAAAAAACCCGATTGCTTTCCAAGACTTTAAACTTCATTTTCGCCTGTTGCTAGATAACAAATGGGCGCAGCCGAGGCTAAGAAAAAATAAGGTTCTTCATTAAAAGAGCGACCCATAGTTTTAGGAATGAAAGGTAAGCTGGAGAAAAGTGATTTAAGATCAGGGCAACGAACAAACTTCACTTTACATTTTTTGTCAAGGTTTTCATCTTTAAGCTGTTTTAAAAGATAGGATTTTTTGTCTTCTTCAAGTTCAGGAAGGGCGACCGTTGGCTCGAAGAGTAAAACACGCTTTAAAATTGTCAAAAAATGATGACTAAAACCATAATGACGCTTCCTTAAATCACTAAATTGCAACCGCGGGAGAAGGAAAGCCTTCCCTTCTAAAGCATAAACTAAATTTGCTATCATTCCCTGCTCCAAACCACTAAAGCCAAGCTTTGTTTCAGTACCAGCTATTCCAGGACCTATTAGAACAACAGCTGCATCGGCCTTCAATCCATGACAGGCAGCAACTAAAGCCGAAGCAACATTCACTGCTTCATAATCTCCACCAAACGCTTGTCCAGCGGTTATAGTTGCTTCCAGCAAACCTAGCTGGCGAAAACAAGAAACTGAATAACTAAGAGAAACAGGCAAAGCGCCACCGTCAGTCATTATATAAACCAGCTTTTTTTCAGGGAAAAAATGTTTATAGGTGAGAACCACTCCTGCCAATTGAGAGTGTAAAGAGCCAATAAAAACTGGAAACCCGTTAACACTATCTTTATCTTTAAGTATTTCGTGGTAGGGACTTGCTTTCTCTTCGATACTTAAAAAAGCTGACTGCAAAGGGGTGTATCTCATTTTAACAATATGCCCTTCGTTTCTAGTTACAAAACTTTCTCTTTTTAGATTCCACAGAACAAAATGGTAACCTCCAGAACCTAAATTGAGCTCACAAGCAGTTGTGTTAACAATAACTTCATCATCTTTCTCAAGCGAACCGATAAGTTCAGGAAAAGAAAAGGCTTTTTCTTCTCTGCCCTCGATTTCAACTAATACTTCTTGAACTCTCGGATTGTTTTCTTTAACTTCTTTAACTCTTGCCTTCTTTAAAAAAATCATTGTCAAGATAGAGCCAAACAAATATTTATAAGCCAATCTACTGCCTTTTTCATCTCATTCAACGACAATTTTTCTTCTTTGGAATGAGGGTTTAAAGCGCCAATACCAATGTTGAAGGTCTCGATTCGGTGAAGATTAAAAACATTTGTATCAGATCCGCCGCAAGTAGAATCAAAAGTCGGTTTAAAACCAGCTTCCTTAGCTGATTGAAAAACGATTTTAGCCCATGATGAGTGAGTTGATAAATTAAATTTCCGATAAAGCAATTTATTATCAATTTCAACCTTAGCCTTTACCTCTCTAGCTCCCTTTTTGAAAGAAGCAATCATTTCTTCCCTGATGTGCTTAAGCTTTGCCTCGTTGTGACTTCTAATTTCTGCCTCAACAATAGTTTCTTCCGGAACTATGTTGGTTGCTTTACCTCCTCTGATCACTCCCACATTAGCAGTAGTATCATCATCAATTTTTCCGAGCTTCAAGGATGCAATACCCAAAGCAGCAGCTTGAATAGCGTTAATGCCTTTCTCTGGTTCAACTCCAGCATGAACGGCTTTACCTTTAAAGCGAGCGACTATTTTTTCCTGACTGGGAGCTCGATGAATTATTGTTCCTCCCTTCCCGCCATCAAGCACCAGTCCTTTCCGGGCTTTTATCTTTGAAAAATCAAGATTGTTGGCTCCCAGAAGACCAACCTCCTCGGCAACGGTAAAAACAATTTCTAAATTAGGATGGGGCAAGTCATTTTCGATTATTTTTTTTAAAGCAGCAATTATTACCGCTATACCAGCTCTATCATCTGCTCCAAGAATTGTTTTAGAAGTCGAATAGACAAGATCCCTACTTCTGCCTATCCGTAAACCCCTCGTAGACTCAATTGTATCTAAGTGAGCATTTAAAAGTAGAGTCGTCGAGTTTCTCGAACCACTTAGAAAAGCATAAAGATTACCTACTTCTCCGCCAATTTTCTCGCCCGCTCGGTCGAAAAAAACCTTTAAGCCAAACCCATTTAAAATCGAGGCCACTTTTTGAGCAATTTTTGCTTCTTTTTTTGAAACGCCAGGCACTTTAACTAACTGAAGAAATATCTTTTCAACTTCCATCTTTTTCATTATAAATCAAGTTTCTTAATAGCTAAAAGAAAAGTTATAATAGACATTAAAAAAATAAAAAATGAGTACATCAAATCTAAACATCTCTGAACTTGTAAAAGCTAGTGACGAAGAGTTAGTGGTTTTAGCCTGGACAGATGAGCTAACCCAACTTTACAACCGTCGCTTTTTTTCTCGTTTATTTAACCAGCTAGCTGAAAACTGTCAGCAAACAAGAGAGCCCTTATCCTTAATTTTAATCGATGTTGATAAGTTTAAATCTATTAACGACACTTATGGACACCTAGTGGGAGATGAAGTCTTAAAAAATGTAGGAGCACTATTAGTTTCTGTAGCGGGAGAAAAACACTATCCAGTTCGCTATGCAGGCGATGAATTTTTAATTTTAATGCCAAAGGCCAGCAAGGAAGAGGCGCTTCGTTTGGGTCTTGAACTAATTACTAAAGCTCGAGGGTTCAAGTTTTCAACTAAATCCGAAGTTAAAGTTACTTTGAGCGCTGGTCTGGCTTCTTTCCCGGCTGACACCCCTGCACCCTTTGACCTTCTTGAAAAAGCTGATAAGGCTCTCTACCAATCTAAAAATGAAGGCAAAAATCGAATTTCGCCTTACAAAGAGACTGAAATACCTGAATTTCCTCTTACTCCAACTCAATTAATAAATCGAGAAAAAGAAAAAAACTTGATATTCGAGGCTATTAAAAGCCTTGAAGGTAATCAGGGAAAGGTAATTTTTCTTTCGTCCCCGCACGGGTTTGGAAAATCGAGACTTTTAGAAGAAACTTTTAAGGAATCAGATAAACGTAACTATTTCACTTTATTTGCTCAAGCAGAAGAAAGCGCTTTCCTTGTTCCCTTTTACGTTTTTCGCGAAAGTTTTGACCGCCTTGCTAAAACGAAGGAGAATTTGCCCCCAGAAGTAAAGAAAATTGCTTTCTCCTTGTCTTATCTCAATCTCCATCAAAGCGAGCCGAAACCAGTAAGCAGAGAAGAAGTCCTGGAAGCTTTGTTAAGTCTAGCAAACATCAAGCCCGTTAACCTTATATTCGATGATATTCAACACCTTGATAGCGAAAGTCGAAGCTTAATCTTAGGTCTTCTTCCTTCACTTCCCAAGCTACCCATTCTTCTGCTTGGGGCTTTTGACATAGAAGAAGCTAAAGAGAAAGAAGAAATAACTAAGTTTGTTAACTCGGCTGCCGAAGCTGGAGCAAAGATTGTTCCCTTAGCTCCACTCAATTTTGAACAAACAGCACTTTACCTCGAAGAACTTTTTCCAAAAAATCTCTTTACCAAATCCTTTGTCGAAGGAATCCATAAGGCATCTGAAGGCTCCCCCCTTCTCCTTGAAGAGCTTGTTAAGCTATTGGTAAAAGACAAAATTATTTATTTTATTGAAGGCGGCTGGCGGGCCAGGGAATTTGACCCCGCTTCCATTTCTCTTTCTTTTCGGGAAATCGTCAAGCGAAGACTGGCTGGTCTTGACCGAGAAACTCAAGAAGTTTTAGCTGAAGCCTCTTCTTTAGGGCTCAAGGTGGATATACCTCTGTTTTCCAAACTATTAAACAAAACTGAAAGCGAGCTTTGGGATTCAATAGAAAAACTACGCCGAGAAGGAATCGTTAAAGAAACCAATCAGGGGGAGACTATTGCCCTCAAAAGCGACTTTTGGCGAGAGGAACTTCAGGATGCTTTGCCTGAAAACATAAAAGCTAGTTTCCATAAAAAAATAGGAGAATCGTTTGAAACTGCTTTCCCAGAGAAAGTTCGAGCCTTAGCCCCCATTCTTTTCTACCATTTTCAACAAGCCAAGATGGAAGAAAAAATGGCGCATTACAAGTCGCTTTTATCGGCGGCGCCAAAAGAAGAGCCCTTAAGCGATGAAGAAAAAGAAAAAGCCTTCGACTTTCTCCGAAGCTTTAGAGCTGCTTTAACCAACATTCAACTTTATCCGGCCGGCTCTTCTTTAATTGAGCAATCGATTACCAGTGCTCATCAGGCACTCAAAAATCTTCTAACCTCTAAATCTCTGCTCACCTTTAGCGAGACCGAAAAAAGACTTTTGATAAACGGGGAACATACTGAAACAAAAGGGAAAACTTTTCTTCAAAGCTTTCTTGACCTTCTAATCTCTTTTAATATTAAAAGTTTGAGCTTCTCACCAGAAGTCAGACCAGATGATTTAAAAAAATTAGCCACTTTTTTGGCGGATGAAAAAAGGAAATTGGAGGCTGAGTTATCTTCATTAAACCTAAAAGGAATAATAGTTAACGAAAAGGTTTATGTTGCTTTAGGAGAGACATTTACCTCGCCAGATGAGTTAACCGGCATTATGCCTGGCAAGCTTAGCTTAACTCCCGAACCAAAAGAAGTAAAAGTTGAACAAAAAGCTGTAGCTTTGCCTCCCGAAAAGTTGGCAACTTCTCAAGTCTCTCCTCCTTTGGCTACAGAAGAGAAAAAAATATTACTGGAGATAAAAGAAGCTTTGGAGGATGAGGAGCTCTGGAAAGTTCTTTCGGCTAAACTTAGCTCGCAAGAGTTGGCTGCTCTAAGAAATGCTTTAAATGACTACCGCCAAATTCCCGAAAGCGAAACTAAAAAAAGAGACGAGCTTGCCGAAGAAATTATTAGGGTTGCCAGCGATAAGAATTTCTTAAACCAGCTATTGCAGGAAATCGAAAATATAAAATTGGAGTTTGGGAAAACAGCTCCAATTGTTGAGGAAAGCGCTCCATCTATTGAAGAAACTAAAGTTTCTGAAAAAACCCAAGCTATTGCGGAAAGATTTGCCCAGCTACTGGGAAAAGTCTATTCTCGGAATAATAAAGAGAAAGCCAAACAAGCTATTGCTAAGCTGGTTGATCAGTGGGAAAAATCAGCTGGGTCCAAAAAAATTGAGTTGGAAGTTGCTTTGTTTTACTCTCTTCCTATAATTTCCCGTTTTGACCAAACCCAGTTTAATTTTGTATTAAACAAATTAATAAAAAATAAAGGTAAAGAGAGCAGCGAGTTTTTTAAAGAAAAACTTATTTTTTTCATCAAGAAAGGACAATTGGAAACCTTTTCACACATACTCAAAAGTCTTACTGATAGCCCTTCGTTAAAAGAAGAGAAATTTATTCCTAACTTAGAAGAGTTAAGCGATTTAATAATTAACGATGCTTTTGCCCGCGACCCAGAAATTAGAAAAAAAGCTATTGAAAGTTTAAAGAAAATCCCTGCTTTGCCAATTGCTAAACTAGTAACTCTTTACGAGCAAGCCACTGAGCCAGAAATTTTAGCTTCTATTGAAGAGCTTTTCTCCCACATTGCCTCGACTAATCCCGACTTACTCTGGGAAGAACTGAACCCTTCTCTCTCAGAAAAAACTCTCATCTTCTTACTGGAAGTCTTGAGCAAATCTAGCCAGCCGGTTAAGGAAAAAATAGAACTCTTGATAAATCACCCGAGCAGCAGTGTTAAAATTCAAGTCCTAAAAAACATTTCCCATTCAGGAGAACTTAAATACGAAATGTTAATTGGAGAATTCTTATCTTCTCCAGAGCCAACAGTAGTTCTCCAAGCGATCAAAACCGCAGCTTCTTTGCGATCAGCCAAAAGCTTACCTTACATCTCAGAACTTTTGAAAAATTCTAATACTAATGCCTTGCTTCAAAAAGAAGCAGCTTTAGCCCTGGGGAAAATAGCTGACCCCTCATCCGTTACAGTCTTAAATCGTGTTTTTAATGAAAAAAAAATGTTTGGCGGACATACTCGACCAACAGAGGTGAGAATTGCCTGTCTGAAATCCTTAGCCCTTTTCAAAGAAGAAACTGCTAAAAACACCTTAAGATCAGCAATTCATGATAAAGACAAAGAAGTTAGAGCGGTCGCTCTTGAGCTTTTAGAAAAACTTAAGTAATAAGTTCAGCTAAGCAAAGCCGAAATAAACTTTTCTCGGTCAAAAAGGTCAAAATCTTCAACCTTTTCTCCAAAACCCACAAACCAGACAGGTTTTCGAAGCTCTTTCTGAACTGCAATGACAAAACCGCCTTTAGCTGTACCGTCTAGCTTAGTAAGAACCAGACCGTCAGGAGAAAGAGCTTCTTCGAAAACTCTTGCTTGACTCAGGGCGTTCAAACCAAAAGTTGCTTCAACAACCAGTAAAACTACTATTCTTATTTCAGGGCAGGCTTTCAAAGCCACTCTTTTTATTTTCTTTAATTCCTCCATCAAATCTTTTCTTGTATGCAAACGACCTGCAGTATCAGCAATAGCAATTTCCAGTTGATTGGATTTAGCTCTGACAACCCCATCAAAAACCACTGATGCAGAGTCAGCCCCCCTTTGCTGGCTGACTACCGGGAAAGAGTGTGTTTGAGCCAGAACTTCTAGTTGTTCACTGCCGGCGGCTCGGAAAGTATCAGCCGCAATAAGCAAAGGGTTGTAGCCAGCCTGACGAAAAAATTGAGCCAACTTAACTGAAGTTGTGGTTTTGCCGGTACCGTTAACACCGACAATCAAGTAAAGATTTAACTTGCCCTTCTCCGCCAACCTGGGTGGAGGGAAATCCAGTTCTTCCAAAAGAGCCTTCTTCAAAATTTCCAAACCTTCTGAAGGATCATAAAAAGAACTTCGCTTCATCGCTTCAATTACTTCAAGAGTCGTTTTCACTCCCAGGTCTGATTGAATCAACCTTATCTCAAGTTCTTCCCAGAAAGATGAATCAGTAATTGAAGTGCGAAATAAAGAAGTGAGCTTCTCTTTGAAATCAGCCCGAGCTTTAGAAAGACCACTCTTTAAACGTTCAAGAGTGCTCAAACTGACTTACCTCTGCAAACTTCTGGCTGTAAACTCGAGAAATCCCATCAGGTCCTAAAGTTACGCCATAAATTGTTTCTCCTGCTTCCATTGTCTGACGTTGGTGGGTGATTACGATAATCTGTGCTTCCTCTTTAATTTTCTCTAAAAGCTTTATAAATCGAGCTAAATTAAGGCTATCCAGAGCTGGTTCAACCTCGTCAAAAATATAAATAGGGCTGGGAGAAGTGTAGTGAAAGGCAAAAAGAAGGCTTAAAGCAACCATAGCTCTCTCGCCACCGGAAAGCAAAGAAAGTTTCTTCAATTTTCTCCCCTGAGGTTCGGCTACAATTTCTATCCCGGCGTCAAGAGGTTCTCCCTTAGAAAGAATAAGTTCAGCCCTTCCTTCGGTAAAGAGATAAGAAAAAGTTTGCTGAAAGTGCTGGTTTATTTTTTCAAAAGTTTCCAAAAAGCGATCCCGCAATTTTTTCTCAAGAGAAAGCAAAATTCTACTTAACACTTTTTCTGCTTCTCTCACATCTGACAGTTGCTCTTCAAAATAAGCCTTTCTTTTCTCCAGTTTTTTTGTTTCTTCAACTGCCAGCGGATTAACTGGTCCCAGTCGCTGAAGTCTGGTTCTCAAATCAGCAATCTCCTGCTGAATTTGCTCTCGAGTGAAAATTTTCTTTGGATATTCTTTAATCAGAGTTTCAACTGGCATATTTAGGTCTTCCTTTACTTGCTCCACCAGGTTAGCCACTCTTTCTTTCATTCCAGCCTTTTCTGAACCAATCTCTCTAACTTCTTCTTGCAACCTAACCAATTCTTTTTGCAAATCTTCATTTGCCAGAACCAGAGAAGAAATTTTTTCTCTCAAAGAAGTAAAAGAATCCCGCTCAGTCTGAACCAGGTTATTAACAAAATCCAGTTTAATTTCAATACCAGTTAGTATTTTTTTTAAAATGGCATAAAGAGGCTGAATTTTGTCCCGTACTTTTTCGTATTCCTCAACCACTTTCACCTCTGTGAGAAAAAATTCGCCTTGTTCTTTAATCTCCCTTTCGACTGAAAGGAGCTGCTTTTTTAAAAAACCGGCTTTCTCAATCAAAGTTGAAATTCTTAACTGGCACTGGGCAATTTCTTCAGCCACTCTTCTTTCTTTCTCTAAAATATCTTTCCTTAAAGGCTGGGAAAGCTCACGCAAACCAGAGGTTAATTCTTTTTTTTCTTCTTCTTTTTTCCGAAAAGACTCTAAACAACTTTTAGCTTTCTCCTCTGTAACTTTTTTCTCTTTATTAAATTCCTTTCTTTGCTGCAACAAATTTATAATTCTTTCTTCAGTTCGTTTTTTACCTTCTTTTATTTCTTCCAGTTCTTTCTCTTTATAAACTATTTCAAGATCAATCTGTGTAAGCTCCTCCCCAACTTGTTTGGCTTTGTTCTCTAGCTTTTTCTTCCACTCTTCAAGCCTTTGAGCTTCTTTCTTTAAATTTTCTATTTTTTCTATTAAATTTTTTTTCTCCTTTTCAAAGCGTTCCAAATTCCGCTTCTTGGTAAGCAAGTCAAGGCGCTCAGTTTTTTGACCAAAAGAACCCTTAAAAAGAAATCCTTCAGGAGTTACAAAACCAAAATCCGGATATTCCAGCCCTAATTTCACTGCCTGAGAAGGGCTTTTGACAAGGTAGAAATCGTTCAGTAAAGGCTCAACTTCTTTTAGTCGAGAGTTAAACTTTATTTTCTCTCCTAATGGGGTAAGACCAGAAATTTTTTTAGTTGTCTTACCCTTTTTGATTGGAAGAACCAGAAAAGCAA
The DNA here is from genome assembly GCA_964426525.1 of uncultured Actinomycetota bacterium. Classification (GTDB taxonomy): domain Bacteria; phylum Actinomycetota; class Aquicultoria; order SKW223; family CALKMS01; genus CALKMS01. The sequence goes on along the minus strand of CAYRQL010000004.1, from coordinate 81,931 downwards.
AAGACTCTTCCTCAGTTTTCTTCAAAAACTCGGCAATTTTTTCTTTATCAATTAAGAATGCTGACAACTTGTCCTCTAAGGCAACTTGTACAGCTTTTTCATATCCTTCTTCTACCTCAATAATTTCAAAAAGAGTTTTAATCTCCTTATTGTAGGGAGGGTTGGGCTTGCCTTCTCGATAAATCAACTCTTTAATTAAGTGAACCTCAGCTAACAACTCTGCTAATTTTTCTTGCAATTCGTCTTGTTCTTTTCGGTTTTGCTCTTTCTCTTCCTCTGCCTTTTCCAACTCCGCTCTAATTGAATTTAAAGACCCTAATGTTTCTTTTTTCTTTCCTTTTAAAATTCCTAACTCATCTGATAGTCTCGCTTCTTCCTTTTTTAACCTCCCCTTTTCTTGATTTAATTTTTCTTCCTCATTTGCCAGCAAATTCAAAGAAGAACTAATGCTTTGAAGCTCAAGACTGTAAGTTTTTGAAGCTAAAGAGAGATTCTGAAGTTCTTTTTCAACACGCTCTATCTGGGCCAGCAAATGATCATGTCTCTTTTCCTTCTCCAACCGTTCTTTTTTTATCCCTTCGCTTACTTTTTGAAGATGGTTAAGCTCTTTATGCAAGCTTTCCAGCTCTCGGTCAAGGTTGTACTTTTCTTCCAGATAAACTTCTTTTTCTTCTTTTTTCTCCTTCAATTTCTTTTCTAGCTGGTAGATACGCCTTCTTGACTCAGAAAGCTTCTCAATTAAATTCTTCCCCTTCTCCTCCAAAACCATTAAGTTGCCATTAATCTTTTCGTAAAACTGATAAAGAGAGTCTTTAATTCGATTCAAATCAGCCGTTGTAAGCCCATATTCACCCAATTCAGCCTGACATTGTTTTATTAAATGGTTATTTTTCTCAATTCTTTCCTTTACTTTCCGCGCCTCTTTAAGCTTTTTTTCTTCTTTTGAGCTACACTCTTCCCAAATCAAGCGAGCCTGCTTTATTTCCTGAGCTAAAAAGTTTTTTGTTAGCTCTTGAAGCTCATCGGCTATTGATTGAGCTTTTAATGATTTTTTAGCTTGAAGTCTTAAAGGCTTTAGCTTTCTCTCAAGTTCGGTGACTATTTCGTCTAATCTTTCCAGGCTTTCTTGAAAAGACTCCAGCCTTTTAAGAGCTCTTTCTTTCCTTCTTCGATACTTAAACACCCCTGCTACTTCTTCAACTAACCTTCTTCTTTCCTCCGGGCTACTGTTTATTACTTCTTCAATCTGCCCCTGACTAACAATAGTGTGAAGTTTTTGTCCAATCCCTGAGTCGGCTAAAATTTCTTGAATATCGATTAAGCGGCAGGGAGAACCATTTAAAAAATACTGAGACTCACCTGAACGATATAAACGACGAGTGATAGAGACTTCCGAAAACTCCAGAGGAAGGGTGCCGCAAGAGTTGTCAAGAACTACCGTCGCCTCCGCCAGGCCGAGCGGGGGGCGATCCTTGGTGCCAACAAAAATCACATCCCCCATCAATGAAGCTCTCAAAGCTCGGGCATTTTGCTCACCAAAAACCCACAAAATAGCGTCGATTAAATTACTCTTGCCGCTCCCGTTTGGCCCAACAATAATGTTTATACCGGGCTCAAACGAGACAACAGTTTTGTTGGCAAATGATTTAAAACCTCTTAAAATAACTGTTTTTAAATGCATTCTAAACGCTTTCTACAAGGCTCACCCCGTAAACTTCTTTCATTTGCCGTAAGGCAAACTGGTGCATCTCTTCATTTAAGCCAATAACTAAATTTTTTTCTACTTCAATTTTATAACCGCGACTTGCCGCATCAGCTGCTGTTCCCATCACACAGATATTAGTAACCAAACCAGTCAAAATAAGGCTCTTAACTTGATTCTCCCGCAAATAAAGGTCAAGGTCAGTGCCGTAAAAAGCTGAGTATCTCCTTTTTCTAACAATATAATCTTGTGATTGAGGTCTGATTTCCTCCACTACTTCTGCACCCCAGCTTCCCAAAACACAGTGAGACGGCCAAATAGAAAATTCGGGATCATCGGAGCGATGAGAATCGCACACATAAACTACCAATTCTTTTTCTTTTCTAGCCTTTTCAATCCTTTTTTGAAAAAGGCTAAGTTTCTCCTTAGCTCCTGGAACTACCAATGTTCCACCTTCTTTAACAAAGTCATTTAACATATCAATCACCAACAAGGCTCGTTCAGGCACCGGAAACCACCTCCTTCTTATAGTTTTTCCGACGCTGAGCTAGCTGATGTAAGAAATAAATAAGAAAGAAAAGAAGTATGGTCGAGCCCTCAAAAATTGATTGCTCAGAATTTAAAGTTAAATTAGGAAAAACTTTCAACCCTGGCTGAGCAAAAACATCGGTTAAAAGGTAAAAAGAACCTACTAATGGATTCAAAGGTGAAACTCCTAAAAATTTAAGAACTACACGGATTGCCAGTAAGTTTTCGATGATAACCATTGATAAATCAAAAAGGTGCCAGCTATAGCTTTTTTTAATTGCTATGTTTTCACTTTCTTTTTTTTCGTCCAAAAACCCTCCAGTTTGCGACTTTTTTTAGTTTAAACTAATATTTTAATACCAGAATGAAAAAGATAAAACAGGTTAACATAAGAAAGGCTCAAATCAAAGAAGCTAGAGTAATTTTCGAAATTATCTATTATTTCGTTAAAAAAAATCTACTTCTCCCTAGACCTTTAAGCGAAATCTATGAAAACATTAGAGACTTCTGGATTGCCCAAATAAATGAAAAAATCGTCGGTTGCTGCTCTCTGCACCCTTACTGGGAAGATTTAGCTGAAATACGTTCTTTAGCTATCCTGCCAGAATATCAAAGAAAAGGAATTGGGAAAATGCTTCTCGAAGAGGCTTTAAAGGAAGCTCAGGAACTAGGTATAGAAAAGGTATTTACTCTCACATACCAGCCTGACTTTTTCAAAAAAAACAATTTTAAGCCAATAGATAAAAAAAAACTACCTCAGAAAATTTGGCGTGACTGCTGCAGCTGCTTGCACTTCCCGGATTGTTGTGAAGAAGCTTTAGTAATAAAATTTAAAAACAAAGGAGGCAAAAGTTGAACTGGCAACAAATAGCAACTTTTATTTTTTTGTTTTTCATGCTGATTTTTTCTTTCTGGGCATACAGGCTTTCCAGCCAGAAAAACAGTAGCTCCGAAAGTAAAAGAACGACAAAACTCGAGACTAAAAAAGTTAAGGCAAAGAGACGGTAGGAGTTAAAGTTTTAATGGGCTTGGTCCCCACTCTTTTTATCTCAGGTTTGGCTCGATAATAGCTAATAAACTTGTCTTCCCTAATTAAAACCCCGTTTCGATATACTTTCCGCTTAACCACTACCGTGCCACCATTAACGCCGCGTTCCTCAATTTCTTCCTTTCCCTCGAGCAAGTTCGGGTCTTTGATGATCTCAGTCTTAAAAGGCCTGATGTTAGTGAAGGGAGAGGTTTCATACTTCACTTTAATTCCAGTTGAGTACCCATATAAAGCAATGGTCAAACTTCCTGAACCGACAAAACATTTAATCAAAATATAGTTAGCCGTATCATTTTTGAACCTTAAATCCAGACTTCCGTAAGAAAGGGTTGCATCACGCCCTTTTGGGTATTTCGAAATATAAAAGCTATGGTTGTGCCGCTCAATAACCGGAAGGCCGGCGAAAAAAACCGCATTAAAAAGGGTAGTGGCTACTTGACAAACACCTCCACCTAAAGAAGGAACAAGTTTGCCGTTAACAATGGTAGGAGCTTCCTTGTAGCCTTTCTCGGCTGTTCTTGGCCCAATCCATTGATTAACAGAAAATGCTTTGCCAGGAGCAATTAAAGCTCCATCAAGACTTTTGGCTAAAAGCCTGATATTATTTACCCTTGCTGATTGGGAAGGGTCAAAATAAGTGGTAAAGTAGGAAATTCTTTCTTTAATTCCCATCGCTTTGGCTTCAGCTGTAGTTATTTCAGGTTCAACAGCTTTTAGCTTTAGTTCCACAATCCTTTCCTTATCAGAAGTCGCAAAACTTAAAATATCCCTACGAGCAGCTTCAGCATCGATTTCTTTCCCTTCTTGAGATGGAACAATCTCCACTGAGTTCCCATAAACTTTGAAACTAGCGTTTATCGGCTTCACTTCATACTTTTTCACCAATGACTTTAGATATAATTTAAGTTTATTCAATTTTAAATTTAACTGAAAAGTGGGTGACTCTTGAAAAGAAATCATGGGAGCCAAATCTTCAGGTTTCAAAATCCAGCTCTCATTTCGATAATTAAGAAGAATAGGTTTTGATAAAAGTTTTTTTACTTCGGGCAATAATTTTTTAGCTTCTTCAGTTGTTACTTCTGGCTCCTCAGCTTCCAAATTTAACTTAACCAACTTGCCTTCTTCTCGAGTAAAAGCCTCAATGATTAGTTTTTCCGCCTCAACAAAATTAATGCTTTTTCCATTTTTGCCAGGAACCAGATAGATTTCTTCAGAAGACTTGACAACAATTTTAGCATCTTCAGGCGGAATGCGAACCTTGTTGTTAAAATTTTCCAGGATTCTTCCAAGTTCATTTCGATTGTATTTTAACTTGGGCTTTAAATTTTCATTTTTAAAATAAAGTCGAAAACGGGTTAATAAATTTGAAAAAAAGCCCTGGCTTCTTCCCAATCTAAAAGCTTTTTTAGCTAACTCCTGATTATCAACCTTTAAACCAATTTCTTCAGCGTAAACATCAATTTTCTCCCCTTTAGCCTGCACTGAAACCGGTTTTTGGAAAAGTTCCTGATAATAAAGGTTTGCTTCCCTTGCCGCTTCGTTTTTTGAAAGAAAAGAAAGGTTTAAGCCAGCAGTCCTCACTCCATAATGAATACGGTTAGCAAAAACCAAAAAATCTAAGGCTGAAACCAAAATAAAGGCAATAAGTATGATTAAAAAAATTTGGGTTATTTTCTGCTTTTTCATCAGCTCTAAATGCTAATTCCTTTAATCAAAACGGGCGTAATTATACTCCATTAAACTTGCTTTTGGCAAAGTTAGATTTTTCTTTTTAGTTATGGTCAACCTGACTCCTTCTAAAGCAGAAAGAGTTTGAACGACTCCCCCTGGTAATATTAGTGCTCCCTTCAAACTTTGAGGGTCACCAACTGCTCTAATATAAATCGGAAATTTAAATTTCCTCCCACTGATTAACAAAACTGAGTTTTTAAGATTTAAATAATCCCGCAAACTAAGTCTGACTCCATTGATAGCTATCGCCTCTGCTCCAGCTGCCTTTATTTCGTTTATCAAATCAAGCAAGTCCAAAGTTTTTAAAACACCTGCATCATCTTCAATTACAACTTCAACACCCTCGCCTGAAATTTCTTTTAAACCTGAGAGAACTGAAACTCGCTCAAGGTCATCAAGAGCTTGTTTGAGAATTTCTTTCTGAGAAGTTTCTTTCTGTTCGTAATCAAGAAGACGAATCTCAAGCTCATAAAGTTTACGGCGCAAGACATCATTTTCTACAGAGATCTGATAGGTAAGCTGTCCGAGATCATAATCAGACATCTCCTCTAACGGTTTAGCCCTCTGGTGCAGCCTGATCTGAGTCCCAAAAAGAAAGCCTAAAATTAGAAATAATATAAGAACCGAAAGTAAACTCGGTCTAAAAAGCTTAAGTTTTTCTTTTTTCATTCTTTACTTTCTTCCAGCATTATATGTCGAATAGCCGAAAGGTTCTGAAAAATTCTTACTCCAAAAGCAACCACTGCAGCCCAGTAAAGGTCAATACCAAGCTGATCGCCAAGGTAGGTTAAAAAGGCAGCAAAAAAAGAGTTAAAAATAAAGCCAGTGAAAAAAATGTTGACTTTAAACTTGTCCTCAAGCCAGGCTCTCAAACCACCAAAAAGAGTATCCATAGAAGCTAATATGGCTACCCCTAAATATTTAGCATAGGGATAGACTGGTGCTATAGGAAACTTCAGATAAAAAGCTAAGCCAACCCCAAATAAAAAGGCAAGCAAGACCAACCAGATAACTATAAGAAATCTTTTCAACGCTCAACCCCCAATGGCCCATTGTATGATGGCAAATAAACTTCCTTCAGCTCTTTTAAGCGAATTTGCAGCCCAAAGGTAGGCACATATTCTTTTAAAAAAACTGTTGACTCTTCGTCTTCTTCTAATGCTTTCAAAAGCCTCGAGGGAGATCCAATAGCTTTAATATTATAAGGAGGAACAAGGCGAACAGAATTGACCATAATCGTTGCTCCCACACATCTAATGGTGCTGTTAAAAATTAGCCTTTGATTATTAATCGCTATTCCCTCTGCTCCACCTTTAAGTAAAGCGTTGACAATAACCCTCAAATCATAGTCGTGAATTAAGTAGTTGTTTGGGTCAGCACCAGCCGGGATACTTATGCTATCACTCAACACTATCTCAACCCCCGGCCCCCGAGCTGCCAGCAAACCCAAATAAACTTGAGACTTCTTTAGTTCAGATTTATACTTGTCCAATAAACCTTGATTCTTTAGAGCACTTTCTTCTATCTTCTTTAAATTTTTCTCTAAGGTAGCAATTTCTCTTTTCAAATGTTTTCTTTCCTCTTCTAAACGATAAACATTCTTAATCAGCTCTTTTTTACGCCCAGCCGGCAAAGGCTCCAAATAAGCTGAACGAGCTTGAATAGCATAGGTAATCAAATAACCAAGAACGAAAGAAATTAAAATGAGCCAAGTAATTTTTTTCAACTTCTTTTACCTTTCAATTCTAATAAGTTTAAAACCTGGCTCTTTAGATTTTCCAGTCTCTCTTCGTTTCTGGCTTCAAGATAAACCCGAGCCACTGGCTCAGTTCCCGAGAGTCTTAACAAAAACCAGGAACCGTCAACTAAAACTACTTTTAATCCATCAATCTGGTTTATCTTTTCTGTTTCTATTCTCTTGAGCTCTCTTTCTTTTAGTTTTTCAGCTGGCTTTTCGATTAGCTTTTTAAGTCTTTCTTTTTCTTTTTCTTCAATCGAAAAGTCAAGGCGACAGCTTAAGTAAGGTCCAAATTTTTCTACTAAATCTTCCTTGACTTGAGCAAAGCTTCTCCCTTCGGCCAGTATCTCAAGACAAAGCAAAACTGCCAGAATGCCATCCTTTTCCGGAATGTGACCCTGAATTGTCACTCCCCCGCTTTCCTCTCCACCTAAAAGCAAACCTTGCTTCATCATAACTTCAGCAATGTATTTAAATCCAACGGGCGTTTCCACCAACTTCACACCATATTGTTCAGCAATACGGTCAAGTAAGTGAGTAGTAGCAACCGTGCGAACAATATTGCCCCGCCAGCCTTTTATCTCGAGTAGATAATAAGCAAGAATTGAAAGTAACTCGTTGGTTGAGAAAATGGAAGAAGGAGACTCCGCCACTCCGAAACGGTCAGCGTCGCCGTCAAGTGAAAAACCAGCTAGCGCTTTTTCTTCATTAACATTCTTTAAAAGCAACTTCAAATTCTCGGCATTGGGGTCAGGTGAGCCGCCGCCAAAATAAGGGTCTCGACAGTTATTAATAATCAAAAAAGACAGTCGAGAGGCAGAAAAAATTTTTTCAAATAATCCGATGGCAGCTCCATAGTTAGGGTTAAATAAAACTTTTAAATTGCTTTTAGCAATTAACTCAAAGTCAATGACTTTCTTAATCTGCTGTAAATATGCTGGAAAGGGATTAAATTCTTCTATTAGTTGTCCGCTGAAATTTCTTTCCTCAACCTCTTCTGGTATCAAGTTTTCAATTTTTGAAGTTATCTCTGGACTCGCCGGGCCACCATAAGATGGGATAAACTTTAGTCCACTATAAAAACTGGGATTATGACTAGCAGTTATCATAACCGCTCCCGACAGGTTAAAAAAGCGAGCAGCAAAAGCAGTTACGGGAGTAGGATAAAACCTGTCGCCATAAAGGGCTTTAATTCCATAGGAAGCAAAAACTTCAGCCACCTTACGAGCAAATTTTTCCGAAAGAAATCGGGTGTCGTAGCCGATAAAAACTGGCTCTTTTAAGTTTTCTTCTTTTAAGTAAAGAGCAATTCCCGTTGCTACTCTTTGCAAATTATAAAAGTTGAAATCCTCAGCTATAATCCCTCGCCAACCATCAGTTCCAAATTTAATCACTTTACTCCTCAATGATTTCTTTAACCTCTTCAATCATGTCTTCCGCTAAAGCAAGGGCTTCTCGATTGTCTTTGCCCTCAGTGTAAATTCTTAATACTGGATCAACAGGGTCAGGAAGCACCAGTGTCCATTTTTTCTTGCTCCCGTGATAAATTTTTACCCCGTCTAAAAGGTCTTTTTCTGCCTCCCTATATCTTTCAACCAAAACTCTAATTGCTTCCCCTTTCTTTTCCCAAGAACAATAAACAACTTTCTGAACAAGAAATGGATGAGGTACGTGCTCGAGAATCTCTGAAAGTGGTTCTTTAACAGCTGAAAGATATTCAAGAAGTTTTAAGGTTGACATCACCCCATCGTAAGCTGGAATAAATCGGGGAAAAATAAAGCCTCCTCCCTGAGCGCCAGCAAAAATTACATCAGGGCGCGTAGCTGCTCTCATCCACTCAGCTGGACTCATTTTTACTCTTAAGACCTTTCGGTTATATTCTGCTGCTATTTCTTCTGCTAAATAAGAAACGCTGACAGGTAAGGCAATTTTCCCTTTCCTCTTCTCTAAAGATGAAACCAGCTTAATGAAAAGAAGAAGCAAAACATCAGGATTCACTCGATTGCCCTCGTTATCGACCAGATATATTTTCTCGCCAGCGCTATCAATCAAAACGCCAAAGTCAGCCTGGAAGACTTTAACCGTCTCCGAAAGATTGTTAAGAGCTGTTTCGAATTCATCAAAGGACAGAGTAGTTCGATTTTCGTCAGTATAAGCATTCAAAGAAATTGCATCACAGCCAATCTTTCCCAAAATAAAGGGAAAAACTAAAGCAGAAGTGCCAAATGAATGATCAATAACAATCTTTTTAAACAGTTTTTTTGCCTCGCATAAAGGAAAAGCTTTACAAAGAGCTGAGGAATAATACTCCATCATTCGAGCCTGATACTCGATTTTGCCAATTTCGCTATAAAATGCTCGACGAAAATCTTCGCGAAAAAAATATCTTTCGATTTTTCGCTGAAATTCTTCTTCAATATCAATCCCTTTTTCGTCAAAGAATTGAATTTGAAGAGACTGACTATCAAAAGGAGAAATTCGAATATGAATTCCTCCCTGACTAGCTGAGTTAAGTACAGCGAAGCGAGCAATCGGCGCTGAGCAAACCCTCAAATCTTTAACATTAATCCCAACCCCAGTTAATCCGGCAATTATAGCCCGATTTATCATCCGAGCTGCCCAGCTGGCATCGCGACCACAAACCACTGTTGAGCCGACTGGCAAAAGCGAACCATAAGCCATTGCTAGGCGAAGGGCAAAATCAGGAGTTATGTCAACATTTATCAAACCCTGAGCACCTTGAGGCCCAAAAAGAGTTCTTACGCCTCGAGTTTCCCAAACAATGCTTCGATTAACAATAGCCCCTGCTTCAACAGTCTTAAAGGGGTAAATTTTAACATCATGGCCAATGAAAGTATCAGCTCCCACTATACATTCATCCCCAATCACTGCCCTTTCTTCAACTCGAGCTCCCTTCCGAATCTCACTATTTCGACCAACAATACAGTTATGTAAAACAGCATTGGTTCCCACAAAAACATTGTCAGCTATTATTGCCCGATGAATATGAGCTCCTTCTTTCAAAACTGCATTATGTCCAATGATTGAAAGTTCTCCAATGCTGACTCCCTTTTCAATTTTTACATGAGGACCAATTAAAGAAGGACCGTCAATTTTTGCCTTAGGATCAATTGAGACTCCTTCACCTACCCAAACATGATTAGCCATTTTGATCCCAGCCGGTTCAAACTTAACTCTACCTAATAAAAGATCAAAGTTTGCTTTACGGTACTGCTCAAGGTCACCAATGTCGCACCAGTAACCATCAGCCACATAACCATAAAGAGGCTTTTTCTCCTCCAAAAGCATTGGAAATAAATCCTTGCTAAAATCAAAAGGTCTATCAGTAGGAATATAACCAAGCACCTCGGGTTCTATAACATAAATTCCGGTATTGACAGTATTGCTAAAAACCCCGCCCCAGCCAGGTTTTTCTAAAAACTTTTCTATCTTGCCATCTTTGGCTGTTATCACAATTCCAAATTCCAGTGGATTCTCAACTTCCTTTAAAGCAATAGTTACTAAAGACTTTTTCTTCTTGTGAAACTCTATAAGGGAAGTTAAATCAAAATCAGTTAAAGCATCACCACTGATAACGATAAAAGTATCATCGAGATAACTCCCGGCATTTTTAACCCCGCCAGCTGTCCCCAGAGGCTCCTCTTCAGTTACATATTTTATTGTCATCCCAAAATCCTTACCAGAAGAAAAGTAGTGGCGAATCAGCTGAGGTAAAAAGTGAACGGTTACAACAACTTCGTCTATACCATGTCTTTTTAATAAAAGCAAAATATACTCCATAACTGGCCGGTTAGCCACGTTAACAAGTGGTTTCGGTAAATTACTGGTTAGAGGACGAAGTCTCGTTCCTTCGCCTCCAGCCATCACCACAGCTTTTACAGCCATTTACTTCACCTCTTTAACTTCAAAAAATTTTGTCGTCTTAGGAACGCTTTCTCTTTTCCAAACGGTACGGGCAGCTATAAAGTAATCAAAACCAGAGTACAAATAGACTAAAGCACCTAAAACATAAATATAATGCCCTAACCTTTCCGCTCCAGGAAAAACTGCTATAACTAAACTGCTAAAAATCAAAAAAGTTGCAATTTTGCCAAGCAACGAAACGCTTAAGGAAACTTTCCGAGCTTTTAAAAAGAGGTAACCAACTACAATCAAAAAGTCGCGAAGCAAAACTGGTAAAACAAAAATTAGAGGAAGATAGCCCTGAAAATAATAAGCAACCAGAACTGAAAAAATAAATAGACGGTCAACTAAAGGATCAAAAACAACTCCAAAATAGGTTACCTTACTCAATCTTCTGGCTATCTGACCATCGAGAAAATCAGTAAAAAAAGCCAACAAAAGAAGAGACCAAACAGGAAAATCCGGCCAGTAAAAGAAAAAGTAAAGAAAAGCAGGGATCATCAACAACCGTATTAAGGTAATTAAATTGGGTAAGTTAAAAATTTTCTCCTTCTCCTTTTTGTTTTCCAGCATGCAATAATTTTACCCCAAAAGAAGGTTTAAGGTAAGCTAAAAATATCTTCCTTGCTGATAAAAAGAGCTTCTAAACTCCATTCAATACAAAAAAATAAAGTTCTTTTCAACTTGAAACCCCAATCATCAGCTAAAAACAAATAGAGCAATTACAAAAGTATAAAGCAAATTTAGTGAATAGCAAAAAACACGCAGTTAATTCAGAATGGTCGGGGCGACCCGATTTGAACGGGCGACCTCCAGCCCCCCATGCTGGTGCGCTAGCCACCTGCGCCACGCCCCGATCTTGCAAAACTTCAGCTTGATTATAGGATAGAAAAAGAACCAATTCAACACTCAGGTTCCCTCAATAATTCAATGTTTGTCTAAACTTCCTTAATCAGGCAAAACCTTGTTAATTTTTTGGACTTTTTCTAAAAAAGGGTTGATTTTGGTGTGAGATTGAGATAGTTTTTTAAACATCTGGAGGGGTGCCTTGAAAGCGTGGCTTGATTTCCTAAAAGAGAAATGGGATAAATTTTGCGAAGAAAACGGGTTATTTCTGACAACCAGGCAACAAATTGGTTTAGTAGTTCTACTTCTCTTTTTTCTCAGCGGGCTTGGTTTTTATTATTATCTCTCCCTTCCTAAACCACTCAAGTTAGCTCAAACCAACGAAAAACCAAAACTAAGAAAAAGCACTGATGTAGAGGTCAAAATTGCCATCCATGTTGGGGGTGAAGTTGAAAAGCCAGGAGTTTATTATTTTCCGCCCGGCAGAAGAGTAATTGATGCTATAAAAGCAGCTGGAGGGGCAAAAAAGGAAGCTAATCTTGATGCAATTAACCTGGCCCGCAAACTTCGTGACGGCGAAAAAATCATCATCCCTCCTCAAAATTCTCCTTCAAACCATTCCTCAAACAATTACGAAGAAAGCAAACTTATAAATTTAAACACTGCCAGCCAGGAAGAACTGGAGTCTCTGCCAGGTATAGGAGAAACCCTGGCTCAAAGAATCATAGAATACCGGGAAAAGAACGAAGGCTTTCAAAAAGTAGATGAGTTAAGAAACATTGAAGGGATTGGAAAGAAAAAATTCTTTCAAATAAAAGACCTGGTCACCGTGGAATGAACCGACCTACTCCACTTTTCTGGTTTTTCTTAAGTTTTTCTCTGGGAATATTTTTAAAAACTCAAAATCAAACAAAATTTTTCTTTGTTTTAAACTTCCTCTTGCTATTTTTTCTTCTTTTGATTAAACCAAAATTCCGACCAGTCTTCTTTGCCATTCTGGCTTTTTTAATTTTTGGTTGGATTCGGGCATCAGGTTATTACTCGCTGAAAAAATTTGAAGGTAAAATAGTCGAAGTTGAAGGTGAAATTGAAAGAAGTGGTAAACATTGTTTTATATTCTTGAAACACTTATTTTTTAAAAACCGGCGCTATCTGGTAGAAGGAAAAGCATATTTAAGGAGCTTTAACACCTATCATCTTTGTCAAGGGGGAAAAGTAATCTTAAAAGGCAAGTTAACAAAAACTGACAATACCTATTACATTCTCTCGAAACCAGTAATTATCAAAAAAACTGATTCCTATTGCCAGCGCATTCTAATAAAGATTAGAAATCGAGCACGCCTCTTTTTTAAAAAAAATTTGCCTCCAGAAGAAGCTAATTTTATAACCTCTTCTCTTTTTGGTCGGATAGAGATTGACTCAAGCCTTTATGGGTTCTTTCAAAAAGCTGGAGTTGCTCACTTGCTTGCCATTTCCGGTCTACATGTTGGATTTTTGTTTCTTTTCATTTTTTATTTTTTTTCTTTTCTCCCCCGCTTCCCCCGCTATTGCCTTTGCTTTTCTTTTCTTTTTTTCTACGCCTCTTTAGCCGGCTTAACACCTTCAGTCCTAAGAGCTTCGCTTATGCTCTTAATAAGTTTTATCACCTTAGAAATTGGACGAACTCAACAAATAATTAATAACCTTTCACTTGCTTGTTTTATAATGCTTTTTTTTAACCCTTTTTTGCTCCATAACTTAAGCTTCCAACTTTCAGCTCTGGCTGTAGCTGGCATCGGATTTTTCAAACCTCTACTCGACCAATTTGTCTCGATTTATCCTGAAAGCTTAAAAAGTCTTATTAACATAACTCTCTCTGCTCAACTAGGCACCCTACCTCTGGTGCTATATGTTTTTGGAAACTTTCCCTTAATTTCTATTCTGTCCAACCTTTTAATTATTCCTCTTTTTAGCTTGGTTATCTCATTTGCTTTCTTTGCATTTGCTTTAAGCCTTCTTGCCTCATTTTTAACCCTACCACTTATGCCTTTACTCTTTCTTGCTGCCAGAATAATAATTTTAACTGTTAAAACTTTATCTTTATTTCCTCCGCTGAGTCCGGTTATGACAATTTTAACCTTTTTCTCCCTTCTTTCAGTCTTTTCCTCTAAAATCATATTAAAACAAAAATTAAAAATTAATCTTTTTAGCTTTTTAACTTATTATCTACTAATTTTCTCTTTTGTGCTCTGGCATTACTCCTTATGTACTTATTTTCATCCGCCAACTGTTACTTTCTTAAATGTTGGGCAGGGAGATGCCTGCCTTATCCAGCTACCACGAGGGCAAAATTTATTAATCGACGGAGGACCCTCAAGCTCTCTACTATTTAAAAGTTTGCACTCCTTGCCCATTCAGAAAATTGATGCTGTCATTCTTTCTCATCCGCACTACGACCATATCGGCAGTCTTTACAGCTTGCCTGATAAATTAAAAATTGGGGAATTATACTCTCAACCTTATCCTCAATCTGAAGAATTCCAGAAATTGATTTCGAAATACCGGCAAGCCAAAGTAAAAATTCACCTTACAAAAAACATTACTGCCTTTCAACTTACCGACGGAACTATTGAATTAATACCATTTTATCTTGACGGCGACCTCAATGACTCTCCTCTAACAGCAGTTTTTAAAACTGGCAAGTTTTCTTTTTTATTTCCAGGCGATGCCGAGAAAAAAAGCCAAACCTGGCTGACCAAAAAATTAAAGCTAGCAACGGTTTTAAAACTTCCTCACCACGGTAGCTTTCTTTTACCCGAATTTCTAAATAAAGTTAAACCAAAAATTGGTATAATTTGCTTGAAAAAAAACAACCAATACGGTCATCCTAAAAAAGAAGTTATCTCCCTATTGAGAAGGAAAAGGGTCAGAGTTTATCGAACCGATGAAAACGGCTGGATTAGAATTAAAAAAGAAGGAAAGCGCCTTACGGTCAGCTCACAATTTCCCGGAGACTAACCGAAAATTTCTTTTAGCTATACTCATATTTCGTTTCTTCTCACTGATTTTAGCTTACTTGATAATGAGTTTAGCAATATCCCCTTTTGATCGAATTCCACTTTTTGATCTACTTTGGTACACCACACTTATCTATAACTTAATATTACTTATAAAAATTAAATATCTGGCTAAAGTTTTTCACCGAGCTTATCTCTTCTGGCTAGCTGACCTTTTTTTCAGCGCAGGCCTACTTGCCTTAACTAAAGGCTGGGGGAGTCCTTTTTTTGTCTACACTCTTTCGGTTTTGATAATCTTTGCCCGCTACTCCAGCTGGAAAGTTTCCTCCCTCATCTTTTCGCTCTGGTCAGTCCTTTATTATCTTTCATTAGTTGTAAATGGTTTTACCCCCGCTACCATTAACAAGCTTGAACAGTTAGATATTTTCGTTGCTCATTTTTTTGACTTTTTTGGCGTAATTTTTATAATCACTATTCTTTCAAAAGTACTCGACCAAACAGATAGTCAGCGAGAAGCCCTAAAAAGGGAAGAAAATCAAGTTAAAAAAGCTTTTGAAAAAACGCGTCAGACTCTAGCCCAGATTACAACTATTCAAAAAATCACCCGGAGCATCTTAGCTCAAACTGAGGTAGAAGAAATAGTAGGCATTACTTTATCTTTCTTAGAAAACCTGGGATTTCCTAAAGCTGCTCTGGGCTTAGTTGAAGGAGAAAGCATTTTTCACTGGTCTCAATCAGGAAGGTTCAAAAAGTTTAATAAAAAAATCCCTTTAATCGAAATCGGAAATCAAACCGCTCTTGGATTAGCTCTGCAAAAAAAAGAAATGGTTGTTGTTACTTCTCTGCACCCTCTCGCTGCTGAAGTTCAAGAATTAATAGGCTATCCTGCGCGTTCAGCTTTTGCTTTTCTTCCTTTAATTTTCGAAAACGAAGTACAAGGAGCTTTGTTAGTGGAAGCCCCAGAAAACAAAACCTTCTCTCCTGAACAGTGCGAACTTTTAAAAACTTTGGCTGAACAAATTTCTCTGGCTTTTTTTCACGCTTTATCCTATGAAAAAATTAAAAAAACTACCATTGCTGAAGAGAGAAACAAAATGTCCATTGAGTTACACGATTCAGTAGTCCAAGAACTTTATGGCTTAAATTGCCTTCTCAGCTCTTTGGATACCAAAAAAAGAGCTGATTTAGAAAAAAAAGTTGAGTTAGCTAAAGAGATAGTTAAGAGAAGCTTAAAAAACCTTCGTTTAGCTGTTATTGATTGGGAAAGCCTTAAATGGCAAGAAGACCTTTTCAATTTAGTAAAAAAGTACACAGCTAGCTTTGAGAAAAATACTGGCATTGAAGTTAAACTTAAGATTGACCGCCAGCCTCCCAAACTATCATCTTTAGTTCAAAGGCATCTATTCCGAATGATTCAGGAGTCTTATCATAATATCTTTAAACACGCTCAAGCCAAGCAAATTGTTGTAACAATGGGTTATCATAAAAACAAGAAACATTTTTATATAAAAATCAAGGATGATGGAGTGGGATTCAACGTGCGTGAAACCAAGAAAAAAGCTGAGGCTAGAGGGTTAAAAAACCTTAAAGAAAGAGCCCGAGAAATAAAAGCAACCTTAAGCGTAAAAAGCAAGCCGAGTCAGGGTTGTGAAATCAAAATCGATCTTCCTTGGGCTTTGAAAAAAAGATGAAAGTAGTCATCATTGATGATCACGAAGTTTCCCGCATAGGAGTTAAAGAGATTCTTGAATCTAACGGCTACCAAGTAATTGGAAGTTTTTCTTCGCCTGATAAAGCCCTCAAGTTCATTGAAAAAAATCCTCCTCGCTTCATAATAATTGACTTTAGACTTGGCTGTCAAAGTGGATTAGAGCTCGGAAAAAAAATAAAGAAAAGGTGGCCAGTAATTAAAATTATCTTATTTAGCGGTTTTCTTAGAGATGTTAGTCTGGCTCCTGAAGTTAAAACTTACTTTGATGGTTGCGTTTTAAAAGACGAACCCACTGAAGATATAATAAAAGCTCTTAAATCCGCTGAAAAAGAGGGGTTTTTTATTTCCCCTTTACTTGAAAAAGCTATGGCTGAAGCAGAAAAGGAAATGCTCACTCCTCGAGATAGAGAAATTCTTAAACTGATGAAAGATGGGCTGACAGTTAAGGAAGCCTCTAGAAGGCTTTTTCTTTCCGAAAGTACAATTAAAACTCATCTTCGCTCAATTTACCAAAAATTGAGAGTCGCAAACCGAGCTCAAGCAGTAAGCAGAGCAATCGAAAAAGGTTATCTGGAGTTAGAGTGATCTACCTTTTTTACGGTGATTTAGATTTAGCTAACTTTGAAGCTGAAGAAATAATCGAAAAATTTGAGAAGAAAAATCCTGGCCAATTTGAAATTCGAAAGATTAATCTGGAAGAAGAAAAAATTGATAACTTTCTTTCCCAACCAGTTATACCCTTTTTTGAAAACCGAGAGGTGATCCTGCTTTTTCAGGGTGAAAAACTGAATAAAAAAGAAATAGAAAATTTAATCCAGATATATCAGCAATCAAAAGAAAAACACCTGATAATTTTAGCCGAAGAGCTAAAGTCTCAGCATCCTTTATTAAAACCAGAATTTTTAAAAGGATTTAAAGAAGTAAAAAAAATAGTTTTTAATGAAAACTTGTTGAGAAAAAAAATTCAAGCTGAGTTTGGCAAACAAGGAAAGCAAGTTTCCGACAAGCTCTCCCAAGCCCTGATTAATTTATACGGCAGCAACTTCAGCTTAATTAAACAAGAAATTAAAAAAATCGCTCTTTATTTTGCTAACCAAAATAAGATAAGCAGTCAAGAGTTAAAACTTTTACTTAGTGAAGGCACTGAAGACCTAAATTTTAAGCTTTTTAAAGCCTTGGCCAAAAAAGATAAGCAACAAGTATTGAGAGTTTTATCCAAAACAGTTTTTCACCCTTCAGAAGTTCCCGCTTTTCTCTCACGAATTCTAAGTCGATTACGACTATGGTTGAAAGTCAAAGCTTTTGCAGTTGAAGGAGTCAATAATTACCAAATAATTGCAAAAAAACTCAACTTGAATCCATTCTACATTCGCCACTTAATAAACGAATCAAGCAACTTTTCTTTTCAAGAATTGGAGAAAGCACTCTTTGAAGGTTTAAGGCTCGATTATCTCATTAAGACAGGAAAAATGGGGCCTTCAGTAGTGCCGGTTATTTTTTTGGAGAAGATTTTTCAGCTTTCGAAGACTCGAGCGAAAGCTGGTTGAGCTTTCTTGCCATTTTTGATTTGAAAGCTGCCGCCCTCCGTTTATGGATTACTCCTTTGGATGCCGCTTTGTCTAAAGTTTTATAAACAAGGGGAAGGCAGCTTGCAACTTCCTCTCTTTTCCCAGCCTCAAAAGCTTCCTGAAACTCTTTGATCACACTTTTAACTCTAGTCTTGACTGCCTTATTCCTTAATCGCCTTTTTTCAGCTTGTCTCATCCTTTTCGCTTTTGACTTAATATTTGGCATCTTACCTCCTCGAGATGCCATATCATAGCAAAGCTAAAGACCAACGGCAACTATTTTTTCCTTTTTTGATTTCAGCTAACATTTAACCTGTGGAAGTTATAAATCTGAACCAAATCATACCAAAGGAGAAGCTTTCTCCCTTAAGAAATATTTTCCCTCGGTTTTCTCACCTTTCACATCCTGTTCTGCTCGAAAGTAGCTATTTTCATCCAGAAATTGGGCGCTACTCGATTCTAAGTGCTGAACCCTATCTCATCTTTAAAGCGGAAGCTGACAAAGTTACAGTCAAAACAAGTAAAGAAAAAAAACTTTTAAGCGGAAATCCCTTAAAAATCTTAAAAAATATCTGGTTAGCCTCAACTCCAAAGGGAAATGAAAACTCTGAGCTCCCTTTTATTGGGGGTGCTATTGGATATTTTTCTTACGATCTTAAAGACTACATTGAAGAACTGCCATCTCTAGCGGTGAATGACCTAAAAGCGCCGCTTCTTTATTTGGGATTCTACGGCTGGTCAATCATCACTGACCACTTCAACGAAAAAACTTTTCTTGTCGTCACTGAAAAATCTAGCCTAAGTTTGGAAGAAATAATCAAAACTTTAAAAAATAGATCACCTCATTTACCTTCAAAAAAAATTGAAGTAAAGGCTGGTAAATATTTTAAATCGAACTTCACCAAGAAGAAATATCTTGAGGCGGTCAAAAAAGCTATTGATTACATCTATGCTGGCGACATTTTTCAGGTAAATCTTTCTCAACGTTTTCAAACTGATTTAATTTCCAACCCATTTCAAATTTTTTCACGCTTGCAAGAAATTAATCCTGCCCCTTTTGCTGCTTATCTGAACTTTTCTGAACTTTCTCTGATTTCTTCCTCACCAGAAAGATTTCTTCTTTTGAAACCTAACGGCTTAGTAGAAACGCGGCCAATAAAAGGCACCAGACCAAGAAGCAAAAACCGAATCAGAGACCAAAAGTTAGCTGATGAACTTGTTACGAGTTCAAAAGAAAAAGCCGAAAACCTGATGATTGTTGATCTCGAACGCAATGACCTCGGAAAAGTCGCCAAAACCGGCTCGGTAAAAGTAGAAAAGCTTTTTAAAGTAGAAAACTATGCTACTGTACATCATTTAGTCTCAATTATAAAAGCCAACTTAAGAGAAGAACTTGACCAGTTTGACCTTTTACAAGCAACTTTCCCTGGCGGATCAATCACTGGCGCCCCAAAAGTGCGAGCAATGGAAATAATTGAAGAACTCGAACCAACCAAGAGAGGGCCTTACACTGGAGCTTTAGGCTACCTTTCTTTTAATGGTCAAATGGATTTAAATATTGTTATTAGAACATTGGTAGTTAAGGAAAACCAAGCTTTTTTTCAAGTAGGCGGAGGAATTGTGGCTGACTCCCAGCCCGAATTAGAGTATGAAGAAACCTTACATAAAGGCAAGGCACTTTTTAAAGCATTGGAGGAATAATGTTTGTTTATTTAAATGGAGAGTATGTCAAAACTCAAAAAGCTTCAGTCAATCCTTTTGACTTTGGTTTCCTTTACGGATATGGTCTCTTTGAAACCATTCGAGTTTACAACGGTTTCCCTTTTGCTTTAGGTCGCCATCTCAACCGCTTAGCAAAATCAGCCGGGATTTTAAAAATTACTTTACCTCCTATCAAAGAATTAAAAAAAGCCAGCGAAAAACTGATAAAAATCAACAACTCAAAAGACGCTAAAATGAGAATCACTGTTACTCAAGGAATAAGCGATGGTACACCTGGCTTAAAAGAGGCAACTTCTCCAACAGTTTTTATCTTTACTCAACCTTTCAAAAGCTATCCTTTAAGCTTTTACCGCAGTGGCCTTAAAGTTACCTTTTTGGAAGAAAGGGTCAATCAGAGCTCAATTTTGCCACAGCTAAAAACAACTTGCTTTATCAATCGCTTATTGGCATTGAACGAACTTAAAGAGAAAGGATTAGACGAAGGTTTTTATCTTAATTTTAACAATGAACTCACTGAAGCAATTTTCTCCAATATATTCTTGGTTAAAAATAAAGAAATAATTACCCCTCCAATTGAAGCTGGTCTACTCCCCGGAATAACCCGAGAAATAATTCTGGAAATTGCTCCTTTTCTTGGATTTGAGATTCAAGAAAAAACCGTTAATAAGGAAGAGATTTTCGAAGCAGAAGAGATTTTTATCACCAGTACACTAAGAGAAGTAATGCCAGTAGTTGAAGTGGAAGGCAAAAAAATTGGCAACGGGCGACCTGGCTCTGTTTACCAAAAAATTCACCAAGCTTACAAAGCATTGGTGAAAAAATCGCAGTAATATTTAAGTAAAGTTTAATTAACGAGTTTTCTTTAGTGTTAATTCGCAGCAATTTTTTGTAATTTGTGGTTGAGTGCCAGGGGATGCAATTAAAAGCAAATTACAATAGACACAAACCTGTCAATCTAACAATGAAGGCCTTGACTGAAAAAGAAAGGTTTCTTCAGCTAGAAGTGCAAGTTGAAAAATCAAAGGTTCACTGAAAGAAGGACCTATTATCTGAAAACCCACCGGTAAGCCACTGGAAAGACCAGCTGGAAGAGAAATTGCCGGCAAACCGGCTAAGTTAACCGGAATAGTGCAAATATCTGAAAGATACATTTGCAAAGGGTCGTCAACTTTCTCGCCTAATTTAAATGGAACTGATGGAGCAGTCGGCGACACTAATAGATCGTATTTCTCAAAAGCGCGGTTAAAATCCTGAATGATTAAGGTTCTAATTTTTTGAGCCTGGCCATAATAGGCTTCATAATAGCCAGCAGATAAAGCATAAGTTCCCAGCATTATTCTTCTTTTTACTTCCGCTCCAAAACCTTTAGCCCTTGTCTTAGCATACATCTCCCAAATATCTTTTGCTTCAAAATCGCGAAACCCATAACGAACGCCATCATAACGCGCTAAATTCGAGCTGGCCTCAGCTGGTGCAATAAGATAATAAGCTGATAATGCGTAATCAAAGGAGGGCAAGGAAACTTCTTCAATGACTATCCCTGTATTCGCTAACTTGTTTAAAGCCTCATTTAATACTTCTTTAACCCCTTTCTCTATCCCCTCACCAGAAAGCTCTTTAACAACTCCAACTTTTATCTTTTTAGGCATTTCTCTTAAGGAAGCTAAATAATCAGGCACCACATAGGGAAATGAAGTTGAATCTTTAGAGTCATGACCAGCTATCACTTGAAGCAATAAAGCACATTCAGCAACATTCCCAGCCATTGGGCCAATCTGATCAAGAGAAGAGGCAAATGCTACCAAACCATAGCGTGACACTAAACCATAAGTTGGCTTGAGTCCTACTAAACCACAAAAAGCTGCTGGCTGGCGAATTGACCCTCCTGTATCAGAACCTAAAGCTAAAGGAGCAAGACCAGAAGCGACCGCTACCGCTGAGCCACCGGAAGAACCACCAGGGGCTCGCTCTAAATCCCAGGGATTTTTAGAAGGGCCAAAGGCTGAGTTTTCAGTGGATGAGCCCATAGCAAACTCATCCATATTAGTTTTGCCAATAATCACGGCATCTTGAGCTTTGAGCTTTTCGACAATTGTTGCATCATAAATTGGAATGAAGTTTTCTAAAATTTTCGATGCACAAGTAGTACGAACTCCTTTCGTGCAAATATTGTCTTTAACCGCCACCGGAACACCAGCTAAAACACCTAAACTTTCACCTTTTATTATCTTCTCCTCTATTTTTTTTGCTTGAGTTAAAGCTTCTTCGGCGCAAATTGTTAAAAAAGCATTCAGGGAAGGGTTAAGTCTCTCAATTCTTCCCAGACAATGCTCTAAAGCTTCAGTAGGTTTTACCTCTCCTTTAATAACTTTTTGAGCTAAGGGATGGCGTTTCGTATTCATTCTCTTTTAGCTAATCCTGGGCACAGTAAAGGCTCCTGATTCCTTTTTAGGTGCGTTCTTTAAAGCTTTCTCTAATGTAATTGACTCTTTAGCTACATCTTCACGAAAAACATTCTTCAAGGGTTGAGGATGAGCTGTTGGCTTAATATTCTGAGTATTAACTTCTTTGATTTTGCTAGCATGCTGGAGAATTTGGCCAAGCTGCTGAGTAAATTTTTCAATCTCTTTTTCAGTGATTTCAAGCCGAGCTAACCAGGCAATGTGTTTAACGTCCTCTTTAGAAATCATTTTTTAACTCCTTCTAAACTAAACTCGTACAAAAATATAAACAACAAGTGCAAGAACATTATTGAGTATATGAAAAATCAAGCTGGCGTCAAGAGAGCTTCTTTTTTCAACCATCAAAGCAGAGAGAATTCCAAAAAATAAAAACGGAAGGACAAATAAAAATGACAAGTGTAAAAGCGAAAAGGTAAAACTTGAAAGAAATAAGGCTGTTAAAAGTCCTTTCTTTTCTCGCAAGTAAAGATAAAGGTAGCCACGGAAAAACAACTCTTCCGTCAAAGGGCCCAAAAAGCCAACCACTAAAAAAGTTGGAAGCAACCACCAACCTTCAACTTTCGAGAAAAAGCGAGAGAGATCATATGCTTTATTTAAATCGTAGCCAAAAATAGCCAGCAGATATCCATAAATAGTAGAGAATGAGAAAAAAAGAAAAAAAGCAAAAGTCCCCCAGATTAAAGCAGATAAAGTAAAATTGGAAAAGCCAATTGATGACCAACCACTTTTTCGAGCTCTAAAACACCAGACCAAAAAAAGTCCTCCTAAATAAAAAAAGAACATAATCACCACAATTGAAGCAAAATAGCTCTTAATCAAGCCGACTTTTTGTAAAAGCAAAGTAAATGTCAACAGAAAAGCTCCCCAGACAAGCCAGAGAAATAAAGTAAAAAAAGGAGAAGATAGCCAGGATTTGTGAGTTGAAAATTGTATATCCAGCTTTACTCAGCTCCCTCTTTACCCACCATTTTCAAAAACTCCGTTTCAGTTAAAATCTTAACTCCCAATTTTTTTGCTTTTTCATACTTTGAACCGGGGTCTTCTCCAACTACAACATAACTTGTCTTTAAACTAACACTTGAGGAAACTTTACCGCCTAAGGATTCAACTATTTCTTTAGCTTCTTCTCGAGTAAAGTTTTTCAGAGTGCCTGTGAAGACAAAAGATAAACCCGCCAGCCTGGTTTCCTTTTTGCTTTCCCCTTCTTCCATTTTTAATCCCGCTTTTCTAAGTTCCTCTATAACCTCAAGGTTGTGTGGTTGACGGAAAAAGGTGGTAACACTCTCAGCTACTTTCGGACCTACTTCAGGAATATTTATTAATTCTTCGAAAGTTGCCTTTTTTAACCTATCGATAGACTTGAAATTTTCAGCTAAAACAGCTGCTAAATGTGCTCCAACATGTCTAATTCCAAGGGCAAAAAGCAAGCGCGAAAGCGGCCGATTTTTTGAAGCTTGAATTGCCCGATAAAGGTTCTCAGCTGATTTTTCCTGGAAATGCTCAACCTGGAGTAGATCTTCTTTGGTTAATTTATAAAGAGAAGCCACATTTTTAACTAATTTTTTTTTCAATAAATCTTTCACTACTTCAGGCCCCAAACCGTCAATGTCCATGCATCCTCTCCTGCCCCAATGCAAAATATGCTCAAAAACCTGAGCTGGGCAGGAAATGCCCCCGGTGCAGCGAGTAACTGCTTCGCCCTGAGGTTTGATTGCTTCTGAACCACAAACCGGGCAGACGGAGGGCATTTGAAAAAAACTTTCTTTGCCTGTCCGCCTACTGGGAACTGGAGCTACTACCTCTGGAATCACATCACCAGCTTTTTGGACTACAACCCAGTCACCTATTCTGATATCTTTCCTCTTAATTTCATCTTCGTTATGTAAAGTAGCGCGGGAAATAGTGCTGCCAGCTACCCGAACTGGTTCAAGAATAGCAACTGGCGTTAAAGCTCCGGTTCGCCCTACACTTACTTGAATATCTAAAAGCTTGGTCACTTGTTGTTCAGCTGGAAATTTATAAGCAATTGCCCAGCGAGGAGACTTGCTGGTATAGCCTAAAAACTTCTGCTGAGAAAGACTGTTTACTTTAATTACCACTCCATCAATTTCAAAAGGTAATGAGTGGCGTTTCTCTTCCCATTCCTGGCAATAAGCTTCAACTTCAGCTTCTGAGCCAAAAAGTTTAGCAAAAGGAGTAATTTTAAAACCCGCCTGATTTAAGTACTGAAGAACTTCCCATTGAGAACAAAATTTTACCCCTTCAGCCCTCCCCAAGCCGTGAGCAAAAAAATCAAGCCTTCTTTTAGCTGTAATTTTCGGGTCAAGCTGACGCAGAGAACCAGCAGCCGAGTTTCGCGGATTGGCAAACAAAGGTTCACCTGCCTCAGCCCTTTCCTCGTTTACCTTTATAAACTGTTCTTTAGTCAAATAAGCTTCTCCCCTAACTTCTAAAACTAAAGGGATTGCTTCTCCCCTTAAAACTAGAGGTATCGACTTAATTGTTTTAACATTAGGTGTAATATCTTCTCCTACTTCGCCATCACCCCGAGTAGCTGCACGCCAGTAACGACCTTCTCGATAAACAATTGCCACTGCTGCCCCGTCTATTTTTAACTCGCAAACATACTCAATTTTTTCATCTGGAAGAAGTTTTCTCACCCGCTCAAAAAAAGCTCTCAATTCTCCCAAATCAAAAGCATCTGACAAAGAAAACATTTTTTCCAAATGTTTAACTGGCAAAAAACCTTCAGCTGGCGGGGCACCCACCCGCTGAGTCGGAGAATCAGGAGTTACTAAATCGGGGAATTCTTTTTCCAGTTTTATTAGCTGACGAACCAGCTCATCGTATTGCTCATCAGATATCTCTGGCGAATCAAGAACATAATAGCGATAGTTATGGTAGTTTATTTGCTTCCTTAAATCCTCAATTATTTTTTTTGCTTCTTCTTTTTTCAAAACTTTTCTCCTTAAACTACTTCTTTAATCAAATTATTAGCATAGCGTCGCCAAAGGAAAAAAAACGATATTTAAGCCTTACTGCTTGCTCATAAGCTTTAATAATTTTACTACGGCCAGCAAAAGCTGAAACCAACACTATCAAAGTTGAGCGGGGAAAATGGAAGTTGGTTATCAGAGCATCAACAGCTTTAAATTTAAATCCAGGATAAATATAAAGAGAAGTATTACCTTCGTAAGGTTGTAGCTCTCCATTCTCCAGAGCTCCTGTTTCTAATGCTCTTACCACTGTTGTTCCGCACGCAAAAACACGACCACCTCTTTCTCGAGTTTCATTCACAATCTCAACCGTTTTCTTAGGAATTTTAAGGTATTCTTTATGAATTAAATGTTTTTCTACCTCATCTTCATGTATTGGACGAAAGGTATCTAAACCAATATGAAGGGTCACCCAGCCAATTTTAACACCTTTTTCTTTTATTTTTTCTAGTAAATGTGGCGTGAAGTGAAGACCAGCAGTTGGGGCAGCAGCGGAACCTGGAACCCGGGCATACACCGTTTGATAATTCCTTTCGTCTTTTAGAGGAGCTTTGATATAAGGAGGCAATGGAATTTCCCCTGCCATCTCAATTTTCTTAAGTGCCGAGGTGTTAAACTCAACTAATTTCACTCCGCCTTCACCCTCGCCAATTATTTTCCCCTGGAGGCCAGCCTTAAAAAAAATAACTTCCCCAAACCTAACTTTCCTTCCTGGCTTAACCAGCGCTTCCCAAAGGCTACTCTTGATTTTACGCAAAAGCAAAACCTCTACCTTACCCCCAGTTCCCCTCTTACCATGCAAACGAACTTTAATAACGCGAGTATCATTAAGAACCAAGCAATCATCAGGGTTAAAATAGTCAACAATTTGGTGAAAGTAGCAATGTCTAATCTTGCCTTCGTTTTTTTCCAAAACCATCAAGCGGCAACTCTCAGGTGAAGATGCAGGTTCCTGTGCTATAAGTTCAGGAGGAATGCGAAAGTCAAAAAACTCAGTTTTCATTTTCGACTTAAAAACCAAAACACAAGATTTAAAACGACTGTTAAAACAAGACTCAAAACCAAGCCAGTAACTATCGGAAAAAAGAAAGTAAAGTTCCCTTTTTTAATTAAAATATCGCCTGGCAAGAGCCCAAAACCCCCGCTTTTGAAAAACCGAGAAAGAATCATTAAAAGCAAACCAGCGAGTAGCATTAAAACCCCGAGAATAATAAGCATTTTACCAAGATAATCAAGCTCACGCATTTTTCTTGGCCTCTTTTTCTTTCACTCGCTCTATTTCGCTAAACAGACACCCGCAATACCACTGACGGTAAATTCCCTTCTCCCTTGCTTCGTTTATCCCCTGGTAATAACCTGAACGAAAATCAAAGCAAACAAACTCCAGCCCAAACTCTTGAGCTGCCCTTTCTCCTTCCTCGCAAACCAACTTATGTTCCTGGTAAGGACTAACCAGTAAAGTAGTAGTAATTCTCTTTATCCCTCGGTTTTTAGCTAATCGGGCGGTATCTTTGAGTCTCAAAGAATAGCACTGTCGACATCTTTCTGGTTTCTCCGTCGTTTCCCCAATTGATTGAAAATACAATTCTGGACGATATTCACCAACTTCGCTGGATAAACTAAGCTCTTCCGCTAAAAACTTAAAAGCTTCCAATCTTTTCTGGTATTCCTGATAAGGATGTATATTCGGATTGAAATAATAAAGCAATAAGTCATCTGCTTCTTTTAAGGTTTTAATAGGATAAATGGCACAAGGAGAACAACAAACGTGCAAAACCAGACTCAAAACTACCCCCGACTAATTAGAACTACGCCTAAGGCAACCAGCAAAGCCCCAAACCAACGAAGAATATTGACATCCTCGCCAAGAAATATTCGGGAAAATAGAAGAATTAAAACATAGCTTGTTCCAACTAATGGATAAGCAAAGCTCAAGTCAACGCGGGTCAAAGCAATAATCCAGAGAAAAGCACTGATTAAGAAAAGTAAAAGCCCAAATATGATTAATGGAGATTTGAAAAAAGAAAAAACTATTTGCAATGGGTTCTTGAGAGCAGAAGCTTCAATTCGGCCTACTTTATTTGCTCCGGCTTTCAACAAAAGCTGGCCGCTAACTGAAAATACAACGGCAATTAAAATTAACCCTATTGATTTATTCATAAGATAATTTTAACGGAGTTTTTCAGCCAATTCAAAAAAGAGTCCCTTTTTTCTTTATCCCTAAATGTTCGAAAGCATGCTCAGTCGGAACTCGCCCTCGAGGAGTTCTCTGAACTAGGCCTAATTGCAAAAGGTAGGGTTCATAAACATCTTCAATAGTATGCGGGTCTTCACCAACCGAAACAGCCAGGGTGTTTAAACCAACCGGTTTACTCTGAAACTTTTCGATTAAGGTTGAAAGTATTTTGCGGTCAAGAGCGTCTAAACCTTTTTCATCAACCTCGTAAAAATCCAAAGCTTCGCGGGCTACTTGCTCATCGATCAAACCATCTTTCTTAACTTGAGCATAATCTCTGACTCTTCTTAATAGTCGGTTAGCAACGCGAGGTGTGCCCCGAGAGCGTCGAGCAATCTCGACGGCTCCTTCTTCAGTAATAACAATCTTTAAAATTTTAGCTGAACGAAGGACTACTTCCTTTAGTTCCTCAGGAGAATAAAAATCAAATCGGATTGTCTGACCAAACCTATCTCTTAAAGGAGCTGTTAAGAGTCCAGGTCGGGTTGTTGCGCCAATCAAAGTAAATGGCGATAAAAAAAGGCGCAAGGTTCGCGCTGAAGGGCCCCTACCAATAATAATGTCAAGCTTGTAATCTTCAAGAGCTGGATAAAGAATTTCCTCCACTGTTCGCGAAAGACGATGAATTTCATCAATAAAAAGAACGTCACCTTCCTCTAAAGAAGTCAAAATGGCTGCTAAATCCCCTGCTCTTTCGAGAGCTGGACCTGAAGTAATTTTAACTTTGGCGCTCAACTCATTAGCAATAATGGTCGCCATCGTAGTTTTACCAAGACCCGGTGGACCACAAAAAAGAAGATGATCCAGGCACTCAGACCTTCCCTGGGCAGCTCTAAGGATAATAGAAAGTGTTTCCTTTATCTTTTCTTGCCCAATAAACTCCTTTAAAAAGCAAGGGCGTAAGCTAGCCTCAACTTCTCTATCTTCATCTAGAGGAAAAGAAGAAAGTAAGGCTTCGTCAGTCAACCTTTGCCTCCTTAGACATTTTACTTAAAGCCACGCGAACAATTTCTTCTACTGAAAGCTCTTGAAAATCTACCTCTAGGTTTTGAGCTACTTCTCGAGCTTGAGAAATCGGGTAACCTAAACTTGCCAGTGCTTCTATCACCAGAAGTCTTTTTTCGCCTCCCAATTCTTCTCCTAGCACAACCGGCAAATTTAAGCCTTCAAACTTTTCTTTCAACTCGCTTAAAAGGCGACGAGCAGTTTTGGGACCCAGACCAGGAACGCGAGCCAAAGCAGAGAAGTCTCCATTAGCCACTACCTTGCTCAGTTCAGCTAAAGAAAAAACTGACAAAATAGCTAAGGCCGTCTTTGGACCTACTTGAGCTAAAGAAAGTAGTTCCTTAAAAAGGTCTTTTTCTTCTGCTCGAGTAAATCCATAAAGCTCAATTCCGTTAGGTTTCAAATGTAAAAAAGTATAAAAAGCTTTTTTTTCTCTCTCTTTTAAAGAAAGCAGTTCTTTTTGAGGAAGGTAAATCTGATAACCAACCCCTCCCACTAAAACAACAGCTGATTCGGGTAAAATTTTTAGAACTTCACCTTCAAGATAAGAAATCATCAGCTTTTTCCACCTTTTCTAAAAATTGTAGCGAATGGGCATGACAAACAGCAGCCGCTAAAGCATCGGCAGCATCATCTGGAAAAGGAAGTCTATCAAGACTTAAAACTTCTTTTACCATTGTTTGAACCTGTCTTTTGTCAGCTCGACCAAAACCAACTAAAGACATCTTAATCTGCAAAGGCGTGTATTCAAAAACTCTTAAGCCACAAGTAGCAGCAGCTAACATAACCACTCCCCGAGCTTCACCAACCAGCATCGCCGTTTTCGAGTTTAAACTAAAAAAAACTTTCTCCACCGCTATATCATCCGGTTTATAAAGTTCAATTAAATCAAGCAGTTTCCGATAAATCTTCAGGAGCCTGAAATGATGGTCAAGTTCAGGCGAGGTTCTAATACAACCGTAACCAACGCTAATTAATTGATTATTGCTTACCTCAACAATTCCATACCCGGTAGTTGCTGTTCCCGGGTCAACTCCAAAAATAATCATTTACAAAGCGGCTATTTCCTCGAGAATGCCTTCAGGGATGTCGAAGTTAGTATAAACTTCCTGAACATCATCGTGTTCTTCTAAAGCATCTAAAAGTTTTAAAACTTTCCTGGCTTCATTACCTTCTACTCGCACCGTGCGTTGTGGAAACATAGTAATTTCGGCTGAAATCAGCGTAAAATTTTTTTCCAAAGATTCTTTTAGCCGGCGAAAATTCTCAAAGGAAGTTATAATTTCAACCTCGTTTTCCCGAGTGACTATATCATCCGCACCCTCTTCTAGAGCAACCTCTAACAAACTTTCTTCTTCCTCAGTTGAATTAATCCTAATTACAATCACACCCTTCCTCTCAAACAACCAACTAACACTGCCGCTTTCAGCTAAGCTTCCTCCGGCTGAAGAAAAAATATTTCGAATCTCAGCAGCTGTGCGATTGCGGTTATCAGTCATTACTTCAACTAAATAAGCTACCCCTCCAGGTCCGTATCCTTCGTAAAAAACGTGTTCATAGCTGATGGTTTCACCTTCGCCAGCTGCTCTTTTGATTGCTCGCTCAATATTGTCTTGAGGAACATGAAAAGAGCGTGCCCGCTCAATTGCTTGAGCTAACTGTGGGTTGGTCTCAGGATTTGAGTTTTTCTTGGCGGCAATTATCACTGCCCGAATCAGTTTGGAAAAAAGCTGACCTCTTTTAGCATCTTCTCTGGATTTTTTTCTTTTAATTTGAGCCCATTTCGAGTGACCAGACATTAGCCTTTTTTGCTCCCCTCAACTAAACCCAAAAAAAGACGATGAATGCGGTCATCAGAAGTTAATTCAGGATGAAAAGTACTTGCCAGCACCTTCTTTTCTAAAACCAAAACCGGCTTTCCCTGGTAACGAGCTAATACTTTTACCTGAGGACCAACCCTGGTTATCCAAGGAGCACGAATAAAAACTCCCCGATAGAGGGTTTCAAAGCCTTCGACTTGTATTTCTTCTTCAAAACTATCCTTTTGCCGACCGTAAGCGTTTCTCTTTACCTCTACATCAAGAATGTTCAGAGAAAAGACTGTGTTATTTAAAACCCTACGAGCCAAGATAATCAGACCCGCGCAGGTGCCATAAAGAGGCATACCTTTAGCTACTTGAGCTCTAATAGGTTCAGCCATCCCCTCTTCTTGAATAAACTTTGAGATAGTAGTGCTTTCTCCACCAGGAATAATCAAGCCATCTAACTTGCTTATTTCAACAGCTCGCTTAACGGGAAAAGCCTTTCCGCCTGCTCTTTCTACTGCTTGTATATGCTCTCGAACATCACCCTGAAAAGACAAAACACCTATTCTCATTACCAACCACGCACCTGTAAAAGCTCTTCTTGAGATAAAACCTTTACATCTAAGCCCTTCATGGGCTGGCCAAGCCTTCGAGAAATTCGAGCTAAAACATCAGGATCGTCATAGTGAGCAACTGCTTCGACAATTGCTTTCGCATAAAGTGGAGGATTCTCTGACTTAAAAATTCCCGAACCGACAAAAACACCATCAGCCCCAAGTTGCATCATTAAAGCAGCATCAGCTGGAGTTGCCACTCCGCCAGCGGCAAAATTAACTACAGGCAGCCGACCAAGCTCTTTAACCTTTTTCACTAACTCATAAGGAGCCTGGATTTCCTTAGCTACCTTCATTAACTCATCGTCAGAAAGAGAATTAATTCGTCGGATTTCCCCCATTACTGCCCGCATATGCCTGACCGCTTCAACCACATTACCTGTACCAGCTTCTCCTTTTGTTCTTATCATTGCCGCTCCTTCGCCAATTCTCCTTAACGCCTCTCCTAAATTACGACAGCCACAAACAAAAGGGATACTGAATTTGTGTTTATCAATGTGGTGCTCTTCGTCAGCCGGAGTTAAAACTTCGCTCTCGTCTATAAAATCAACTCCCAGAGCTTCTAAAATTTGCGCTTCAACAAAATGACCTATCCGCACTTTTGCCATTACAGGAATAGAAACAGCTTCCATAATCTCTTCAATGATTGATGGGTCAGCCATTCTTGCCACTCCGCCAGCTGCTCGAATATCGGCGGGTACTCTTTCTAAAGCCATAACAGAAACCGCACCAGCATCTTCGGCAATCTTTGCTTGCTCAGCATTGGTAACATCCATTATGACACCGCCTTTTAGCATTTCAGCCAGCCCTGTTTTTAGCCGGTAACTTCCCTTTTCCATTTCTATATGCCTCCTTGATTACTAACTGTCTTAAACAGCCCTAACATAATAATTATACGACGAAGCAAAAAAACAATTAAGTGTTAAGGCGAAAAGACTGGCTGGCGAGAATCTGGTAAAAATCTTCTGAAATCAATCCCTGATTTCATTAAAGTGAAGATATCTCTAAGATATCTCAAATCAAATGGTTCTTCGTATTCTTCAATTTCCGGTTCTCCCTTAATCTTCCCCATCTTTGCCGCTAACTTTACAGCATCAGTGTAGTTGCCAAGCTGGTCAACAAGACCCATTTCTTTCGCTTGACTACCAAGATAGGTTAATCCGGTAGCATATCTTTCAGCTTCGTCCAAAGATAAATTGCGGCTTTCCGCTACATTCTCTATAAAATCTCGATAAATCATCCCAGCTTGCTCATCAAGGACTTTTTTTTCTTCTTCCGTTAGCGGCCGAGCTGGGTTACCAATGTCCTTATATTTTCCTTTAGTGATAACTATGTAAGTCACCCCCAATTTGTCAAGCAAACCTTTCAGGTTTGGAAGGGTTATTATAACTCCAATGCTTCCAACAGCCGAAGATGGCGAAGCAATAATTCTATCGGCTCCACAAGCAATCCAGTACGCACCGGAAGCTCCAATGTCGGCAATAGAAGCTACCACTGGTTTTTTTGCTCTTCTAAGCTCAGTAAATATCTCCTGAGAAGCAGCGGCTGTTCCTCCAGGGCTATTAATTCGCAAAAGAATAGCTTTAACATTATCATTTTCTTCCGCCCAACGCAGTTGCTTAATTATTCTTTCAGGTGCCACTCCCCTTATGCTTTCTTGAGAAGCAGAAATTTCACCTTCAATTCTAATTAAAGCTATTGAACCTTCTGCAGTCAGTTTACGAGAAAAATCAGGCCCCTCAAAAAGAGAAAAAAAGAAGTAAAGAGGCAAAAAAATAAACAAAAGAAATAGTATTAAAGCCAGCGAGCAACCTATTATCCACCACTTCTTTTTCTTCTCCACTTTTTACTTACTCCTTTACTTCCTTAATTATAAACAAGCTTCCTTCTATTTCTAACTCTTCCACCTTTATTGACCTCCCTTCCCGTCTAACCAATAAATCCACTTTGCTTTCACCCACTCCTAAATTAGATATCTTAATCCAGTTCAACCAGGGAGGCAAAGTTGGCCTTATAACCAGAAGATTTTTCGGAGCAAATGCTTCCAGACCAAGAAGAGAAAACAAAATCATAAAAACACTACCACCAGCCCATGCTTGAGGTAAGCAAGCAACTGGATAAGCTACTGGATAGTTATTGCCCCGGCGAGTAAAGCCGCAAAATAGTTCTGGAAAGCGAAGCTGGGGATGCCGAGAAACCATTTCGTACAAACCAGTAGCTACCACTGTGGCTTCTTCATCAAAACCATATTTTTTTAGCCCAGAAATTACCAAAGAGTTATCGTGCGGCCAGACTGTTCCAGTATGATAACCCATAGGGTTGTATAGCTTTTCGGACTTGCTTAAAGTTCTTATGCCCCAGCCAGAAAACATATCCGGCAAAAGAAGTCTTCGAGCTACTAAGAAAGCCCTTTCTTGGGAAACTATTTCAGTCCACAAACAATGTCCAGGATTTGAACTGATAATCTTAATTGGTTTCTTGTTACCATCTAAAGCTATAGCATAAAAATTTTTTTCTTCCTGCCAGAAAAAATCTTCAAACTTTTGCCTGATTTCCTCAGCTTTACTCTCTAATTCCTGAGCTTTCTCCATATCACCCCAACGTTTAAACCAGGATGACCAGCTCAAATAAGCCTTGTAGGCGTAACCTTGAACTTCAACTAGAGCAATTGGTGGAACTGGCTGTTTCCCATCTACCAAAATGGCGTCCCATGAATCCTTCCAGCCTTGATTAAAAAGACCTCTTTTTGAACGGCATTGATACTCAATGAACCCATCTTTATCCATGTCACCAAATTTTTCTAACCATTCAAAAGCCAGCAAGATGTTTTTCTTTATGTTGGCAATAAAGTTTTCATCACCAGTCCAGTTAAGATATTCGCTGGCTAAAATCAGAAAAAGCGGGGTGGCGTCGACCGAGCCGTAATAAGGGGTCTGAGGAATTTGACGCAAATTTGCCAGCTCTCCTTGTCTAACCTCATGAAAAATTTTGCCTGGTTCTTCATCTCTTTCAGGATTAAACTCTTTTCCCTGAAGGCGAGCGCAAAAAGAAAGGGTTCCCTTGGCTAAAGAAGGCTTGAAGGGTAAAGCCTGAAGAGCTGAAATTAAGGCATCGCGGCCGAAGGGAGCAGAAAACCAGGGTATACCAGCGTAAATAACTTCTCCTAAACGAGTTGGAGTGTAAAGCTGACGCAAA
This sequence comes from uncultured Actinomycetota bacterium, assembly GCA_964426525.1. Taxonomy (GTDB): domain Bacteria; phylum Actinomycetota; class Aquicultoria; order SKW223; family CALKMS01; genus CALKMS01. Next base: position 48,104 of record CAYRQL010000004.1, on the reverse strand, counting down.
TCATTGCTGGCCTTTTCTAAGACAATATTAAAAAGCTGATTGTCAGTGGTCACTTGAACCGAACTTCTTTCCCACTCCAGATAAGATTTTCTTAAATGAGCCACCACTTCATTAAAAGACCTGGTTTTTCTTCGAACACATCCAACTAAGGGCTCAAAAGAAAAATCAAGTAAAAAACGCCCCTGAGGTCCTATCTCAATTTCAAAAAAAACCTTTACCGTTTCCGACGTAAAAATTATACTTTTTGGTTCCTGGCCCCATTTAATTCTGAGTTGTCGAAAAACCTCGTCCTCGCCAATGTAGGCAAAAATTACCCCCCCTGGACATACTTTTGGCTTCAAGTAAGTTCCTCTTTTTTTTCTCCTTAAACCCCTGACTTCAAAAATGTCAGCAAAATCAGCTCCAAACTCAAATTCGAGAGGCACTTTAACTGAAAAAGAATTGTAGTTTTTTAATCTCAACCGCTCGTACAAAACTCTCCGTATTGCTCTAAGACGCCGCAGATTAAGAGTATGCTGAGGAATTAATCTGCCGTTGTATTTAATTTCAACATTAGTCCCTTCAACATGACCAAGATAATTTCTTTCAGCTGTTGAGTGAAGCAAAACCGGATGACCGCCAGCTATCTGAAGTTCATAAGCGCTTAAAAACCGGGTATCCCGATAATAGAAACCAAAACCCCCCCGGTTCAAGATAGGAATATCACCTTCGAGATTGGTATAGAGAAAGCAATCGCCTTCCTTAATACTTAAGCGGCCTTCTTTAACCTCGCCTAAGGCTAAGGAAACGCCCTGATTTAAAAAGCGGAATGTTGTCTCGTAATCGATTTCAAATTCTTCCCCTTCCGGGGAAATAACTTTTCGGTCCTTGATTTCTGGTTGCTCCATTATTCCTCTATCAGACTCGCGCCTTTGTTTTCCACTTTAAAAAGCCTGAGTTCGAAATCAAGCTTTTCCTGAAATAGAAGGTTTTCTAAACTTTCTTTTAAACTTACCTCATCTGTCTGCTTGTAAAGCCCAACCAGACTCGGTCCGGCCCCGCTTAAAGAAGCACCAAGAACCGCTGGAAGGTTATTAAGTTTCGCTAATAAAGTAGAAAGTTCAGGCATTAACTTTTCACGGTAAGGTTGATGAAGTTTGTCTTTCATTGCTTCTTTAATGTTTTCCCAATCGCCTCTGATAAGAGAAAGGGCAAACAAGGCAGCTCTCGAAAGGTTGTAAACTGCGTCATTAAGGCTAACCTGGTCTGGCAAAACTCGACGAGCTTCACGGGTTGAAAGCTGAAATGGCGGAATCAACAAAAAAACTCGTAAATCAGGATGTGGTTGGTAAGATCGTGTTTCAAAAGTATTTCCTACCTGATAAGAAAGAGTAAAACCCCCAAACAAGCTGGCACTTATATTATCGGGATGCCCTTCGTACTCAACTGCCATTTGAAAAATTTCTTTAACACTAAGATTGGTCTGGTAAAGCCTGTTAGCAGCAATTAGCGAACCGACAATAGCAGCTGCGCTACTGCCTAAACCACGTTTTAAAGGAATCTCGTTTTTAACTTTTATCCGAATTGGAACTGGTTTTTTCCCTGATTGCATGGAAAAAAAATCGAATGTGCGGAAAATTAGATTTCGACTATCTAAAGGCAAGAGGCCTTCACCTTCTCCTTCGACTTCAATCTTAAATTTAGAGCTTGTTCTAAACTCAAGATTTAAAAATAAAGGCAAGGCGAGACCGAACGCATCAAAACCTGAGCCAAGATTAGAAGTAGAAGCGGGAACAACAACTCTTACCATTTCATTTCTTTAAAAATCAATTTTTTTGTTTCCTCATCGCTCTTAACAATATTCATTTCTCTCTCAACTTTTAAAGCAGTATCAGGGTCTTTTAGACCGTGGCCAGTCAACACACAAACAACTCGCGCTCCCTTAGAAACTACACCTTGAGAAGTTTTCTTGAGCAATCCAGCGACTGAAGCAGCTGAAGCAGGCTCAACAAATAGGCCTTCTCTCCCGGCTAAAAGACGATAAGCATCAAGTATTTCCTCATCCGTTACCATATCAATTTCCCCTCCTGACTCCCGAGCTGCCTGAAGTGCTTCTTCCCCCCTGGCTGGCTTACCTATTCTTATCGCCGTCGCCACTGTTTCTGGCTTTTCCACTGGATGTCCTAAGACTAAAGGTGCAGCTCCCGCAGCTTGAAAACCGAAAAGTCGAGGTCGCTTTTTAACAATTCCTCTTTCGTAATATTCTCTAAACCCTTTCCAGTAAGCAGTAATGTTGCCAGCATTGCCAACTGGTATAAACAAATAATCCGGAGACTCACCAAGCACATCGCAAACTTCAAAAGCAGCTGTTTTTTGACCCTCAATTCGGTAAGGATTTAATGAGTTAACTAAACAAAGGGGATAATCAGCAGAAAGCTGGCGAACCAGAGTTAAAGCTTGATCAAAATTACCTTTTACTCCTACCACCACTGCCTGGTGCATTAAAGCCTGAACTAACTTCCCCAAAGCAATCTTACCTTCCGGAATAAAAACAAAACACTTAAGGCCGGCCCTAGCTGCATAAGCAGCAGCCGAAGCCGAGGTGTTTCCCGTAGAAGCGCAGATTACTGCTTTTGCTCCTTCTTCCACTGCTTTGCTTATAGCCATAGTCATACCTCGGTCTTTAAACGAGCCGGTGGGGTTAAGACCTTCAAACTTATAATAAACTTCTAAATTTAATTCTCGACTTAAAGCTCTGGCAGGAATTAAAGGGGTCCCACCTTCAAGTAAAGTAATGACAGGAGTTGAAGAAGCCACCGGAAGGTAAGGGCGGTATTTTTCTATTACTCCCGGCCAGCTCATTCTTCCCCTTCAACTCTGATTACATTTTTAACTTCGCTAACCACCGGTAGAGCTTTTATCGCTTTAATAGCTTGCCTTAAAGAGCGTTCAGTGGTCTTATGAGTCATAAACACCAGTTCTGCCTGCTCTTCAAAGGTTTCTTTCTGAATAACACTGGCTAAGCTAACTTGAGCTTTACCAAACTCCCCCGCAATAGAGGCTAAAACACCAGGCCGATCAAGAACTTCCATTAATACATAATAACGGGTTACAAGCTCTTCAATAGGCCTTACAACTTTAGACTCAAAACAAGTACAGCCTACCTTACCCAAACATTTAAACTTTAAGTTGCGAGCAATGTCAATTATGTCTCCCACCACTGAACTGGCAGCCGCCATACCACCAGCGCCCGGACCAAAGAACATCACCTCTCCGACCACATTACCCCTGACATAAATAGCATTATAAACTTTCTCAACCGAAGCTAAGGGATGTGAAAGAGGTATTAAAGCTGGGTGCACCCGCACATCAATTAAGCCATTTTCTTCTTTTCCGACTGCCAAGAGTTTAATAACAAAACCAAGTTCTCTCGCATATTTAATATCTTGAGCAGTTATCTTGCTAATTCCCTCACAGAAAACCTGAGTAGACAAAACTCGAGAATTAAAAGCGATAGAAGCCAAAATAGCAATTTTTGAGGCAGCGTCTCGGCCTTCAATGTCAGCTGAAGGGTCAGCCTCAGCATATCCTTTTTCTTGAGCTTCTTTTAAGGCCTCATTAAAACTGCAACCTTCTTCACTCATACGGCTCAAGATATAGTTCGTTGTGCCGTTGACTATTCCCATTACTTCCTGCACACTATTTCCGGCCAGTGATTCTTTTAAAGGCTTAATTATAGGTATACCCCCGCCTACGCTGGCTTCAAAGAGCAAATCAACCCGGTTTTCAGCTGCAGTCGATAAGAGTTCTTTTCCATACAAAGCTAATAGTTCTTTATTGGCGGTGACCACACTTTTCCCTCGCCTCAAACTATCAAGTATTATGGTGCGAGCCGGCTCAATATTGCCAATCAGCTCAACAATAATTGAGATTTCTTCCTGATTTATAATTTCATCCACTGAAAGAGCGCGCTGTTCTTTGGGGATTGAAAGCTCATCATATTTTTTTTGATTTACATCAAAAACTTTTTTCACCCTTACCAGCTGTCCAACTTCCTTCTCAATTTTTTCCCAATTTTGTCCTAAGACTCTATAAACTGAACTGCCAACCGTTCCCAAGCCAATTATTCCAACTCCAACTTCCAAAAAAACTTACCTCCTTTAGCTTTCTAAAAAATACGGTCGATCCAGACGAACCAAATCCTCCAGGTTTTCTCTTTCAATAATCACTTTTGCCTTTCCTGCTCGCACCATTACCACTGCCGGTTTTGGCTGGCGATTATAGTTATTAGCCATAGCGTAGCCGTAAGCACCTGTTGAAGGCGTACATAGATAATCTCCCCGGCGAGGCATAGGTAAGTAAGCTTCTTTAATTAAGATGTCGCCTGACTCGCAATGTTTACCAGCAACAGTCACTTTCACTTTTTGCTTTTCATTTACCCGATTAGCAAGGACAGCCTCGTAAACCGCGCCATAAAGCATTGGTCTAAGATTGTCTGACATCCCTCCATCAACCGAAACGTAAGTCCTTATTCCAGGAATTTCTTTTACTGTCCCGACTCGATAGACAGTCACTGCTGCCTGGCCAACAATCGAACGGCCTGGCTCAACAATAATTTTCGGCATTTCCAACTTATACTTTTCCACTTCTCTTCTTACGCCCTCAAATAAAACCTCAGCAAATTCTTCAATGGTCGAAGGCTCATCAGTCGTACGATAGGAAATACCAAGACCACCACCAAGGTTTAGCTCTAAAGTTACAAAACCACACTCAGCCTTAACTTGATTTATAAACTCCATTATAACCTCTACCGCTCGCGTGTAAGAATGGAGAACAAAAATTTGAGAACCGATATGAATATGAAATCCTCTCAACTCCAGAATCGAGCTTTCAAGAACCCTTTTAGTCGCCTTTAGAGCCAACCCGCCAGCTAAACCAAAACCAAACTTTGAATCAACCTGGCCAGTTTGGATAAAAGAGTGGGTAGAAGGAATAACACCAGGTGTAACCCGCAAAAAAACTCGCACTTTTTCTTCCCTGTTTTTAGCTTTTTCTTCTAAAAGTTCAATCTCATCAAAATTGTCAATAATAATCCCTCCAGCTGAATAGCTTAAAGCCAGGTCAATTTCTTCCTCAGTTTTATTATTACCATGGAAATAAATTTTTTCTGGAGGAAAACTGGCTTTCATAGCCGTGTACAATTCTCCTCCTGAGGAAACATCAATACTAAGCCCTTCTTCAGCTATAAGCTGGCAAATTGCCTGACATAGGAAAGCTTTGCCGGCATAAACAACTTCAAAATCGTCAGTGTGAGAAGCAAAGGCTTCTATATATCGACGGATGTTTTCTCTGATAGTCTCTTCATCGTAAACAAAAAGTGGTGTACCAAATTCTTGAGCAAGCTCAATCAGGTCACAACCACCAACAACAAGGTGGTTCTTTTCGTTTACTCTGGCCGTATAGGGCAAAACTTTAGCTAACTCCATTGGCTTTAAAGCATAAGTTTAACACAAAGAAGTTAGAACTTTCGAAACGAAAATAGCACTCAAACTGAGTTTGGAAGTTTTCCAGCTGAAGGACAAAGGTTACTTAAAACACACTGACTACAAGCGGGCTTCTTGGCTTGACAAATAGCTCGACCATGTTCGATTAAAAGATAAGGAAACTTAAACCAGTACTCTTTAGGAACCAGTGCCATTAAGTCTCTTTCAACTTTAACTGGGTCTTTTTCTTGAGAAAAACCTAAGCGATGACTCAAACGAAAAACATGAGTATCAACAGGTATGCCAACAACCACCCCGTAAGCATTGGCTAAAACTATATTGGCAGTCTTCCGAGCCACACCAGGCAACCTAATTAACTCCTCCATTGTCCGAGGGACTTCACCTTTAAACTCTTTCAAAATGATTTCAGCAGCCGATTTAATATTTCGAGCCTTATTTCGAAAAAAACCAAGTTCCCTAATATCGCTTTCCAAATCTTTTAGGTCAGTCAGAGCATAGTCCTCAGGTTTTTGATATTTTTTAAAAAGGCAAGCAGTAACCTCATTTACTTTTTTATCTGTCGTTTGAGCTGAAAGGATTGTAGCAATCAGAAGCTCAAAGGGATTAGTAAATTTCAAAGCAATTTTTGCCTCGGGATAAACTTCAAGCAAACGCCCGATTACTTCTTTCACTCTATCCTTAACTTCCAAGCTTTCCCCAGCTTATTTTCCCAACTTTTATTTTTCTGGCCAGGGGTAAAAACCCAACTCACGCAGGGATTTTTTATAACTCCCTTGTTTCGCTGCTTTTAACAGTAAATCGACTCCAGCTTTTTTAGCTACCTCATCACCTGATAAGAATAAAAAGACCTGGTACCAAAGTGGATACTGAAAAACTGAAATGTTTTTTTCTGTCGGAAACATTCCATTAAAAGCACCAACTTTTAAACTTGTTTTTTGAATCTGAGACCAGGGAGCTAAAGTAACAGCATCTTTACCAATTGTACCCCCAGGAATAAAAATACGGGGATTTTTGGAAACTGGAGCTATTCGATAATTAAAAAAGGACCAGAGGTCTTTGGTAGGATAAAAAAACTTTCCTGCCTTCTCAAGGCCAGGAATTTCATCTTGGTTTAGACCTCGTCCTTCATTAGAAACAACAACCAGAGCATCTATGGCCACTGGCATGGCGCCAGAAGAAAAAAGCTCCTGTGAAAAAGGAGCAATTAAGGCAACAGCTTTTTTCTTGTTCATTGCCTCCAGAGTTCCTTCATCTACTATCTCCAGACGAAATTTCTTTCCGCCACCAATGTTTTCTGCCTGAGAAATTAAAGCCTTGGCGCACCCAGCAGTAGAAGGCGTAGCTAAAACCACTGCCCCCTGCTGTGAAGAAATGATAGCGTAAACTAAAAGCAAAAATAAGATAAATGCGGGAATGACAAAAGTTGAGTTTTCCTTCCACCAAGAACTCTTTTTCTCTTTCATTACCTCAACCTCCTTATAAAGATTCTAACTTTCCATAATACCTAACTCAATAATTTTGTTTTAAAAAGTCGATTTTCTCGCCTCTTCTACGTCTTTCTCGACCTGAATTTTCAACTCCTCAAGACTAGGAAAATGAATCTCCCCTCGAAGCTTTTTAAAAAACTCAACTTTCACTTCCGACCCAACTGGCACTTCTCCTTTAAAATCCAAAAAATGAACCTCCAAAGATTTCTGATTAAGCCTTAAAGTGGGACTAGTGCCGTTATAAACTAAAGCTTTCCACTCCTTGCCCTGAGCAATTGCTCGACCAAGATAGACACCCGCTGGTAAACTAAAAAGTCTCTCATCAACTAGAAGATTTGCCGTAGGATAACCCAAAACTTTTGAAGCCAAGCCTTTTCTCTTCTCAACCTTATTCACCAGATAATAGGGAAAACCCAGAAGTGATTCTGCTAATTTAAAATCACCCTTCGCCAAAGATTTGCGAATCAAACTGCTACTTACTTTCAGGTCACCAACTTTATAAAGAGGAACCGAACATACTTTAAAGCTATATTTTTCCCCCAATTCAAGCATTATATTGGAGTCACCTTTTCTTTCTCGACCAAAATGAAAATCCTCGCCAATCACTACCCAGCCTGGATTAAAAGCAGCTAATTCTTCAGCAAAATCAACTGGTTCAAGAGAAAGAAAAGAGGCATCTATCTTTTGAACTATCACTACATCAGCTCCAAATTCGAGAAGTTTATTTTTCCGTTCTTTCTCGCTCAAAATTAAAAAGCCTTTTTTTTCTTTTATAATCTCTTCGGGATGAGGAGAGAAAGTTAAAACTGCTAAAATTGTTCCTTGATTACTAGCTAGCTCCCTGGCTTTACGCAAAAGCAACTGGTGGCCTAAATGAACGCCATCGAAAACGCCAATGGCTAAAACACTTCCTTTGCGCAAGCCGTCCAGTATAAATTTAACTTTTCTCAATCTGCCAAAACCACCTCTAATTTAGCGACTGGTTGGCGGAGGTCAAAAATAGACTCGCCCTGCCAGCGAGCAACCGCCAAAAGCTCGCCCGAAAATTCAGTTAATCTTACCAAAACACCATTTTTTAAATTAAATGGTTTTTTGGAAATCATTGCTAAATTTGGCGGTTGTCCTCTTTTTATTTTATAGGAAAGCGCTTTCTTTAAAATTACTTTTGGGCAATGGCTTAAACCCTCGCTTAAAGGTATTAATGTCTCATTTAATTTTCCTTCGTCTCTTAATACCTTAAGCTCCTTTAAAATAAAGGCTTGCTCTAAAGTAAAACTGCCACAACTCAATCGTCTTAAACCAGAAAGATGAGCCCCTGTTCCAAGAGCTTTACCTAAATCAGCAGCTAAAACCCGAATATAGGCTCCCTTAGAGCTTACCACTTTAATCGTAGCTTTAGGTCTTGATCCTTTTTCATACTTCAAAAGTTCCAGCTGATAAAAAAAGACTTCCCTTGGAGACCTTTCAACTTCCAGCCCTTTCCGGGCCAAAACATAAAGAGGAACGCCATTTTTCTTAATTGCTGAAGTCATCGGGGGAATTTGTCTTACTTTGCCTAAAAAATTTCTTAGTTCTTCCTTAACTCTTTCTTTATCCAAGTCTGCTTCCTTTTCGCTAATCACTTTTCCTGTAGAATCTAAGGTATCTGTTTCCAAGCCAAAAGTTACTTCTGCTAGGTAGGTTTTGGGCTCAAGCTGGAGAAATCGACCAAGCCTGGTTGCTTTCCCGAGGCAAAGAACAAGAACTCCAGTTGCCATCGGATCAAGAGTGCCAGTATGGCCTACTTTTTTCTCTTTAAAAAATCTTCTCACTCGCTCGACTACATCGTGGGAGGTAATAAAAGGGGGTTTGTCGACTACCAAAAAGCCATCCATATCAAATTAAATCCTCTTTTATTAAATCTAAAACCTTTCTTTTGGAAAGAGTGGCAGTAAATCCAGCTGCTCCTGGATGCCCACCCCCACCAAATCGTGAAGCAATGAGATGAGAATAAACACCTTTCTTGCTGCGCAAGCTAACTTTCCATCTTCCATCAGGCAGCTCCTTGAAAAGGACCACCAGTTTTGAATCGCGATTTAACCTTAAAAAATCAATATAGTTTTCTGTCTCCGACAATCGAACATTAAATTTCCCCAGGTCTTTTTGGGTGAGATATGAGAAAATCAGGCTCCCCTCCATCTGGGCTCTTTTAAGCATCAAACCCAAAAGCTTCAAGCAGCCAAAAGAATAGTTTTCGTAAACATTTTGAAAAATCTGAAATGTATCCAGCCCGTAACCAATTAGCTCGCGAGCAACTTCGAATGTCCTTTCTGAAGTATTTGCATATTGAAATCGACCAGTGTCTGTTAAAATGCCAACATAAAAAGCCAGGGCAGCTTTTTTATTTAACTTAAAACCCAATTCCTTTAAAATTCCGAAAACTAACTCGCTGGTCGAAGAAGATTTCACTTCAACCAAATTTAAGCTACCAAACTTTTCATTGCTCATGTGGTGGTCGAGATTAATTAGGTGCTCTGCCTTTTTTGCTTTTTCTGCCCAACCTCCGAGTCTCGCCATTGAGGCACAGTCGAGAGCCACAAAAACTTCTTCTCCAAATACCTGACTATCAGGGTAAACAATCTCATCTAATTCAGGCAAAAAAAGATAATGTGGAGGTAGTGGCTCTTTTTCACCCAGACCCATTTTTACTAATTTGCCTTGATTTTTTAAAACAATCGCCAACCCAACTAAAGAACCCAAAGCGTCACCATCAGGGTAAAGGTGGGTTGAAAGAAAAAAGCGTTTTTTTTCCAAAAAAAGTTTCTTTATGTCACTTAGTTCTTTTTTTTCTTTCTTTTTCGATAAGCTCAATTACTCGAGCCCCTTTTACTAAAGTGTCATCTTCTTTAAATATCAACTCCGGAACTGAGCGCAATTTTAAATTACGCGCTAAACCGGTTTTTAGATATCCACGGGCGCTTTCCAGTGCCCGCAAAGACTCTTGCCAGGATTCTTCATTTCCCAGAACAGAAAAGTAAACTACTGCCTGCCTTAAATCCCCGCTTAGCTTAACTCCAGTAACAGTCACAAATCCCAAACGAGGATCAGCCAGTTCGCTTTCCATCATTCTGCCAATCTCCTCCTTTATCATATGACTCAAACGCTCCATCTTCCAGCTCATTTTCGATTACCTCACTTCCCAACAAACATTTTCTAACCCCAACCAAAACTATCTCAGGGGTTAGTAAGATTTCCTTTTCAATTTGCTGAATAAGTCTATCGGCTTCCGATTTAGACAACACTATCGAAGTCACCCCTAACACACCCTTTTTCTTCTCTCCTGCACCCGTTTCTATCCGACAAGAAACTGAAAACTTTTTCTTTAAACGATCAGTAAGACTGCTTATAAGCCTTCTTCTATCTTTTAAAGAATGGCAATTGGAAAAGTACATTTGCCAGAAGGAAAGCAAAATCAACAATGTTCCTCCTCTTTTTAAACCGGCTTTTTCTCGACTATCTGATAAGATTCGATTAAATCTCCGACTTTAACATCATTAAAGCCGTCCAACAAGATACCACATTCAAAACCAGCCTTTACTTCATTTACATCTTCCTTGAAACGCTTCAATGAACTGATTTCTCCCTCGTAAACAATGGAACCTTCTCTCAAAAGGCGAACTTTTGAATCTTTAGAGACTCTACCTTCAGTAACATAGCAACCGGCAACAACCCCCACCCGAGAAATTTTAAAAGTAGCTCTCACTGTAGCTAAACCTACTGTCTCCTCAACAAACTCCGGCTTAAGCTTACCTCTTAAAGCTGCCTCAATTTCTTGAGTCAATTCATAAATAACCCGATAAGTCCGTATTTCTATTTTTTCACTTTGAGCAAGATTTCGAGTTTTCCCATCTGGCCTAACATTAAAACCAACTATGACTGCGTCCGAAGCGCTTGCCAGCATAACATCAGCTTCAGTTATGCCACCAACTCCTGTATGAAGAATTTTTATCCTTGCTCCATCTGTTCTAATTTTTTCCAAAGCTTCCTTAACTGCCTCAAGCGAACCATGAGTATCGGCTTTAACAATTAAATTCAAAACTACTTCTTCTTCCTTCTGACGAGCAAAAAGATCTTCCAGGCTAACATGTCCTTTTTGAGCAGCTAATATCCTGGCTTTTAGGGCTCTTTCCTCGGCTATCTGTCTTGCTTTCTTTTCTTCATCTAACACTATCATTTCCACTCCCGACTCAGGAACTGCTGACAGACCGAGAACTTCGACTGGCTGAGCAGGGTAAGCTTTTTCAACCGATCGACCTTTATCGTCAAACAAAGCTCTTATTTTTCCATAAGCTAATCCAGCAACCACTATATCCCCAACTTTCAAAATTCCTTTCTCAACCAAGACTGTTGCCACCGGTCCTCTGCCTCGGTCAAGTTTTGACTCAATCACCACTGCTCTAGCTGGACCAGTGATCCTTGATTTTAGTTCCTGAACTTCAGCTAGAAGTAAAATCATTTCCAGAAGCTCATCAAGGTTAGTTTTTTGTTTAGCGGAAACCGGTACAAAAATAGTGTCGCCACCCCACTCTTCGGCCACCAGTCCATACTCAGTTAATTGCTGTTTCACCTTATCAGGATTTGCTCCCTCTTTATCTATCTTATTTACAGCCACTAAAATTGGTACACCAGCAGCTTTAGCATGGTTTATGGCCTCTATAGTCTGGGGCATGACCCCGTCATCAGCAGCCACAACCAGTACAGCAATATCCGTAACTTTTGCCCCCCGAGCTCGCATAGCCGTAAAAGCTTCGTGACCAGGTGTATCAATAAAAGTAATCTTTTTACCATTATGGTCAATCTGATAAGCTCCAATGTGCTGAGTTATTCCCCCAAACTCCCTGAGAGCAACATCAGTTTGCCTGATAGCATCAAGTAAAGTCGTTTTTCCATGGTCAACATGACCCATAATTGTTACCACGGGAGGGCGTGAAACCTGTTCAACTTCGAGCTCCTCTTCAGTCTCAAAAGGAATTTCATCAAGAGGAGAGACAAACTCAACTTCTAACCCAAGATGTTCAGCAACCAACTCTGTTGCTTCTCTACTCATCGACTGATTAATAGTCAAGAATTCACCTAATTCCATCAATATTTTTAAAATCTCTGTTGGCGACTTTTTAGCTTTTTCGGCAAACTCCCTTACAGTCACTCCCTCAGGTATTTTTATTATTGGTGAAGGAGATAGACTTTTGGAAGATTGTTTCTCTTCAGCCAGGTCTTTTGTTTCTACAGATTCAATAGAGGTTTCGCTCTTTTCCTGGCTTAAAGCCTTCCTGACTTCTTCTTCTTCCACTTGAGCCATATGAGACTTTACCTTAATCCCTTTAGAAGCCAGGATTTCTTGCAAATCCTTAGCTTTTATATTCAGTTCTTTAGCCAGCTCAAAAAGGCGCTTTTTCCCCATTAATCTCCTCTTTTACCACTTTCTCAAATTTTATTTTTATCTCTTCCCAACTCAGGTTTTCCTCATTCACCCTTAGAGCTTTGCTTAATCGCTTTCTTCCTTTCTTTAAACAATCAGAGTTGGGGCAGAAATATCCCCCTCTTCCAGCCAGTTTGCCTGTCAAATCAATCTCGACTTTCCCTTCTTTTAACTTTACCAACCTTACCAGCTCTCTCTTTGGTTTGCGACGACCACAGCCAAGGCAAAACCGAACTGGTGCGCTCTTCATTTTAATTTTTTTCGTCAGCGTAACCCTGATGCCGCTTACAAAAATTACTTCCCATGACCGCTTTATTTTTGCAGGTAGTTCCCTTAGCAGTTAGAGCTTGGCAAATCGCAATTTTTTCATCAGTTGACGTTTTCTTTTCGGTCTGGCTTTGCTTCTCCTTCTTTCCTATCTTTTCCTCTTTTTCTTCTTCTGCCAGCTGGGACTCGCTCTTTATATCCACCTTCCAACCAGTAAGCTTAGCTGCCAAACGGGCGTTTTGCCCCTCTTTACCGATAGCTAAAGAGAGTTGATCATCGGGAACAATAACTAAAGCGGTTTTCTCCGCTTCATTTATCCTTACCTTGCTAACTTTTGCAGGACTTAAAGCATTAGCAATCAACTGAGCTGGGTTTTCATTCCAGGGTATAACATCAATTTTCTCCCCTTTTAATTCATGAACTACCATTTTTACCCGGCTGCCCTTAGGGCCGACACAAGCACCAACCGGGTCAACATTTTTATCTCTTGAGTAAACAGCAATTTTTGTTCGATAGCCAGGTTCCCGAGCCACCACTCTTATTTCCACAATACCTTGTTGGATCTCTGGTACTTCCAGCTCAAAAAGCCGCTTAACTAAACCAGGATGGGTACGGGAAACGATAACCTGAGGTTCCTTTGTCGATTTTCTTACCTCAACAATATAGGCTTTAAGCCTCATCCCGTGTTTATAACGCTCACTAGAAACTTGTTCTGAAGGAGGAAGCAAAGCCTCAGTATTTCCTAAATCTAAAAGGGTAAAACGATAATCGCTTTGCTGAACAATACCAGTCACTAACTCTCCTTCTTTGCCAACAAATTCCTGGAAAAGTTTTTCTCTTTCTGCCTCTCTAATTTTTTGAAGAACCACCTGTTTAGCTGTCTGAGCTGCTATCCGACCAAAATCCTTCGGAGTTACCTCTTCTTCAACTATTTCTTTTTTCCCTTCCACGACTTTTTCCCGACCAGCAATTACCTTTATATCGCCGCTCTCTTCATCAATATCAATTCTCACATTAGCTTCTTCATCTTTAAAATATTTCCGATAAGCAGAAAGAAGAGCACTTTTAAGAGCCTCAATAACCGTAGCGTAGTTAAGCCCTCTTTCCACTTCTAACTGTTTAATAGCTTCAATAAGCTCTTTACTCATTTTTCCTCCTAAAATTTTATCTCGACAACCAGGTTTGCTTTTTGAACATTCTTATATTCAATTTTGTATTCTTTTTCGTTACAGTTAATAACAAAAAAACCGGGCTGAGCCTCTTTAATCTCTCCTGCGAAACTGCGCCGATCTTCAATTGGCTCAAATGTTTTTAAGAAAATTCTTTTCCCTTGGTAGCGATAAAAATGTTCTCTCTTAAAGAGAGGTCTTTCAATGCCAGGAGAAGAAACCTCAAGGTAGTAAGAGTAAGGTATGGGATCTTCAAGGTCAAGAAGAGGACTTACTCTCAAGCTAACCTTTTCACAAGCTTCAAGGTCAACTCCACCCTGGCGGTCAATATATACCCGTAAAACTCGACCAGCCTGAGTGGAAAAGAACTTCACTCCGTAAAGTTCCACCCCCATTTCCTTAATATAAGGCTCAATAATTTTTTCCACTTTCTCTTCAATTTCCCTATTCATTTTAATCAAATAAACCAAACTTTTGAATAAAAAAAGTGGGTTTTACCCACTTTTAAACAAAAACAAACTAATTTATGTTAACATATCAAACAGTCAAGGACAACACCATTTAAGAGCACCTAAAACTATCATTGGGCAAAACAGGAAATTAAGCCTCAACTAGAAATTAAACCATCTAAAACTGCTTTAGTCTTTCTTCAAGCAAACGAATTACTACTTGAGGATTTGCTTTCCCTTGAGTTAGTTTCATTACCTGCCCAATTAAAAAACCAACAGCTTGCTTCTTTCCCGCTTTATAATCAGCCACTGCCTGAGAATTTTCAACTATCACTTGTTCTACTAAATTTTTTAATTCTGTCTCATCACTTATTTGAACCAATCCTTTTTCTTGCACGATAACGGAAGGCAGAACCCCTCTTTCAAAGCTTTCTTCAATTATCATTTTGGCTAACTTACCACTAATAACCTTTTTATCTATCAATCTCAAAAGGTCAGCTAAATGACGAGGGGTAAAGGCGCTTTGTTCTATTTCCAAACCGCTCTGGTTTAAAAGAGCTGCTAATTCAGTAAGCATCCAATTAGCAATAGCTTTAGGCTGAGGAAAAAGATGGTGTGTTTCCTCAAAATAATCGGCCCAGGCTTTTTCCTCAGTTAAAAGCTTAGCTTCAAGCGGACCTAAACCGTAATCCTTTTGAAATCTTTCCTTTTTCTCTAAAGGAAGTTCAGGAAGGTTAGCCCGAAGCTTTTCTACCCATTCGGCTTCAATTTCTAAAGGGACAAGATCCGGGTCTGGAAAATAACGATAATCGTGTGCTTCTTCTTTAGTTCTTAAAGTTGTAGTAATATTGCGATTGGCATCGAAATGACGAGTTTCTTGAACAACTTCATCTCCCATTTCTAAAAGCTCAATCTGCCTGCCAATCTCAAATTCCAGTCCTCTCTGTAAAGCCCTAAAAGAGTTCAAGTTTTTTATCTCAGTCTTTACTCCCAGCGAATTTTCTCCTTTTTTCCTGACTGAAACATTAGCGTCGCAGCGTAAAGAACCTTCTTCCATATTGCAGTCAGAAACACCAAGGCAAAGCAGGATATTGCGCAAAGACTTCATAAACTCCTTGGCTTCTTCTGGCGTCCTCAAATCAGGCTCGGTAACAATTTCAATTAAAGGTATCCCCGCTCGATTAAAATCCACCAGGCTATAATTAGCCTCGCTTATCCGACCAGTTTCTCCTATATGAATCAACTTTCCTGTGTCTTCCTCCATATGAACCCGGGTAATTCCAATCTTTTTCCGCCTTCCACCTACTTCAATTTCTACCCAACCTCTCACTCCTAAAGGATAATCATATTGAGAAATTTGGTAGTTCTTTGGCATGTCGGGATAAAAGTAGTTCTTACGATGGAACTGGCAAAACTCAGGAATTGAACAGTTTAAAGAAATAGCAATTAAAATCGCATATTCAACTGCTCGCTTATTAATAACTGGAAGTACGCCTGGCATTCCAAGGCAAACCGGGCAAGTATAAGTATTGGGTTTTGCGCCAAAACTCCGGGCTGAACAGGCACAAAACATTTTACTTTCCGTTGAAAGTTCAACATGTATTTCCAAGCCAATTACTGCCTCATAACTTTCTTTTTCCAATGTCTTTTGTCCCAATATTTTTTTAAACTAAAATTAAAAATTACCAAAAGTAAAACAAGCCTATAAAGTATAATTCAGGATTTTAAAGTTGTTAAGTTCAGGTTTTTGCTTTAATAACTCGTCAACTTTTTTACATAATCTACCATAAAAGGAGCAATATCGGTAATTGAAACAATGCCAATCAGCTCGCCTTGTTTCACCACCGGAAGCCGCCGGAACTTGCCCTGCCTCATCCGGTTAACCACATAAAAGAGGTCATCGTCATAGTTCACAACTACTGGATTGGCACTCATAACATCTTTGACCTTTACTTCCCGAAAATCTCCCTTAGCCATTCCTCGTAGCACCAAGTCACTATCAGTAATGATTCCAATAACTCCCCGTGCTTCATTTATAACCACCAAAGAGCGAATTCCATTGGATTTCATAAGTTCAGAGGCTTTCTCTAAAGTTTCATCGGGAGCAATCGTTACTACCTGTCTTTTCATTACCTCTTCCACTCTCACCTTTGCCACCCCCCTTCAAAAAAAATAAAAACTCATTTAGTTTTTTTTCAAAACCAATATCAGATGGTTGGTATAATCGAAGAGACCGAATTTTCTTCGGAAGATAATCTTGCTCAACATAGTGTCGTTCGTAATTGTGAGGATATTTGTAGCCAGCCCCTAAACCCAGTTTTTTTGCTCCATAATAGCTGCTACTTCGCAAATGATTAGGAACCGGCGGTTCCCCTTCATCTTCAACTGCTTTAAAAGCAGCATCAATAGCTTTTTTAACAGCGTTGCTTTTTGGCGAGCAAGTAAGATAAATACAAGCCTGAGCTAAGTTTAAAGCAGCCTCAGGAAGACCAACTACTTCAACGGCTTGAAAAGCACTTAGCGCAATAGCCAGTGCTTCAGGTTGGGCATTTCCAATATCTTCGGAAGCAAAAATCACCATTCTTCGAGCAATAAACTTTGGGTCCTCACCAGCCTTTATCATTCGAGCTAAATAATACAAAGCAGCATCAGGGTCGGAACCTCTCATACTTTTGATAAAAGCCGATGCCAAATCGTAGTGAGCATCCCCTTGGCGGCTAAAGTAAAAAACTCTTTCTTGCTGAGCTTTTCTAACTTCTTCCAGCCCTACCTCTTTTTTACCTGCCTTTTTAGCTAGAAAAAAAGAAAGCTCCAGAGTGTTTAAAGCCACCCGGGCATCCCCGCCTGATTGCTTTATTATTGCCTCCTTGGCTTCAGTAGTAATTTTTTGTTCAGCGCTGCCAAGCCCCCGCTCTTTATCAGCCAATGCTCTATCAATAATCATTCCTATTTCCTCCTCATTTAAAGGCTTGAAAACTATTAACTTGGAGCGCGAAAGAAGCGGTGGAATAACTTCAAAAAAGGGGTTTTCAGTTGTTGATCCAATAAAAACAATAGTTCCATCTTCTACAGCTGGCAATAAGGCAGCTTGCTGAGCTTTATTAAAACGATGAATTTCGTCAATAAACAGAATGGTTTGTTGACCGCTCTTTTGTAGTCTTTGTTGGGCTCTAGCAATAACCTTTCTTACTTCTGAAACACCAGAAGTAACTGCTGACAGGCTTTCCCAAGCTTTTTTGCTCTGCTTAGCAATTATTTGAGCTAAACTACTTTTCCCGGAACCGGGAGGGCCAAACAAAATAAGAGAAGGTATTTTGTCATCTTCAATCGCCTGACGCAAAAGAGAGCCTTCTCCCACTGCCTCCTCCTGCCCATAAAACTCCCCCAAATCCTTAGGTCTCATTCGATAAGCTAATGGCTCAAGTTCTTTTTCTTTCTTTTTTTCTTCTTCAAAAAGGTTCAAAACTATGGTGTGCTGGGAAAAGTAAAGTAACGATAGCCAGTTGAAGCAGTATTTCCAGCCGGGTCCTGGAGACGAAGTTTAACTCGACCTTTTTTACCGTAATATTCAGGGGGAACCCAGAAGTAATGATAGAAAAATCCTTTATTATCACCCCACTTGGTCGACTTTATCAACTTACCAGAGCCAGTCTCTACTCTGATGGTAACGAAGGCATCTTCATCAAGGTGATAGCGGAATTCAACCTTACCATCACCCGACTTAGCATCTTTCATTTGCAAACTGCCCGACTCGATCCCGGGGTCACCACTATCAGCTACACAGCGATAGCTTAAACTCAATTCATCCTTTATCAAGACGATTGAACGCGGTGGGACTTCATACTTAATTCTTACTATACCGGTACCTGGTTCAGTATAATACCAGGGTATTTCGCCGCCTGAAGCCCAAGCATCACCATAAATACTGGAAGCTAAAGGCGAAAAAGCATCGCGAGCTAAAATTGGGTTATAAAGATCAGAATCATACTTTCCAGTAATATAGTTGTAAATCTTAAAAATTGGTTTCTGGCCGCCAGCCATATATATCTCTTCAATATCGAAAGATGCCTTAAAGCTAGCATATTTAAATGGCGTAACCTTTTTAGCTTTAAAAGCATAAATAACTGAAGACCAGGTTTCGTATGGCCCAACTAAAACTGCTCGGTAATCAGGATCTCCGTAGTACGTAACTTTTTGAACATTACCGCTATGAGCAATGAAATTCCAAACTGAAACAGTAGTATCTGTTGTTTCGCTGCTGTAAGGCAAAACAATCGGTTTGCCTTCAACACCAAAAGGAGTAGTTTTGGGAAGAAACTGATAGGGGTCAGGAACCAGCGGTTTAAATGATTTAAGAGAAGTGGAACTGGTATTGCCAGCTGAATCCTGAGCAGTTAAACGATACTTTATATTGGAAACAGAAAAGCCACGAGGAACTTCCCAGTTAAACCAGTTATAACCGGAGCCAAAAGCTTTCCGATAAGAAGCAATCTTTGCTCCGCTTGATTTGTAAAGATTGAGAGTAACAAAAGCATCTTCTGATAAGTTAAAGATGAAACGAGCTTTTGTTTTGGTACCGCTTGAATCTAAATAAGCATGAGTAAAGGTGGCACCAATATTGGGCTTAACTTTATCTATTACATATTTATAGACTAAATTCAAACTTTCAACTTGATAGGTTGACCCTCCCGGAACAACTATTTTTACTATTACCTGATTGCTTCCTGGTTGAAAATAAGGAAAACCAAAATCGCTCCCCTCTGCAGAGCCAATCTCCTCTCCGCTTCGATAATCAATAATCTCTTGCTCATACCTTTGAGTACCCCAATTATAAATATAAATTTCAGGAGCATCACCAGCTAAAACTTTCCCATTTATAGTTAGCCTTCCCTGAATATAAGAAAAAGGATGAGGCGGAGAAAACACATAAGTAAGAGAAGTAGCTGAACTACCTTTAGCCATCACCGCCCGCACATATCGGTTGTCTTCGGGGTCAAGATATTTTACTGAAGAAATGTATCCTTGCTTTTTGCTATAGTCAGCACCCTCTAGGGCAATTCCTCCATCGACAGCACAATAAACAGTAATTTCATCGCTAGCTTCACTCTTTCCATCAAATGCCACTACCCTTAAGGTGTGAGAAGTAAAAGCCTCTTTAGCCGTATCCCATTCAAATTCATAAGGTGGTTTGTTGACTGTATCTCGAAGATAACCATCAACATAAAAACTAACACTTTGAACAGGTGGGCCATCAATTGCCACAACTGAACGAACTGTTACCTTACCACTTACCGCTTCACCGTCCTCAGGAGTTATTATCTGTACCCTTAGGCCTTCTGTTGCAACTTCGCGTGCCTTCATAAGCTCAAGAGCAGCTAAATAAGGGTCACCCCGGAATGGATCGCCATAAGCTAAAGCTAAAGCCTCTTCGGAAAACTTTTGTATTTCTGAGAGAGAAAACTCTTTAGCAGGCTCCTCGGTCACCGCTGGAGGTGTTTTCTTTTCAACTTGAGGCGCAGCACAACCAGCTATAATGGCTAGCAATGCTATTGTTGCTAATACTGCGACTAACTTCTTCAATTTTTTCACTTTTGCTCCTCCTCCCAAAACTATCGTCTTATTTTAATATTTTTTTAACTTTTTAGCAAAATTTTTCACTACTCGGTGACTCCTTTTAAATATCTTAATCTTATTACCTCGTCCATTTTTTTAGAAACGTCTTCCCCCACCAAAACTGCTTTTTCAAAAGGGCTTCGATTTAAATCTCCTTTCATCATAGAAACCACAATTGAATGGTCAACAACGGTTACAAACTCTTTAAGTTCAGGTAGCTCTTTTGTATAAATAATTTTGTATACCCATAACAATTTTTCCTTAAAATCACCGAAACCGGCTGGAGCCGAGCGAGATCTCAGTTCCCGATAAACCTTCTCCACTTCGCTGTTTAATTTTTCAAGCTCTCTTAAAGCATTTGTTTTCCTTTCTTCAAAACCGGCTTCTTCAGGGCGGAAAACCTGGTTACCTATCTCTCCCATTCGCCTTACGATTACATCGTAGTCATCTATACAACGATCGGCGAAGTTTAAATACTCCTTTTCCTTCGCGCTCGGCGTCTGAGAAAAAGAAAGCCAGCGAAAAGAAAGAACGGCAATAGCGAAAACTAACAGGGTAAAAAAGAAAAATATTAAAGGCCAGCGTATTTGAGCTGAAAAAATTTTTTTTCTAGTTTTATTTGACCCTTTAATTGAAGAGCTATCAAGACTCAAGGGATCTCTAATCTGGAGTGAAGCTGCCTCTAAAGGCTCGCCTTCGCAACCATCACAATAGCTTGTCCCGTCAGGCTTAGACTTGTTTTTAAACTGACAGTAAATACAATATTTTCGCCAATCTCCCTTTTCCCCAGGGGAAATCAGCTTGCCGCATTGCCCGCAAAAAACAAAATCCTCCGGGTTTTGAAACCCGCAACTTTCACATTTCATTTTTTTCTGGTGCTTTTACTGCTCCTGTAATAAATTATATAAATTCTGCTTTATCACCGAGCTATCAACGTAACCGCGATACTCTTTTACTACCTTGCCTTCAGCATTTATAAAAGAAAGATGAGGTATGAGACCAACACCAAACTCTTCTGCCAGCCTTGCTGACTTCTCATAGTCTTTTATATCTAAAGCAATATAGACAATCTTATCAACATAGTTTGGATCGCTAATTGCTTCTTTTAGCTCAGTCCGAACTAAATTGGAAGCGGCATCGTCTAAGGTGTAAAAAAGGACCGCAATTGGAGTTTTCTTCTCAATTGCCTCCTTAAAAAATTGAGGGGTCTTTTCGGTAACTTTATATTCGCGAGGGACTTCAAGTCGAGGTATAGCTGCTGGAGTAGCCGTCGCTTTACTTACTGCTCCTCCAGGTGGAACAGCTGGAGTACCAGTTGGAGCAGTTGCACCACCACCTCCACAGCCAGCTAAGATAACTAGACCAATTAAAACTACCATTAATAGTGCTTTTTCTTTCACTATCCCTCCTTCTGAGCTCCGCCTTGCCGTGTCCGGAATACTCAGCTGAACCCGTTCCCACATAAGTGGGTGCCCTCCCAATTACTTCCTGATTCCTCTAAATGAGGCTTCATTCCGCAACTGGAGACCAGGCTCCCTCGCTCGATTTGTTGGCTCAAGCGAGTAAAAATTCCATCTCACGAACAAGGCAGAGCCCTATATTCAATTTTCATCATTGTTATTTTAGCACTTTTTTTTAGTAGTTTGAAGCAAATATCAACACTGACGGCTTAACTTCTTATTAATAGGCGGTTCGAGCTCTTGTTTCTTAGAGCAGATAGTTGGTAGTCGAACCTAATAAGGTGTTTGACAGCTAACTAATTTCTCTATAAAAAACAAGCTAAAAATAAAATAAGGGAGCTCAAAAATTTTATCTTGAATTATTCAGAATTAATTATCTTTTTTTTAAATGAAGCTCTTTAAGCTGAGTATCATCAACTTCATCAGGGGCTTCAGTTAAAGGGCAGAAGGCTGATTGAGTTTTAGGAAAAGCAATCACGTCTCGAATTGTTTTTCGACCAGCTAAAATCATAACTAAACGATCAAGACCAATAGCAATCCCTCCATGTGGCGGCACCCCATACTCAAAAGCTTCAAGCAAAAAACCAAATTTTTTTCGAGATTCTTCATCACTTAAACCAAGCAAAGAAAAAACCTTTCTTTGTACTTCAGGCTGGTAAATCCTCAAACTTCCACCAGCAACCTCAACTCCGTTAACTACTAAGTCATAGGCTTCTGCTTTCACTTTTAGGGGGTCCTCATCGAGTAATGGCATCGTTTCGGCACTCGGACGGGTAAAAGGATGATGGTAAGAAAAATAAGTTTTATTTTCTTCATCATATCCCAGCAATGGAAAATCAGTCACCCATAGCAGTTGATATTCGTTAGGTCTCACCAAACCAAGCTCATTGGCTAATTTATTCCGCAAAAGACCCATCAGGTTTGCAACTTCAGGTTCATTTCCTGCCATCAAAAAAGCGGTCTGTCCCTTTTTTAAATCCAGTCGTTCCTTTAGTCCCTCTTTTTCAACTTCTGAAAAAAACTTTGCGACCGGCGATTTGAGCTCATCCCCCTGGACCAACCAAACTAGCCCCTTCGAACCTTGAACTTTTGCCCACTCGGTCAGCTCATCAAGTTGACTACGCGAAAAGCTTGCTTCCACTTTCAACCCTCGAATAACCCCGCCTGAATTGGCAATGTCACGAAAAACTTTAAAATCACTTTCAAAAAAAACTTCGGTTAAGTCAGAAATTTCTAATCCATAACGAAGGTCTGGCTTGTCAGTCCCATAACGCAGCATTGCTTCTTCAAAACTTAAACGTTTGAAAGGAATTCTTATCTTATGCCCGGAAAGCGAAAAGACTCGCTCCATTAAGCCTTCAATCAGTTCAAAAATATCTTCTTTGCTAGCAAAAGACATTTCGATATCCACCTGGGTATGTTCCGGCTGACGGTCTTTTCGTAAATCTTCGTCGCGAAAACACCTTGCCAGCTGATAATATCTTTCTATCCCAGCTACCATCAGTATTTGCTTGAAAAGCTGAGGAGATTGCGCTAAAGCGTAAAAATGTCCAGGATTAAGGCGCGCCGGAACAAGGTAGTCCCGCGCTCCTTCAGGAGTGCTCTTAGTAAGATAAGGAGTTTCAACTTCGATGAATTGATAACGATTGAGATAATCTCGAATTTCAGTAGTTACCTGGTGACGCAAAACCAGGTTGGCTGTCATTGAAGGCCTCCGTAGGTCAAGATAGCGATATTTAAGACGAATTACTTCATCAACATTTATATCTTCCTCTATTTCGAAAGGCGGCGTTTTAGAAACTGAAAGTATAGTTAGTTTTTCAATTTCCACCTCGATTTCGCCCGTAGGCAAATTGGGATTTTCAGTTCCAGCTGGTCTTTTTCTCACCAATCCTTCTACTTCTAAAACAAATTCAGGCCTTATCCTTTCTGCCTTGATAAACTCACTCTGGTTTTTTTCTCTATCCACAACAACTTGAACCAAGCCAGAGCGATCCCTGAGGTCCAAAAAAATCACTCCTCCGTGATCGCGGCGGCGATGAACCCAGCCGTAAATTTTAACTTCTTTACCTGCATCAGAAGCTCGCAAATCGTTACAGAAGTGGGTTCTTTCAGTAAGTAAAACTTTCTTTTCTCTCACATTTCCTCCCGCAATTTCTCTTTGAAAAATAAAACTATTTTACTCTCAGGTATTTCTTTTTCTTCTCCGCTAATCATCTCTTTCACCTTATAAGCTCCTTTAGACTTTTCCCTCTCCCCCAAAAAAAGCGCGTACCTGGCTTTAAGCTTATCAGCTAACTTTAACTGATTTCCAACCTTGCGAAAGCGAAAGTCAAAATCAACCGAAAAGCCTTGTTTCCTTAAATTCCAGGCTAAATAAAAAGCTTCAGATTGAAAAGAAGGATCAGTAGCAATCAGAAAAACCTCAGGAGAGTTTAGTCCTGGTAAAATTACCCTTTCCTTCTCCAGATGAAGCAGAATTCTTTCCACCCCGGCCGCAAATCCAATGCCTGGTGTTGGCTCTCCGCCAAGGTCTTCAGCCAGTCCATCGTAACGACCGCCGCCGCCTAAAGCATTTTGCGCTCCCAGGTAAGGGCTGACAATTTCAAACGTGGTCCTCCGATAATAGTCGAGACCTCGAACCAAGTAAGGGGTGATAACAAATTTCAAGCCAACTGAATCAAGCAAGCGCTGAACTTCTTCAAAGTGTTCAGTACAATCAGAACACAACCCGGACAAAAGTTTTGGGGCTTTTGTAATTAGTTGAGCGCAAGCCTGATTTTTGCAATCGAAAACCCTTAAAGGATTCAACTCGTAACGACGTTGACAATCAGAACAAAGAGAATCTTTTTTGCTTTTTAGAAAATCTTTAAGCTTTTTCAAATAAGGTGCTCGACATTGAGGGCAGCCCATGCTGCTAATCATCAAATCAAAATGGGTTGCTCCTAACTCTTTTAAAAACTCAACTAGTAAAAGGATTATTTCGGCGTCAGCTACCGGAGAATCAACTCCTAATATCTCTGCTCCCAACTGCCAAAACTCTCTTTGCCTACCTGACTGTGGTCTTTCGAATCGATACATTGGTCCTGAATAAAAAAGTTTTAGCGGTAACGAATATTTTTTGTCTAAGGAGTGCTCAAGATAAGCTCGGACGACCGGAGCTGTTCCTTCTGGTCGCAAGGTTAAACTGCGTCCACCGCGGTCAATAAAAGTATACATTTCTTTCTGAACAATTTCGGTTGATTCGCCTACGCCTCTTTCAAAGACCTCAGTAAATTCAAAGACTGGAGTAATAATGGGTTTGTAATTGTAACGAGAAAAAATAGCATAGGCTTTCTCCTCCAGCCATCGCTTTTTCGCTGCTTCTTCAGGAAGAAGGTCTTTTGTTCCCTTAGGGGCTGTTAACTTACTTTTCATAAACCCAATCCTCGCTTAAAAAAGGATTGCTTTCAATCTCACGTCTAACGCTTGTCTCAGGTCCGTGACCGGGATAAATGATCGTTTCCTCAGGAAGCTCTCTTAGTCTCTTTAAGCTCTCCACCATTGCCTTTGAAGAACCCCCAGGCAAGTCGGTGCGACCAATCGAACCGGCAAAAATCAAGTCTCCAGTGAAAATTCGGTCATTAATTGAAAAACTCACACTTCCCGGCGTATGCCCCGGTGTATGAAGAACAGTAAGAGAATGAAAGCCAAAACTTAAAATATCCCCCTCTTCAAGGAAAATATCGGCCGAACTCTGCTTTAAATCCCAGCCAAGCAAAAGTGAAGAATTCTTCAACGAACTCCCTAAACTTTCAGCGTCAAGCCTATGGATAGCCACTTTAGCAGTAGTCCTTTCTCGAATAAAATCGTTGGCAGCAATGTGGTCAAAATGACCATGTGTGTTTAAAACATACTTTAGTCTCAACTCTAAATCCTCAACCCTTTTAAAAATCCGCTCACCTTCAGCTCCAGGGTCAATTATCACTCCTTCTTCGCCAGATTTGAGCAAGTAACAGTTGGTTGATAGCTCCCCCACTACAAATTTTATTATTTCCAGATCTTCCATTATTTACCCTGTAGTAAATTTTTCCTCTTAGAATCAATGATTATAGTAAAAGGGCCATCGTTTTGAATTTCTACCAGCATTTTTTTACCAAACTGACCGGTTTTCACTGCAACCCCCTTTTGCTCAAATAACTTAACAGTCTGATTAAAGAGTTTTTCAGCTACTTTTCCCGAAGCCGCCCTTTCAAATGAAGGGCGACGCCCTCTACTTGTATCTCCATATAAAGTAAACTGAGAAACCAACAAAATTTCCCGTTTTAAATCCAGGACTGACTTATCAGGCAAACCAGCTTCATTATCAAAAATCCTTAAATTGGCAATCTTTTCCGCCATATATTGAGCATCTCTCTCGTCATCCTCTTTTCCAACTGCTAGAAAAACTACCAATCCCTCACCAATTCTTGCTGCCTCATTATTGCCAACTTTTACCACACCCAATTTAACTCTTTGAACAATCGCTCTCATTTCATCGGGCAATTTTACCACATTAAAAAAACTGCTTATTAAACTCTCTGAACATCAAATACTGAGTCAACTCTTCTAACATTCGCTAAAATAGTCTTTAACAACTCCAGGTTTCCTAATTCAAAAATGAAGTCAAGAATAGCTAACCCGTCTTTTGTAGTGGTTACAGTAGCTGACAAAATATTGACACCAGAATCACTCAAAACTGTGCTTACATCTCGCAAAAGATGAGTTCGATCCAAGGCTTGAACTCGAATCTCAGTTTTAAAGGGGCCTTTTAGTTTGCGGCTCCAACTTACCTCAATTAATCTTTGTTCATCTTTCATTAAATCTCTTAAGTTCGGACAGCTTGAACGGTGTACAGTAACTCCTCTCCCCCGAGTAACATAACCAATAATTTCATCGCCTGGCACTGGATTGCAGCAACTTGCTAATCTTACCAACACATCGCTCACCCCTTTTACAATAATTCCGCTCTCGGTAACCCCTCTCACTTTAACTTTTTTGACCGCTGCAGACACCACTTGCTCAGCTGCCTGTTTTGAACGGTATTGAATGAGGCGAGTTACAACTTGTTTAGGGGAAATCTGTCCAGAGCCAATTCCGGCTAAAAAGTCTCCGATTTTTTTATAATTAAAACTCTTAGCCAGACTTTCAAACTCAGCTGATTCAAAAGAAACAGTGTTTAAAAGCCCTTGTTTTTTGAGAACTTTTTGCAAAGCTTCTTTGCCAACCTGAGTGTGGTCCTCTCTTTCTTCCCGACTGAACCACTGCCGGATTTTACTCCGTGCTCGCGAAGTTTTGGCGATTTTTAACCAGTCCCGACTAGGACCCAGCGAGGATTTAGAAGATAAAATTTCCACAACATCACCTGTCTGTAGCTGATAATCAAGAGGAACTATTCGCTTGTTTACTTTAGCTCCCACACAGGAATGGCCAACTTCAGTATGGATTTGGTAAGCAAAATCAAGAGGGGTTGATCCCTGAGGTAAGGAAACAACATCGCCCCGAGGAGTAAAAACATAAACTTCCTCGGGTAAAAGGTCAAGTTTGAGCGAACGCAAAAACTCTCTTGGGTCCTTCAGTTCACTCCCTAACTCAAAAACCTGACGCAACCAGCTCAATCGTTTTTCAAATTCATCAGCAGTCCTAATTTTTTCTTTGTAGCGCCAGTGAGCAGCTATACCAAACTCAGCAATCTCGTGCATTTCCTGAGTGCGAATCTGAACCTCAAGAGGTTTTCCTTCAGGCCCCATAACTGAGGTGTGAAGAGACTGGTACATATTAAACTTGGGCATTGCTATGTAGTCTTTAAAGCGACCCGGAATCGGTTTCCATAAAGAATGAACCACTCCTAATGCAGCGTAACAATCTTTTAATGAATCTACTATTACCCTGATAGCTGAGAGGTCATAAATCTCGCTGAACTCTTTACCTTTCTCTTTCATTTTTTTATAGATGCTGTAAAGGTGCTTAAGGCGTCCCTCAGTTTTAGCTTTAATGCCAATTTTTTCCAATTCTTCAGCCAGCGTATTCCTTGCTTCCTCGATGAATTTTTCCCGCTGGGATTTGGTTTCAGCTACCAGTTTTACAACCAGCTCATATCTCTTTGGCTCAAGAACCTTAAAAGCCAAGTCTTCAAGCTCAACTTTTATACTCGAAATACCCAACCGGTGAGCTAAAGGAGCATAGATTTCTAGAGTTTCTCGAGCCTTTTCTTTTTGTCTTTCAGGAGGTAAATGTTCAATTGTTCTCATATTGTGAAGCCGATCAGCTAGCTTTATAAAAATAACTCGAACGTCAGCCGCCATTGCCAAAACGACTTTTCGCAAATTTTCTGCCTGTGATTCATCTCTTAATTGAACTATTTCCAAACGGGTAACTCCATCCACCAAACTTGCTATTTCTTCGCCAAAATCCTTTCTAACTGCTTCAATTCCAACATTTGTATCTTCAACCACATCATGCAACAAAGCAGCAGCTAAAGTTGGGGTATCTAAAGTTAAAGTGGAGCAAATTTTGGCTACCTCCAGTGGATGAGAAAGAAATGCCTCTCCTGATTTTCTTTGCTGTTCTCCATGAGCTTCTTGAGCAAAGGCAAAGGCTCTTTCAAGGAGCGCAATATCAACATTGCCCTCCTGTTCTTTTAAAAATTGAAAAAACTTACCAGCTTTACTTTTCATAGAATAATTTTACCAAGAAAGAAAAGCGATAAAACTTTATTCCCGTCGGAGAAAAAATAATAAAATCAAAAAAAACAAAAAGTAGAGGAAGGTATAAAAAACTAAAAATAATGTTTTACCCGGAAAAAGAAAAGCTACAATTGGAAATAAAAGCAAAAAAGAGGCTAAATACAAAGCAATTATTAAGCGATCAAAACTGAGCTTGATGCTGCGAGAAACCTCTTTTAGCTCGTCCTGCCGATACCGAATTTGAAAATCACCTCTTTTTAAATTGGAAACCAAAAAGTAAAGTTGCCGGGGAAAATCAAGCAGCTGCCAGGCGTAACTTTTCCCCTCTTCTAAAAGACGCTCAGCCATTTTTTCTGGACCAAACTTTTGCCGCATTAACTCAGTAACATAAGGTTTTGCAACTTCAATTATATTAATTTGTGGATATAGTTTTTTAGCCACCCCCTCCACCGTAATCAGAGCTTTAGCCAACAAAGCGTATTGCTGAGGAATCCTGATTTTGTAACGATAAATTAGGTTCAAAAACTCCCTTCCGATGATATCAATCGACATCTCCCCTAAAGTTCTACCATAGTACGCATCAACAATTTCTTTTAAGTCACGGCGCATTGAAGGCAGGTTTTCAGTAGGAATGGTAACCCCGAGATTTTTTGCTTCATTAATTATCATCTCAACATCCTGCCTGATGATACCCATTAAAAGACGGGCTATTATTTCTTTTTCTTCATCAGAAAGCCAGCCAACAATGCCAAAATCAAGATAAGCAATTTTCCCTTCAGGAGTAATTAAAATATTAGCCGGGTGAAGGTCGCCGTGAAAAAAACCATCTTCCAGAACCTGTTTCATAAAAGCTTTGGCTCCCTCAATCGCCAGGTAATAAGTGTCGATTCCCATTTTCTCTGGCGTGGCTAAATCATCAACCTTGGTTCCTTCGATAAACTCCATTGTTAAAACTCTTCTTGAAGTGTATTTCCAGTAAACAAGCGGTATTTTTAAAACACCGTTTTCCCGAAAATTGTGTCGAAAGCGGTCAATATGGCGAGCCTCAACTCGATAGTCAAGCTCCCTTTGGAAAGAATCCGAAAACTCCGAAATTAAACCACGCAAATCAAGATGGGGAATTCTTTTTTGAAGTCGATCAGCAGCAAAAAAAAGCCAGTCTATGTCAGCCTCAATTATTTCTTTAGCCTCCGGGCGCTGAACTTTAACTGCTACTTTCGACCCATCTTGCAAATATGCTACATGAACCTGGCCAATGGAGGCAGAAGCAATGGGTTCTGGATCAAACTTCTTAAAAACTTGAGAAATGTTGGTTTCAAACTCTTCTTTAAAAATCTTTTCTACCCGTTCAAAAGAAAAAGGCTCCACTCTGTCCTGTAGCTTCTCAAGTTCAAATAAAACATCCGGTGGCACAAGGTCAGGACGAACGCTTAAAAGCTGCCCAACTTTGATAAAAGTTGGACCCAACTCCTCTAAAAAACGGCGTAAACGGCGGCCAATTATTTGCTGGTCAGTTAATCCTTCTTGCTCGCGAAAAGCTTTAGGTTGAAGCCCCAGGCTTTCAACAAAAAAACCCAAACCATTTTTTATAGCTATTTGAGTTATTTTGCGAAGCCTTACAATGTTTCGTCTTCTAGCTGGAAAAACGATGTTTTTTCGCCCCCGTTAAACCGCCATTTGCTATTTTTTTGAGGCTCTGCGACTGGCCGAAGCTTGACTCTTCGTCCCCTGACTCTTTTCCAGATCGCTAACTTTCTTTAAAAGTCTATCAAATTCTTCTCTGGTAACGAAAACATCTTTTAGTGAAGTTTGCACTAAATCTACAACCCGGTCTTTAAGAGACTCCTTTTCTTGATTGACTCGAGCACTTAACTCATCAAGAAACTTTCTTCCTTGCTCAGGAGCCATTTCTCCCTTCTTAATCATTTCTCTAATTAGCTCATCAGCCTTTTCATGAATTAAAAGCCAGAAACCCAAAGAAGCATATAGCCCTTTCTCGAAGAGATTTTTCATTTTTTTCACCTCCTACGAGGCTATTTTACCATATTTTTACCATATTTTTTCTTTAAATTCCTATATAAAGGTTCAGTTTCTTTAAGAATTACCAGTATCGGGCTGGCAGTAAAGATTGAAGAATAAGCTCCGCTTAACAGCCCAACAAAAAGAGCAAAAGCAAAGTCTTTGAGAGTTTCTCCTCCAAAAATAAGTATGGAAACTACCGGTAAAATTGAAGTCAGAGAAGTATTTATTGACCTTACCAGCACTTGATTAACAGAGTCGTTGACCATCATTCCATAAGTTCTCCTCCCAATATTCCGGGAGTTTTCCTGAATTCGATGAAAAATAACAATAGTGTCATAAAGGGAGTAACCCAGAATGGTAAGAACCGCCGCGACTGTAGCTGGAGAGACCTCTTTGCCAGCTATTGAGTAAACCCCTATTACCACCAGTAAGTCGTGGATCAAAGCAATAATGGCAGAAATCGCCATTTTAAACTCGAATTTAAAGCTGACATAGATTAAAATCCCAGCCAGAGAAAGGAGAAGAGCAATAATTGAAGCGCGGGTGATTTCTTTGCCCCAAGAAGCGCTGACATTTTTTAAATCACGTATCTCGAGCTCTCCAAGGTCACTTTGAAGCTTCTTAATTGCCTTATCTTGTAAACTTTTGGTTAGAGGACGAGTTCGAATTAAAACTTCTTTTTTGTTTACCAACTGAATCACGCTGGAACCTAAATCAAGCTGGTCAAGTGATTTTCTAATTTCCTCAATCTTTACTTCTTCCTTAAAAGCCAGGTCAAAAAAGACGCCGCCTTTAAACTCTAAACCATAGTTCAATCCCCGCAAGAAAAGAGAAACAATACCAGCCAGAATTATTATTCCGGAAAGAATAAACCAATAGTTCTTTTTTTCTATAAACTCGAATTTCAATTTAAGCCACCTCCTTTTGAGCTCCTAAGAGAAGTGACTTATTTAAAGCTTCACTTGAAGAAAAAAGTGCTAGGAGGGGGCGAGTGAAGAAAAAGGTGGTAAACAAATCAATTCCTATTCCAACTGAAAGAGAAATAGCAAAGCCTCTGACTGCGCCTACCCCTTGCCAGATTAGAATTAAAGCTGCTATTAAAGTAACAATATCAGCAACAACCATCGTTTTAAAACCAAAGGTAAATCCCTTGTCAGCAGCTTGCTTAAAAGTTTTTCCTAACCTTATCTCTTCCTTAACTCTTTCAAATATAACAACGCTGGAATCAGCGGCTACACCAATGGAAAGGATGATACCAGCTATGCCGGGTAATGTTAGCGTCCAGCCTAAAGGAGTGAACTTATTGGTTGCCACTATCACTCCCCAAAAAAGAGTTGTAAAAACTGTAAGAGCGCCAGCCGTTATAAGCCCAAGGAGCCGATAAAAGGAAATCATATAAATAACTACTGCGATTAAGCCAGCTATGCCAGCTATTAAAGCTGCTCGAAGCGAGTCGCTTCCCAGAGTGGGGCCAACAGTTCGACTTTCAGACACATCAAGTTTAACTGGCAAAGCCCCGGTCTGCAGAACAAGGGCCAACTTTTTAGCAAAGTCAACTGTAAAATCACCAGTTATTTCAGCTCGTCCTCCACTTATTCTTTCATTGACTCGGGGAGCCGAAATTATCCCTTTTTCCTCGTCAGTCTTCCCCTTTGGGTTGTAATCAAGAACTATTGCCAAACGCTCTCCAACCATTGCTGCAGTTATCTGGTCAAACTTTTTAGCCCCTTCTGGTGTAAACTCCATCTCCACCTTAGGCTTTCCAAAGTCATCAAACCCAACTGCTGCATCCTTCACATATTGGCCAGTCAACAAGGTCTCACCTAAAACCAACCCTTCAGCAGTTGAAGTAGTTACCGGTCGAAATTCAAGCAAAGCTGTTTTTCCAATAATATCCAGAGCCTCCTGTGGGTTTTTCACTCCAGGAAGTTGAACCAGGATATTGTTTGAGCCCTGACGGGAAATCTCTGGTTCGCTCACTCCTAATTTGTTAATTCTTTCCTGAATTACTACTTTAGCTCGCTCCATTGTCTCTTCGGTTACTGGTGCTTTCGCAGAAGGCTTAGCGGTTAAAACAATATGAAGACCTCCTTTTAAATCCAGACCCAGACGAGTAGATTTAGCTGGAGGATAAATCAGGTAAACCGAAGTAAGAACTAAGCCCAGAACAAAAAAAACCGATAACAAATACTTTTGGCGCTTGTTCAACTTGCCTCCTTCAAGAAAAAATTAACGCTTATTATAGCAATTCTGTCTCGTTAATAACCAGGCTGAATTTACATCCCAATACTTCGGCTGCTTCCCGACAAAGAGTCATTCGAGAAAGAAAGATTTCGAAATACTCCATTACGCTGCTTATCCTGGTGTCTATTTTAATCTTTAAAGTAATTTTTTTGTTTTTTTTATCTACCTCCAATGATGAGCTGCAAGCTGCAAAATTAACTCGATCGTGAATGTCAAAAGCCAGATTATCCGGGTTTCTAACCCGGTTGCGATGAACATGAGACTTATCAGCCAAAGCTAAAGCAGCGGTTAAAGGATGAGAAATGTCTCCGTTATCGTCATCGTGATTAGCAATAGCTTGCATTACCAGGGAAGCATCTTCAACTTCCATCCCCAGTCTTCTTAAGATTTGATAGGCTAAAATGGCTCCCGATGGAGCGTGAGGAGCTCGACCCACCACATTACCAATATCATGAAGAAAGCCAGCTACAAGTGCCAGCTCCTGGTATTTGGATTGATAGCCAAGTTGAGAAAAAATTTCAGCTGCTCTTTCAGCCACGATTTCAGCGTGATTAAAACCATGGTCAGTATAGCCAATGGTTTTTAAAAACTGGTCAGCCTGTTCAATTAAGGTTTTGACTTCTAAATCATTTTTTACTTTCTGAAAAAAAGAAAAATTGCTAAATGAGGTCATTGTTATCGTCAATTTTCTGAATCACTGCTTCTTTAAGTAGTTTTAGTTTTACACCTGCTGACTCAAGAACTAAAGTTCGGGCTGAAACACTTAAAACCCGGCCAATTACTCCGCCAGCCGTTACAACTAAATCACCAACTTGAAGTTGAGAAAGTAGTTTCTGATGCTCTTTCATTCTTTTTCGCTGGGGATAGAGAAAAAGAAAATAAGCTAAGGTAACAATAAATATTGGCAATACTAAAGAAATAAAATCTTCCATTTAACCTCCCAAAATAAAAACGTTTATTTTTTGTTAAGCCTATTTTCTTTGTATCGGCTTAAAAAATCTTTCTTGAAAACCTGAAATTTACTCTCAATAATACTCTCTCTTATCTCGCGGGTCAAAGCGAAGAGAAAATAAAGGTTGTGAAAGGTTAAAAGACGATGAGCTAAAATTTCATCTGAAAGATACAGATGGCGTAGGTAAGCTCGGGAAAAATTTTTACAAGCATAACAAGAACATTCAGGTTCAAGAGGAGAGAAATCCTCTTTATAAACCTGATTTCGCAAATTTAACTTCCCCTGACGAGTGAAAACCGTTCC
This sequence comes from uncultured Actinomycetota bacterium, assembly GCA_964426525.1. Classification (GTDB taxonomy): domain Bacteria; phylum Actinomycetota; class Aquicultoria; order SKW223; family CALKMS01; genus CALKMS01. The sequence goes on along the minus strand of CAYRQL010000004.1, from coordinate 14,493 downwards.
ACCGCGAGCAATGCGAGTAGGCAAAGCTGAATCAAACAAATCAATGCCTGCTTCAACCCCCTCCAGCAAGCCGGTGGGGTCTCCAACGCCCATTAAATAACGAGGCTGATTTTGCGGCAAAAGTTCAGTAGTGTAAAAAATAATCTCTCTGCCCAGCTCTACTGGCTCGCCAACGCTGACTCCTCCCAGAGCATACCCGACAAAACCAATTTTGACTGTTTCTTCAACACTTGCTTTTCTTAAATCCCTGTGAAACCCCCCCTGGATAATGCCAAACAATGCTTGATAGTTATCTTTTTTAGCTTCTTTACATCTCTTTGCCCACATCCAGCTCCTCTCAGTTGCTTCCTTAACGGCTTCTCTGCTGGCTTCATAAGGCGGGCATTCGTCAAGAACCATAATGATGTCAGCTCCCAGCTTCTCTTGAATTTCCATCACTTTCTCAGGAGTAAAAAAGTGCCAGGAACCATCAATGATTGATTGAAACTCCACCCCTTCGTCGTTTAGTTTTCGAAGTCGACTTAGAGAGAAAACTTGGTAGCCACCACTATCGGTTAAAATAGGACCTTCCCAGCTCATAAACTTATGCAAACCACCACTCTTCTCAATTAAATCAGGTCCGGGCCGAAGGTAAAGGTGATAAGTATTACTTAAAATCATCTGGGCTCCAACTTCTTTCAAATCTCGCGGAGAAAGGGTTTTTACCGCTCCTTTAGTGCCAACCGGCATAAAACATGGTGTTTCCACTTCACCATGAGCAGTAAGAATTTTTCCAACCCGTGCTGAACTCTGGTTATCTTTTTTTAAGACATCAAATTTAAACTCGGTCATGCGAGTTACTATTTTACTTCAAAAAACTGGTTCTTATCAGAATATTAAATCAGGTCTTGCTTCTCCCAAAAAAACATCGCAGCTATTTGAAAAATCATTGCTATCAGCAAAACTATCAAAAACACCCGAAGGGGAAAGTCGGAGCTTAAAAAAACCTGGTAAGTGGTGAGTGAAGAAATTCGTAAATAGTCAGGGATTTTTTTCTCTATTAATGGGCTGATAATGGAAAACAAAAGAACAACAAAAAATGCAAAACCCCCAGCGTAAAGCGGGCGACTGGAGAAAGCTGAAAAAAGAACAGCCAAGGAAAAAACTAAAGCGACCAGACCAAAAACAGCCAGACTTGCCAGAAAAAAACCTCGCCAGAGAGAAAAAACTGAAGACTTAAAAACACCCAAAATTAAAAGGTAAAAAGCGGATGAAAGAAAACTTAAAGAAAAAATTATTGCCAGGCGCGTTTTAATCTTGTACCAGAATATTTCCCTACGGCTAAAAGGTTTGGTGAGCAAAAACTCCCAGGTTTTACGAGATTTCTCTCCAGCTAAAGCAGAAGCACCTAAAATTAGAGCCACTATCATTAGCACCTGAAGGAGATTTTTGGGAAACCACTGCGACCAGATGTAAACCCGGTAATTTGCGAGCATCGAAAGTTGTTGAGATAGGTCCTCAGGTAAAAAAGGGGTTTCAGGAATAGGTTGTTTAGTTAGCTCTTTCATCAAGGGGTAAGTAAAATGAATCAAAAAAGCGGTTAATATAAGAAAAGCCAGAGAAACAAGAATAACCAGTTTAACTTCTTTTAGTTCTTTTTTTATCAAGTTAAGCCTCATTTTCAATTCCTCCTCTCTTTGTATCCACTCTTTCCTCTCCAACATAACGAAAGAAAATCTCTTCAAGGTTTAATGGGTTAAAATTCAAATAAGTTGGTTCATAAAGAGAAAGCTGAGATTGGAGTTTTTCTTTCTTCCCTTGATAACCTAATACCCACTGTTCGCCCTGTTTTTCAGCCGAGATTACCCCGGAAATGTTTTTAATTTCTTCTATAACGGGGGGTTTGGCGAACGCTACTTCAACTTCAAACTCGGTTTCTTTAAGCTCATCCAGAGCTGTATTGAGAATAAGTTTTCCCTTATGAAGCAAGCCCACCCAATCTGCTACTCTCTCCACTTCATTTAAGAGATGACTGGAGATAAACACTGTGGTTTCTTCAATTGCTTCCGCACTCAATAAGGTGGTTAAAAAATCTCGCCGGGTTAAAGGGTCCATCCCTTCGGTTGGTTCATCAAGAATTAAAAGTTCAGGTTGATGACAAAAAGCAAGAACAAAAGCCAGTTGTGACTTCATTCCCTTTGAGAGATTCCTAACTCTCTGATTGAGTGGTAGATCAAAAAGTTTAATCAACTTCTCTTCTCTTTCCTTACTCCAGCTTTGATAGCAACCCTGAGTAAAAGAAATTAACTCATCTACCTTAAAGTTCTCATAAAAAACCCGATTTTCCGAAACATAACCAACTTTTTCCTTGTACTGATAAGAAGTAAACGGATTTTCTCCCAGCACCTCTGCTTCCCCCGAAGTCGGAAAAATTAAGCCTAACAAAAGCCTAATAGTTGTAGTTTTGCCAGCCCCATTTGGACCTAAAAAACCAAATATAGAGCCACGAGGAACTTCCAGATTCAGAGAGTTTAAAGCACGAATTGAAGGGTAATCTTTGGTCAAGTTGTTTGTTACTATTGCATTCACTTTTTTCCTCCCTTCTTTAACTCTTCATTTATCAAAACTAACACCTCCTCACGGCTGAAACCAGCCATCTCGACTTCCAAAAAAAACTTCTCTAATAGTTTTTTAATCTTTTTCTTTCTATTTAAAACCGAAGTTTTTCTGACAAAAGTCCCTTTCCCTTTTTGAGTGGCCACTACCTTTTCTTTTTCTAGAATTTGATAAGCTTTAGCAATGGTGTTTGGATTCACTCGCAAAGCTACCGCCAATTCTCGCACCGAAGGCAACTTCTCTCCTTTTTTTAACAACCCCAGGCTCACCAGGCGATTTATCTCCTCTTTCACCTGCCAGTAAACGGGTACTCCTGAATTTGCATTTACCCTTAACCTCAAGGACTTTAAAATCAACACTGTATTAATATACTAATACATTAAGACAATTTCGCCAAATATTAAAACATTGCCCAATAAGACTTAAAAACTAAATCTAACCCCAATTACCAAAAAGCTTTTTAGTATCTTTTTAAGTTCCATAGAGCTATATAAACAAAACTTAAAAAGTATTTTTCATTTTAGGCCTGGTGAAAAGTTTTGTTTAGCAGTCCAAATACCACGGTTAGTTTAACCCCGCTTCCCCAAATTCCGTTAAAGTTAAATTTGGTGGAGACGATGGGACTCGAACCCACGACCTCATCCACGCCAAGGATGCGCTCTCCCAGACTGAGCTACGTCCCCACACTGTTAAAGCTCAAACTAACCTTTAGAATGAAATAAAATTATAAGTTGAAGTCACTTTCGAGTCAATTCAGGCTATAAGTTTAAAGAAATTACACACTTAATCATTAACCACTTCAATAAACCCTTTTTCTAAAAGTTCGTAAGCCAAGACAAAGGTTTCGTATTCAGTAAAACCTCCTTGCCGCTGAATGTCCTCCAGGCTTTTTTCGCCGTCAAGAAAGGAAAAGAAAAGTTTTTCTTCATCGTCTGATAAGTCACTTGCTTTTGCAAATGAGTTCTTTTTTACAATTGTCCTAATAGAAGAAATTTCTTTTTTAATTTCTTTAATCTTACCAGTCATTTCCTGCATCGCTGCTACCAGCTCATCAATTTGAATTAGCTCTTCCTCTGGTTCAGCCGCTTTCTCTAAAACCTCAAATTCTCCATCCTTTTTGGTTGAAAGAAGAAAAAAACACTCTTTTACATGTTCTTTAAGATATTCTTTTAATTTTTCTCCTTCAACCCAGCCCTTTCTAACCATCAATACTCCTAATGGTTCAGGAAGTTCATTTATTGTTTTTTCATCTAGTAAATCATCTAATTGTTCTCGAGTTATAACCTTCTTTCTCACCAGTCTATTCCCGAAGGGAACCGGGTTAGGACTGATTGCTATCTTAGTTAACCAATCTTTTTTAAAATAAACTTCGCCTTCTCCTTCAGAATAGGAAATTTTTATACAGCCTCGACGACCAGCTTTTGATAAAGCTGCGATTACTTCCGTAAGATCAAAGTGTTCTAACTTTCCCTCCATAAAAAATCCCCTTTCTTGGGAAAAATTAATAACAAAACAACATTACCCTCTTTTGTCCTCATTACTTCCTCAATCTTCGTTTTTCCTCTTAAAAACAATTGTTGGTGCATCTTTCCATAAGCGTTCTAGTTGATAATAGTCTCGAAGCTTAGCCTCAAAAAGATGAACCACCACCTCACCAAGATCAATAAGAACCCAGCCTGATTTTTCACTCCCTTCAACTTTAACAAAAGGTGCTTTCGAATTTTTTGCTTGACCTCTAACTGCCTCAACAATCGAGCGCATTTGACGTGAACTTCCAACCGAAGCAATCAAAAAATAATCAGTTAAGTACAGAAAATCTTTAACTTTTATTAATACAATGTCTTTGGCTTTTTTTCTTTCAACTTCTTCAGCAAGCTTTAAAGCAAGTTCTTTGCTTCCCAGAAAAACGCCTCCTTCCTCACTTCTCTTTTACTGCCTTTGCGAAATCCCAGCCTAAAATCAATGTCAAGTCAACCACTGTTCCCCCGCCTTCTTCAAGTTTAACCAATCCAACACCCAATAATTCATTAACTTCCTCAGCTAATTTTTGCTTTTCTACCCCAGCCGAAATTATGGTGTTTTGGTAATCAAACGAGTTAGCGTTTTTCACATCCATTACCCTAAAGCCAGCATTTATTAATTTTTCGGCTGCTTTAGCTCCAATCCCAGGCTGACCACAACCATTTAAAATAATCACCTTTGGTGCCTGAGAAATAACTGAAAATTCTCGCCCCCAGTAAAGTACAACTAATCGCTCAATCTCATCTCTATCTGGTTGGTAAAACCTTTCATCGCCTATCCGCACTTCTTGTGAAGGGAGAGAAAGAAGTTTGCTATTTTCCAGCTTAACCCGAGAAAGTTTGGCCACAAACGCTTTCCGCTCTCGCAAAGTCAAATCACTTTGGATTGAGTCTTTTATAGGACTAAATTCACTGGAAGCGATGATGGCTTCGAGCTTTTTTGCTGGAATCTTAAAATAGTGGTCGATTTTAATTCCCAAAAGATTCCTGACACTCAAAATTGCCAGCGGCACCCCACCAGTTAAAACTGACTCTACTCTGTCAATACCAAAAGAACCAGTTTCCAGTATCAGCTCTGGGGGAATGTAGAAAGAGTTTATTTCCTGACTTGTAGGATTATACAAAGCGATAATCAGCCCGTTACATCGCTCCTTAATTTTCTCTTTTTTTTCCGAGCCAATAACCAAAAAAGTTTTGCTTTTTTCCTTTTGGCCAGACACGCTAACTGAACCAGCCGTTTTTTTCTTTGGCAATCTGATAAAAGTAAACAAAAACCCAATTAATAACAACAAAACAAGAAAGGTGGCAAGCTGGGCAATTTTTCTTTTTCGCCTTTTGGCAATTCTTGAGCCAAAATACTTTCTAACCCGCCGACGAGATGAATAAGGTACTTTCAATTAATCTTCCTCAACGATAAAGTCCATTCTTATAAATATAGTTTGCCACCTCATCCGGAACCAAATACCTTATAGGTTCACCGGCTTTAATTCTTTGCCTGATATCGGTTGAAGATATAGCCAGAGCCGGGACTTCCAAAAAATAAACTTTCGGCAATTTGGCATTTTTCTCAGGCGAAGTCAGAGAGAGTTCTTTAAATTTTTCTAGTGAATAGCCTGGGCGAGTAGCAGCAATAAAAGAACACATCTCGTAGATTTTTTCCGAATCTTTCCAGGTTAAAATCTCCAGAATGGCATCGGCTCCGGTTATAAAAAAGTACTCTATATCCTTTCCATAAATCTGATGCAACTCCCTCAAAGTGTCAATGGCATATGAAGGACCGGGTCTTTCAATTTCCAGGCGTGAAACAAAAAAATGCGGATTAGAAGCAGTAGCGATGACTGTCATTAAGTAGCGGTCCTCAGCCAAAGCAATTTCTCCATCTTTTTTATGAGGTGGATGGCCAGAAGGCATAAATATCACTATATCAAGCGAGAAATCATAATAAGACTCTTCAGCAGTAACCAGATGCCCATAATGGATGGGGTTAAAAGTACCCCCCATAATTCCTAGTCTCTTTATGGTCTTTCCTGCAACCACCGCTATTATTCTACTTTAACAAGGAAAAAAATTAAATTACCTATTGTTATCGCTTAACCTTTTTAACAAAAAGCTAAATAAAAATTAAAAAAAGAACTGCAGCAAGGAAACCAGCCAGCGAACCAAAGTAGAAAGGAGTAGCTGGACCTATGAAATTCCATAGAAGCCCAGCAATTAAAGAAGCCGGAAAAAGACCCAGGCCAACAATGGTTGCATGAAAGCCAAGCAAGGTCGCTCTCTGGGAGACTGGGGCTAAATCAGAAACAAAAGCTTTCTCCACCCCTTCGGTTAAACCCATATAAAAACCGTAAAAAAGGAAGAGAACAATAATCCAGGCTGTTGAAGGAGCAAGAGCAAAACCTAAATAAACCAGGCCATAGAAAAAATAGCCAAAAACGATAATTCCTTTTCGTCCAATCTTGTCAGACAAAATGCCAGCTGGATAGCAAGAAAAAGCGTAACTAAAATTAAAGAGCAAGTAAAGCAAAAGAATATTAGCTACCGAAAATTTTAAGTTCTGAGCTCGCAAAATTAAAAATTGATTAGAGGAGTTGCCAAGAGTGAAAACTGCACTGACTAACAAAAAAGCTTGAAGGCGGCGGTCAAGAAGCAAGAAGTTTTTCCAACTGATTTTGAGCTTTTCCCCTGAACGCTCATGCCGATGTTTATTTATCTCTTTAACTAAAAGCAAAGCCATTACACCAAGAAAAGCTGGAATTAAAGAAAACAAAATTACCGGCTCATAACCATTTTTCAAGCGAATCACAAGGAAATAAGCTAATAAAACTCCAATTAAGGCGCCGGCGGTGTCCATTGCCCGATGCAAACCATAAGCTTTTCCCCTCTCCCTATGGTCGGAACTATCAGCAATTAAAGCATCTCTTGGAGCAGTTCTAACCCCCTTGCCAAAACGATCAACAAACCGACCCAAACCTACCAATCCCCAGCTGGAAGCCAAATAAATGAAAACTTTGCCCAGCAAAGAAAAAGAGTAACCCAAAACAGCCAAAGGCTTCCTTCGACCTAATCGGTCCGAAATTGCTCCGCTAAAAACCTTTAGTAAGCTAGCAATGCTTTCTGCTATTCCTTCAATGAGTCCAACAATAGCCGGAGTAGCTCCAAGTTTGGTAACCAGGTAAAGAGGAATAATAGGATAAACCATTTCGGTTGAGACATCAGTAAAGAAACTGGTCAAGCCAAGCAACAAAATATTCCGATAACCTCTGCTTTTTGAAACCACTGTTTTATCCAAATTAGCCTCGCTGGAGGCGGCGGGCGGATTTGAACCGCCGAATCGGGATTTTGCAGACCCCTGCCTTAACCTCTTGGCTACGCCGCCTTTTAAAATAAATCAGGAGCCATTAAATAATTAATTTTATTTTAAATAATTATAAAATTATCGGTTCTGATATTAAACCAAATCTTAATTCCCTTTGCCATCAAAACTTTGCTTCACCAGTTAACCTGAAAGCAAAAAGTTTTCTTTCATTTTAGTAAGAACGTGTTGGAATTAAAAACTAAAAACATATTTCCTCATATTATCGATAATACGAGAATAAATAGTTTGTGATTGCAAATACTGAGCTTTCCTGCAAAAGAAATGCTGAATTTTCCCGAAAAAAAATATTTTTTCTCTAACTGATCTTTCTCTACTGATAATAGCTATTTCTCCCAAAAAAACGCTAAATAGAAAGCTTCAAAAAAATGGAGCGGATGACGGGACTTGAACCCGCGGCCTTCACCTTGGCAAGGTGACGCTCTACCAACTGAGCCACATCCGCTCGCAACTTAAAATTTTAAAAAAGAACGAGCCTTAATTCAACTTCAAAGAAATCTTTAGACTATAAAATATCGACTATAAAATATCGCTTAATTTACTGAGCCGCGTCAATAAAAACTTCAAAAGAAGTCACTTTATAGTAGTCAATCTGCGATTCAATTCTAAATTTTCTTTCTTCTCCGGCTTTAAAGTTGTTGAGAGAAACAAAAGGCTCATCGAGAACTGCACCGCTTTCATCTTCAAATCTCGCCTTAACTATTACTATCTGGGCATTTTTGCCTTTGTTGGTAACCACACCTTCTACAATGGCACGATTAGTAGAAGATGTGACTATAGCCTTTTTGGTTATTTCAAAGTCAGCCGCTCTGTTCGTGCCTTTTCTAATAAAAATAAAGAATGAAAAGAGTGCCAAGACTATAAAGACGCCTATCACAAGCTTTTTCAATCCGCTTCACCACCTTGTAACTATTTTAACATTTTTAGGTGACATTTACAATACACTTCTTCTTACCAGAAACATCTGATAAAATAGGCTAATGAAACACCCATACCAGCGAGTTGGCGTTTTTGTTGATGTTCAAAATTTATACTACAGTGCCCGAGCTCTCTATAATTCAAAGGTAAACTTTTCTAGTCTATTGGAAGATGCTGTTTCCGAGCGCCAGCTTATACGAGCTATCGCCTATGTAGTTAAAACAGATTTCGAAGAGGAAAAGGCTTTTTTTGAGGCTCTTTTGCGAGCAGGGTTTCAGGTAAGAACTAAAGACCTTCAAATTTTCCCTGATGGCACTCGAAAAGCCAATTGGGATCTCGGCATTGCTATGGACATTATTAAAATGGCTCCCAAACTCGACGTTGTAGTCTTAATCTCAGGCGATGGCGACTTTGTTGATTTGATAGAGTATTTGAAAAACCATGGCCACCTGGTAGAAGTTATGGCTTTTGGTCGCTCAACCTCTAACAAATTAAAAGAAGAAGCTGAGCTATTTTACGATCTTGACTTAAATCCGGAAAGATACCTCCTGCCGGAAAAAAAGAAAAAGAAGACATAAAAACAAAACTTATAAAATTAAAACTCAAAAATTTCGAAAAAATTCCTTTTTTGTCACACCCCACCCTTAAAATTCTAAATATGAAAGAAGAACTTATTTGGAAGTCAACTATAATTATCGCGTCTTTTCAGCTGTTTTACCTATTTATTCAGCTCGCTCGTTGGGCCTGGAACTTCTAAATATGCTGAAGATAAATTCAGAAGCTAACGGATGTTCAGGTTTTGAGCGACCTCTTTGAGTTTCGAACTCAACTGCTTAACCAACTCATCACGGTTTAATTCGCTAAGAGAGAGAACATCAAATGAAGGCCCCAGGGTTTCCTCCATTATTTTGGCCATCTTTACTTTTTCCTCTTTGGTTATTTCCTTTTTATCTGTCAAACTTTCAGCCATATTTATCAAAAATCCCAGTTTGTCAAGGTGGTTATTTAGTTCCTCAAGACCAAGGGAAACCCTCCTCTTAAGCTGGTTAATTAGCTCTCGGCAGGCACTTAGTTCAGTTTTCGCTTGTTGAATTCCCTCTTTTGCTTCTTTGAACTTTCCAATAGAAATCAAGTTATAACTTCCAGCAAGTTTGCCACTCAAAAGAGTCAAACTCCAGCTAAGATCAGCTAAAATTTTACTTTCTTCTTCTGAGCTCAACTGAAAGCTTAAAAACGAGTCAACTTCCCTGGCAACTTCAGACAGTAAAAGAAAACTCTCCTGATATTTCTTAATCTTTAACTTTGAAAGGCTTTTTTTCTTAGCAACTTCTTTCAAAAGACTTTCAGTTTTACCTAACTCATCCTCAATCTCTCTCACTTCTTTCTGAAGCAAACGAATTGAGTCTTTATTTTGAGCTTCATTTAATTTTTTAAGCAGCTTCTTTTCCTTTCGCCAGCTATTTTTCAAATTCTCTTCAAGCTTAAAACTTGAAGAAGTGCTCATTGAAGCACAGCTTGCCAGAATTAAAAGGAAAAATAAAAAAAGGGTAAAGCGCCAGATTTTAAGAAGTGACATAGCTACTAAAAGGCAAAGCGATAAATTAGAAAAACCAGAACTAACAAGAATATTACCACTGCCAACCAAACAAGAGGATTAATTGGCTTAGTTTCAGTTTCCTCTAAGTCTTCAGCTTCCGGGATAGCGTATGATTGAGGCTCGTAAACATTTTCTCTCCTTACGAGTTGCCCGCTTTCCTCTTCAAACTCAAAATAGCGAGGAGGTCGGGATGGTTTAGCCTGAGCTGGGGGTGCCTCGATAGTTGGTAATGAGGTAATTTTTTCTAATGACTCCTCTACCTCAATTACCGGGGTATATTTGAGATCTTGTTTGATTTCGCCTTCGCTTTTGCTTTCTAAAAGCTCTGGTTTGGTCGCCAATGATTCTGCAAAATCAGTTTCCGATTTTCCCTCGGTTACTTTCTCTTTGGTTTCAACTTCCTGTTCAACCGCATCTGGAGATTCTTCGGTTACTTGAACTGCTTCAACCGGCTTTATCCGCGGGTCTTTCTCAAAAAGCTCTTTAGGAATTCCATTTTCGTCCATAATCAATATGTTATCAGTGATTTTAATTAAGAGCAACAAACTAACTACTGATTCTGAACACCGCCAGAGTTTTTTTTGAGAATAAGCTAAAGTTTAACCTTTGCTCTCTTTGCTGCGGTAATCCTTCATTAATTTTTTGCATTCTTCGGCTGCCGGGCACCAATCGAGGCAAGAGGCGCCCTTGGCAAAAACAAACTTGCTGCAGTTGGGACATTTTCTCTTAACCTCATCAGAAAATATCTCAACTTCGTAACCGCAGTTGGGGCATTTATAAAAAAGAGCTTTCAAGTTCCTGATTGATCTTCCATTACAATATCTCATAAAAAAATTGTACTTGAAACTACCTTGTTTTTGCTATTTCTTCGGCTGCTCGCACGTATGCCCGATAGGTTTGGTCATCAAAGAGAACAAACCTAACCTCTTCATATCCCTCTTTTTCCTTTAAAAAATCAATCACCGTTTGAATTGCTACCCGCGAGGCTAAATCAACCGGATAGCCATAAACCCCAGTACTAATTGAAGGAAAAGCTATGGTTTTCAATCCTAAGGATAAACCTTTTTCCAAACTGTTACGATAGCAGTTGCGCAAAATCTGTGGCTCATTATTATCGCCACCCTGCCAGATGGGACCAGCAGTGTGGATTACATATTTTGCTTTCAGCTTACCAGCCGTGGTTGCCACTGCTTCTCCGCGAGTCAACCGACCGCCAATTTTCTCAGCTATCTTTATGCATTCTTGTAAAATCTCTGGTCCCCCTGCACGATGAATGGCTCCGTCAACACCACCGCCACCCATCAGACTCGGGTTGGCTGCATTAACAATTGCATCAACTTCTTCTTTAGTAATGTCCCCCTGTTTTAATATTAAATCAGCACCGTAAACTTTAATTCTTTCCACTGAAATCATCCCCCCAACTCATCCTCTAATTAAGGATAGCACAGAAAATTTGAAACCAAGAAATCAAGGAAGTTATTTAAAATTAAAAACTAAAACTTGCTTTTTAAAAGCAGGCTAGCAGCAAAAAAATAAATAACGATTGAAACTAAAACCAACAAAACACCCAAGTCAATAAACTTCATTGTGAGAATAGTTTTTTGACCAAACTGATAAAAAAAAGCAGCCGAAAATGCCAGAGTAGAACCTATTGTCGCCAGGTAGCCAATAACTTGCCTTGCTCTTCCATCTAAACTTAAAGCTACCAGAAGTAAAAAAGCTACAACCGCAGTTATTGTAGATAAAACATGCCAGTGGCCAACGGCAAAGGTTCTTTCAGCTGCATAAGAGAGTTGACGAAACTTTTCCAGATTAATAGCCACATAAACACCCGGGGCAGTAACAAAAAAATTAACCGCGATTAAATAAAAGAAAACTCCAAACCACGGGGAATCCAGCCATCTTTCCTTCAAACCCCAAACACCTAAAACAAGAGCAGGCAAAAGAAGAAAAGCTGAGCCAAAGTTAATAATTTTATGAGCAATCTCTTCCCAGAGCATCACCGACCAGGTACCGAAAGCTACAACAATTGTTCCAGTAATAATCAATATCAGCAGTGTCTTCTTAAGCTTCTCCCCAAATTTTAAAGCAGAAATTATTAAAAGAAGTAAAAAAACATCAATTAAAGCCAGTAAGATATGAAGATGAGAAATGATAGCTCGCTGAAAAAGGTTATGGGGTCTTCGCAAAACATCTTCAGCTAAAAAAGCCTGAAAGCCGTTGCCAAAGTAAGAAGCCACACTGGCTCCAATTATCACTGAAACTAATACAAAAAGGGTGGTTAAAAAATAAGCTAACTGCTCCCAGGAAAATTGTTTTCTCAACTTAAACCAGAGCTCTCTTAAAAAAAGAAAGCCAGCAAAGAAAACTAAAGAAAGACCAAAAATAAAAATTCCGTGCAATAACCAGCTTTTATAAAGATAAGCAAAACTTAAACCGCCAATCGAAGTCAAGATATATCCCGGTGTAGCTAACTGAACAATTTGTTTATCATCCTGGTCGAAAAGAAAAAAATAGAGGTAAAGCAACGCGCAAACAAAAGGAATTGCCAGGGAATGATAAACAAAAATCACCCGTCCAACTTTATCAAAGGCTGCTAATTTCCAAGGCAACCAGCTGACAAGCCCTAATTCCCTAAAAGGCTTGGAAAAGAGCGAAAGAAATAAAATCATAAGAAACTCAAAAGCTAGCAACCAGTAAATCCTTTTAAGGTTAAGAATTTGATTTTTGGTTAGTAATTTGCTCACTTAATCACACTCGCTAAAGGCTTCTGTGCTAACTTCTCCCAATTTAAAACTAAAAGAGGTGTTTTATTTTCTTTTAAACAGGCCTTTGATTACCTCTTTGCCCGTCTTGGCTAATAAGCGCCCAACTCCCCGATATTTTTGGCAAATCTCGTCTAAAGCCAAAACTACCCTGTCAAGTTGCTCTGTCTCAACTACTAACGGCGGCTGAAGACGGATTACATTGGGATTGTTAAGAGTGTAAGCGGTTATTATTTGATATTCATTAAGTAACTCAGAAGCCACTAACGAAGCAAAATACTCTTCTGAAAGCTTATTGAAAGCTCCACCGGAAACTTTCTCTAACCACCCAGAGGTAGGCTGATAAAACTCAATGCCAATCATCAGACCCACACCTCTTACTTCTTTTATCATTTCATATTTTTCTTTTAATTCATTAAGTTTGTTTTGAAAATAAACTCCTTTTTCTTCAGCCTGATTAGGCAAGTTTTCTTTCACCAAAACTTCAATGGCAGCCAGAGCTGCTGAGCAAGCTAAAAGATTGCCACCAAAAGTAGAAGTGTGCAATAAACAAGTATTAATTCCCCCATATGCTTTTTTCCAGACCTCTTCGGTAGTAATAAATGCGCCAATAGGCAACAGCCCTCCACCCAAAGACTTAGCTAAGCAGAGAATATCAGGTTCGACATTTTTATGTTCGCAAGCAAACATTTTACCGGTCCGACCAAAACCCGTTTGTATTTCATCAGCAATTAATAATGTGCCGTAACGATGACAAAGCTCTTCAGCACCCTTAAGGTAGCCATCGGGTGGGATAACCACGCCACCTTCACCTTGAATAGGCTCGACAATAAAAGCAGCTACATCGCCTCTTCGCAGCTCTAACTCAAGTGAATCCAAATCTCCATAAGGAATGGAAAAACAATTCGGAATTAAAGGCTTAAAAGGCTGCTGATATTTTGTTCGACCAGTTACCGAAAGAGCACCAAGAGTTTTGCCATGAAAAGAGTTTTCAGTGTAAATAATTTTCTTTTTGCCGGTCGCTATTCGCGCGGTTTTTAATGCCCCTTCAACCGCCTCAGCCCCGCTGTTACAAAAAAAGGTATGCTTTAACTTACCTGGAGTGATAGCGGCCAGGTTCTTGGCCAAAGCACCCACCAAAGGACTTAAAGTTGCCTGAAGAATGGCTGGTCTCCCTTTTACTTTTTCTATTGCTTCCCAGACTTTTGGATGGTTATGACCGATATTCAGTGAGCCATAACCACCTAAAAAGTCAAAATATTCACGCCCTTCAGAATCCCAAACACGAACACCCTCAGCTTTAACATAAGGCCGGTCAAAATCTAGTAAGGAAAGAAGAGTAACCAAAGCAGTGTTAACATGATCTCGATGCCACTGGCGGGTTTGCTCTCGGCTGGCTTTTAACACTTCATCCAAAAAAACTATATCTTTATCCATTTGAATGCTATTTTAGCAAAGAATTACCACAATTACCTCAGAGGAGATTGAATTGAGCAAAATTAAATGAAGGCGCGGCTATTGACTGGTTTTATTTTGAAATTTTAGCCCGTCAATTAAAAACAAAAAGCCAGTTAAAGCTGATATTATGGTAATTCAGTTAAAAGAAGTTTCAACCAGAATTATAAAATAAGGTGCAAAAATGAAAGCTAAATCCAGAAAGAAGTAGCTGACTCCTTTAAGCGCTGAATTTTTCTAATCGATTAGTAAAAGAAAAGCATTGCCAAA